>CACZDG010000053.1 GCA_902779865.1 uncultured bacterium
TTCGGCGTTGGCCCTTCGGCGTTCGCGGCAAAGCCAATCCTGAAAGCCGTCGTACTTCGCCCTCTCCTCTGGAGTGAGGGCGGACGCCTCGACCATTTCAAGCGCCTTGCGAACTTCCGGGTTCTCCTTCAGTTCCGACGGAGCGTCGCGAATGGTGCCGTCAATCTCGGTGAGGAAGCGAAGCCACAATACCGCCATCTTGCGTTCAGGCCATGTCTGCGGCTTGAACTTCTTGAGTTCCACGAATATGAGCTGAAGTCCGTCTATCGTCTCGCCCTTGATTTCGCTGTGCGCCACCTGGTAATGGTGATACCACTGCTTCGCGTCAAGGGCGAGGTTGTCGTTCAGTAGGTTAAGCGAATAGACCGTGTTCAAGTTGCGGTAGTCGCCGCCAATGGGAAGCTCTCGGGAGTACGCCTTGGCGGCGTTGAAAAGCGCGCGCTGGTTGTAGTCGGGCGACCAGATCATCTGCATTTCCACGATGAACTGCCTGTCGTTCTGGTCTTTGCAGCGGACATCCACGATGGTGTCCTTGTGGAGCGGATCGTCGGGCACCAGCTCGGGCGTAAGGTATTCAATGGAGACGATCTTGCCGTCTTCGGGCAAGGGCAGTAGCGCGTTCAACAGGCTTGTGATCAAGTCTGGGTGTTCGCCAAAAATCTTCTTGAAGGTCAAATCGGCCTTTGGATCGACATACTTACGCTCGTTCATAAGAATTCCTCACGTTGCGGCTCGCGTGGCGTACCGCCATTCGTTCAGCGTGAAGCAAATGAAGCGTCCGCTGATCTTCTCAATGCGCTTGAGGTTCGCCTCCGTCTTGTCTATGAGGCGAAGACTGCGCAGACGCGCGCACACGCGCCGTTTTAGCGCGTTTGTGGACGGTTTTATGGAGGGTGGCGGTCATGGTGTTTCTCACGCCATCTCCGCCTGAAGTTTCTTGACCTGCGCAAGCGTGAGGCCGGAAAACTTCGCGACATCCTTGAGCGCGAGCATTCCGCTCTTGATCATCCGCTTCGCCGTCGCAAGCATTGTCTCGCGCTTGCCCTTGGCCTCGCCGCGAGCTTCGCGACGATTTCCAAACTCTTCCATTGCCTTGCACATATAGCGCCTCCCTTCTTCTGAATTCTTGAACTTGCTAACTTGCCTCTTGAGAACGTCGAAATGCATCTTCGCCGCGTCGCGGCAAAGCAGATCATGCACCAACTTGCCTATCTCGGTCTCGCTTCGCGTCGCGCCGTTTACATAGACGATGTGCGTCCCGTCGTTTAGGCTGTCACCAGACGCTCGCTCTGTTCGATCATAGACATACAATTCCTGTCCGCGTTTCATCACGTCATTCTCGGTGATGAAGATGACGTAAGTGTCGCGCAGCGCACCGAAGTCCTCGCCGGAATCAAGCGCGTTCGCGTCCATCAGCGCGGAGTTGTACCGCGCCCTCCTCGGCTCCGCGCCGTGGTCGGAACGCTGGATTTCGATGTCGTATTCCCTGCCTCTGGAATCCCTTGCGAACACATCGAAACGAACGCCGCGCCCCTGAAGACTCTTGATCGGGTATTCGGTCTGGGACGTGACGACTTTCAAGTCCTTCTTGCTTAGGATGATTCGCAGCATCAGCTCGATGCACTCCGGCGCGTTCTCAAGGCATTTTGACATGAAGTCGTCGTCCATGAGCCGGAAATCTTCGAGCAAGGCAAGGCACTCCGGATCCATCACGTATGCAGACCGCCCAGCCCTCGCCTTTCGGGCGACGGTCTTAACCGCTTTTCGTGCCTCGTTATGCATACGTCTCGTCATATCGTTTCATTACATTTTTTCGCCCAAGGATACACTACCCTCAAGCAAAGACGGGTTAATTATATCATATATCCCTACCTTTGCGGGAAAATCGTGTTTTTTTCTTACGCCATTTCCGCCTGAAGTTTCTTGACCTGCGCAAGCGTGAGGCCGGAATACCTTGCAATGTCCTTCAACGCAAGGATGCCGTCCTTCAGCATCCGCTTCGCCGTCGCGAGCATTGTCTCGCGCTTGCCGCGCGCCTCGCGACGATTTCCAAACTCTTCCATTGCCTTGCACATATAGCGCCTCCCTTCTTCTGAATTCTTGAATTGACTGACTCTCTTTTTGAGAACGTCAAAATGCATCTTCGCCGCGTCGCGGCAAAGCAAATCATGCACCAACTTGCCTATCTCGGTCTCGCTTCGCGTCGCGCCGTTTACATAGACGATGTGCGTTCCGTCATGCAGCCTGTCGCCGTTATGCTCTTCCGTCCGCACATACGAATACAATTCCTGTCCGCGTTTCATCACGTCATTCTCGGTGATGAAGATGACGTAAGCGTCGCGCAACTCTCCAAAGTCCTCGCCGGAATCAAGCGCATTCGCGTCCATCAGCGCGGAGTTGTATCGCGCCCGCCTCGGCTCCGCGCCGTGGTCGGAACGCTGAATCTCTATGTCGTATTCCCTGCCTTTGGAATCCCTTGCGAACACGTCGAAACGAACGCCGCGCCCCTGAAGGCTCTTGATCGGGTACTCGGTCTGCGACTTGACGACCTTCAAGTCCTTCTTGCCGAGTATGATCCGCAGCATCAGCTCTATGCACTCCGGCGCGTTCTCGAGGCACTTCGACATGAAGTCGTCGTCCATGAGCCGGAAGTCTTCGAGCAAGGCAAGGCACTCCGGATCCATCACGTATGCAGAACGCCCCGCCCTCGCCTTTCGGGCGACGGTCTTGACCGCTTTGTGCGTTTCGCTATGCATACGCTTCGCCATGTCGTTTCGTTCCAGATTCCGCCCAAGGACACCATGCCCTCGAACGGCGCGTATTATATACCATCTTCCCGCAGTTTGCAACCGACATCTGGATAGAAATGTTTTTTCATCGCCGATGCAGCAAGGCCTGCGGCGACGGTGCAAATACGAAAACCGCCGCCGCAGGACATTGAATTCAGATGTTGCTGAAGAACTGGAAGGAGGCGTAGGCGTCTTGTCCGTGTTCGACGAGGTCGAGGCCCTTCAGCTCGGTCTTCGGCGAGACGCGGAGGATGCCGAACTTCTTCAGCGCGAAAAAGATGCACGCGTCCGTGCCGAACGCCCACGCCTCCTTGAACGAGCCGAACGCCAAATAGCCGATGTAGGCGACGCCGACGAGCTGGATCGCCGTCATCACCGTAGGGTGGGACGTGAAGAACGACTCGACGCCCGCCGCCAGAAGCCAGATCCACAGCCAGCAGCCGAGCACAAGCCCGGCCATCAGCGTGGAGGCGCGGGCCTTGCCGTCGGACAGGGCCGTCGCGAGCGTACACATCAAGTCCGGTCCAGGCTTGATGATGAAGGCTATGCACCCGACTATGTAGGGTGTCAGCACGGCGGATAGTTTACCACGGGACGCCCAAAACTGCATCACATGTCGCTTGGCATCCTCCAATCGGCGCGAGGGGAGAGGGAAAGCGTGATTTTCGGGCCGTCGGGGACGCAGTTGCGCTTATACTGAGCGGCGCGGAACCGTCTGATGAACTTGGCGAGCGTGTCATCGACTTCTTCGCGCGAATGTTCGCCGGCAAATGCAATCCGCGCTAATTCGCGCAACTTGTCCGCCGAAGCCCCGTCCATCAGATAATGGAAGAGGAAGAAGTCGTGGAGTTCGTACGGTCCGAGGCGCGCCTCCGAGTCGTTCGCGGCAGCGTCGGGGAGAAGTTCGGGGGTGATTGGTGCGGTGGCTATCCGGCGGAGTAAGTCGTCGAGTGGTTCTTTCGACTCGCTTGCAACCATGCGCAGGGCAGCGAGGACCATCGTCTTCGGAACGGAGGAGTTGATCTGGTACATGCTCATGTGGTCGCCGTTGTAGGTGTTCCAGCCGAGCGCGATCTCGGAGAGGTCGCCCGTGCCGACAACCAGCGCGCTCTCCATGTTCGCGATGTCCATCAGGACCTGCGTCCGCTCCCGCGCTTGCGCGTTTTCGTACGCAATATCGTGGACGCCCTTGACGTGTCCAATGTCGGAGAGGTGTTTGCGGCACGATTCGCGGATGTCCACTACACGTATGTCCGCGCCGACGGCTTCCGCCAGCTTTACGGCCCGGTCCTGTGTGGTCTTCGTTGAGCCGAAGCCTGGCATGACGACGGCGAGGAGGTTGTCACGCTTAAGCCCCAGCTTGTCGAGCGCCGCCGAAGCGCCCAGAAGTGCGAGCGCGGAGTCCGCGCCGCCGGACACGCCGACGACGAGTCGTCCGATGGTGGCGCTTGCCATCCGCCGCGCGAGTCCAGCCGATTGGATGTCGAGTAGCTTCCGCCACCAGCGGTCTTCACCGTATTCGTCAAGGAATGGCGAGCGTGAGACGGCGGATGGCGTTGCTGTGGGCAACTTGGCGGTGAGGGTAACTAGCTGTCGGTGGACGCCGGGAACGGAATGCGAGCAATATACGGACGACGTGCTTCTCCTGCGGTGCCGCGCGGCGGCGACGTCGACGTCCGCCGTGATAATCTGCGGTGCACCGTTGAACAACTTGCCCGTGGCAACTGTCCGTCCTTCCATTGCAATGACGGGACATCCGCCGTAAACCGCATCGGAGCTCGACTCGCCCGAGCCGGCGCACGCCATCGCGTAGGCGCACCCCAACCGCAGGCTTTGCTGCTCGACTAGCGACTGACGCTTCTGAGACTTGCCGAGGAAGTCCGTACTGGCGGAGAGGTTAAACACCACGTCGATGCCGCCTTCCGCCATCAGCGAACTCGGCGGAACGGGCGTCCAGAGATCTTCGCATATCTCAACGCCGAGCCTGAATCCTCCAACGTCAAAAATGGAAAGAGGTTCGTCGGCGGGTGCCGGCGTGAACTGCCGCCGCTCGTAGTATTCGCCGTAATTCGGCAGGGCGCGCTTGCGGACGATGCCCGCGATCTTGCCGCCGTGGACAATGGCCGCCGCGTTGTAGATGGCGGGTCCTTCCGCGACCGGCAGGCCGACAATGGAGACGAGCGGCAGATTCACTGTTTTCGCGGCGAAGGTCTTCGCCGCTGCAGATGCTGCGGCGAGGAGCTCGTCTCGGAAGAACATGTCGCCGCAAGTGTAGCCAGTCAGGCACAACTCTGGGAATACGATTGCCGACACGCCGTCTTTGGCGGCGTCCTTTGCGAGCCGCACAAGTTCCTTCACGTTCGACGCCGGATCGCCCAAGTGGAGACGTGGCGTCGCAGCTGCGATTCTGTAGAATCCTTCCATGGTTCGGATTTGTCAACTGAAGTTAAGGCCTGCGGCGGACGGTGCAAATACGAAAACCGCCGCCGCAGGCCAGGATTTTCTTTGGCTAGAAAGAAATCGTTGCGTTGACGCCGCCCCAGAGAATCTGGTGCTTGCCGCGTCCATGTGTAGTTGATCTGCGCGCCAACGGAGAACCACTCAGTGATCGCGTAGCTAGCTGAAAGACCGATGGTCTGGTCGGTCAGCTCCGTGCCACCGGACGAGTCCGTATAGGCATGGTCGCCAAATCCCAGTAACGCCTTCGGCGTTAGGGTCAGCTTGTCAATCGGGTTGAAGTCACGGGAAAGCCCGAATGAGAAGTAAACAGCGGAGACGTCTGTTTCCGCCGAGTCGGAATAGTTCCAATAGGCGGACGCGGAGGGCGTCGCGATGCCGTTCTTGTACGAGGCTGTCGCGTAGAGTTCCTGGTCGCTGTGCCCGTTGTTGTTCGGGAAGGTGTACCAGACGTGACCGGCCTCAAGTCCCACGGGACCGATTGAGTTGGCGTAGGCGAGCGTGTAGTCGATTTCCTGCAATCCGCACGACCGGCGGCTGTTCGTGGCCGTGCCGCGCTTGTGCGTGAGATCGTAACTCTGCCAGACATTTGCCGAGACGGCACCGAGGTCGCCCGCATCGTAGCCGAGCGTGACCGACGGCTGCCAGACGGGATTGCCGTTGCAGATCATTCCGCGCCAGACATAGTCGCTCAGTACGGCCATGGACGCCTCGATTTTCAGGCCACCGCTATCGACTGTCTCGAGTTCATTTGTCTCCGCGGCACCGGCGGAGAAAGCGAGTGCTGCAGAAGTGAGAAGAGAGGTTATCGTTTTCATTGGAGTTTGTTCAAGGTTTAATGGTTGGGTAATGTTGCCAATGTGGAAGTGTTGCCAGTTCCAATGTTGCCAATTTCCAATTGGTATTGGTAATTGAAACTGGCAACATTGGCAATATTGGCAACATTTCTCAGGTGTTGCTGAAGAATTGGAACGAGGCGTAGGCGTCTTGTCCGTGTTCGACGAGGTCGAGGCCCTTTAGCTCGGTCTTCGGCGATACGCGGAGAATGCCGAACTTCTTGAGCGCGAAGAAGATGCCCGCGCCCATGCTGAACGCCCAGATGGCCGTTGCGCCAGCGCCGAGGAGCTGGACGCCAAGGAACTTGAATCCGCCGCCGTAGAAGAGTCCCGCAAGCTCGTTGCCGTAGCCGTACGTTGTCGGCGCGGCGAAGAGTCCAACGGCGAGCGTGCCCCACACGCCGTTCACGCAGTGGACCGATACCGCACCGACGGGATCGTCGATGTGGACACGGTCGAGCGCGAACACGGAGAGGACTACGAACACGCCGGCGACGAGTCCGATGACGATCGAGGCGTTCGCCGTCACGAGATCGCAGGGCGCAGTGATCGCGACGAGTCCCGCGAGCGAGCCGTTGAGCGCCATCGTGAGGTCGGGCTTGCCCATGATGATCCATGCCGTGACGAGCGCGGCGATCGTGCCGGCGCAGGCGGCGAGATTCGTGGTCATGGCGACGCGTCCGATGGAGCCGACGCCGGCCGTGTAGCTGCCGGGGTTGAACCCGAACCAGCCGATCCACAGGAGGAACACGCCGAGCGTGCCGAGGACGAGCGAGTGTCCGGGAATCGGGTTCGCCTTACCGTCGTGGCGGTACTTGCCGATGCGCGGCCCGAGTGCGATGGCACCTGCGAGTGCGATCCAGCCGCCGACGGAGTGGACGACCGTGGAACCGGCGAAGTCGTGGAAACCGAGCTTCTCAAGCCAGCCCTGCGACGCTTCGCCCGCGAGTCCGCCCCACATCCAGTGTCCACTCACGGGATAGACGATCGCCGAGATGAGAACAGAGTAGATGAGGTAGCTCTTGAACTCGATGCGCTCGGCGACCGCGCCGGAGACGATTGTCGCGGCCGTCGCGGCGAACATGGTCTGGAAGAAGAGGAACGTCCAGTCCCACGCGCCCTCGCCGTTGGCAAGGGTTGGCATGCCGAGACCACCCCAGCCGAACCATCCCGCCGCCTTCGTGGCGCCAAACATCAGCGCGGCGCCGAGGATGTAGAATGCGAGCGAGCCGGCGGCGAAGTCCATGAGGTTCTTCATCATGATGTTCGCCGCGTTCTTGGCGCGGGTGAAGCCCGTCTCGACGAGTGCGAAGCCCGCTTGCATCATGAATACGAGAATGGCCGCGATGAGCGTCCAGACAACGTTGAGGTTGGTTTGCACTGCGGGTGCTGTGATTTCAGGTGTCATTTGGTTTCCCTTTCGTTATCCAATTGCGCTGGGTCCGCGTTCGCCGGTGCGGATGCGTACGCACTCATCCATTGGCAGTACGAAAATCTTTCCGTCGCCGATGTCGCCCGTGCGCGCGCCTTCTATGATGGCCTCAATCGTCTTCTCGATGTAGTCGTCGTTGACGCCGATTGCAAGGCGCATCTTCTTATGGAGCGTCACTTCCTCTACCGCGCCGCGATAGAGATGGAGGTAACCTCCCTGCTTCCCGCACCCGAGCGCGTTGGTGACGGACATCTTGTATATCTCGCGGGCGAACAACGCCTGCTTAACTGCATTCAACCTTTCCGGTTGGATGTATGCTATGATCAGTTTCATCTTTCCTTTCTTGTTGCCGCGTCCATCGCGGCGACAGAAAGCTCTTAGCACAAGCCGTGCCAATTGTGAATCGTGTGCAAAACGCACCGTGCATTACATTTTGTGTAATGCCATTGGCGCTGCGATTACACCGATATGTAAGGATTGCGCTATGCTACCCCTTGTTTGTGCGTTGGCACGGGTTGTGCTAAGGTGATTTGCGTTAAACGGTCGCGACAAGCGCGCCCAATAGAAAGGAAAACAAGACATGACAGAAGAGACAAAGGCTGCAACCGACTTCGGCGCCGACGTGTTCGGCGAGGAGGCTATACGGACGTACTTGAGCAAGGACACTGCGAAGAAGCTTCAGGCCACGATCAGGGAGGGTAAGCCACTCGACCCATCTATCGCGGGCGAGGTGGCGCACGGCATACGCCACTGGGCGATGGATCGCGGCGCGACGCACTACACGCACTGGTTCCTGCCGATGACCGGTTCCACCGCAGAGAAACACGATTCGTTTCTGGAGATCAAGGATGGCGAACCGATTATGCTCTTCTCTGGCAAGAACCTCATCGTGGGCGAGCCGGATGCCTCGTCGTTTCCTTCTGGCGGCATCCGCTCCACGTTCGAGGCGCGCGGCTATACGGCATGGGATCCCACAAGCCCAGCGTTCATAAAGCGCCACTCAAACGGTGCAACCCTTTGCATTCCAACGGCGTTCTGCGCGTACACTGGTGAGTCGCTCGACAAGAAGACGCCTCTTCTCCGTTCCATGCAGGCACTTGATAAATCTCTGAAGCGGTTGATGAAGCTCTTCGGGCGCGAGGACGCGCACACGGGCTGCACGCTCGGCGCGGAGCAGGAATACTTCCTCATCGACAAGGAATACTGGAAGAAGCGTCCCGACCTCGTGCTGACCGGCCGTACGCTTTTCGGTGCACCGTCCGCGAAGGGACAGCAGCTTGAAGACCACTACTTCGGCACGATCCCCGACCGCGTGCTTTCCTTCATGAACGATGTCGAACGCGAGTTGTGGAAGCTCGGAATCCCGGCGAAGACGCGCCACAACGAGGTCGCCCCCGCACAGTTCGAGCTTGCGCCGCAGTTCGAGGAACTGAACCTCGCAAGCGACCACAACATGATCGTGATGGATACATTGCGCAATGTAGCGGAGAAACACGGTCTCAAGTGCCTCTTGCATGAGAAGCCGTACGCGGGCGTAAACGGTTCCGGCAAGCACAACAACTGGTCCGTCGCATACGGTGGAAAGAACCTACTCGACCCAGGCACGAACCCCAGCGAAAACGCGGTGTTCCTCACGATGCTTTGCGCGATAATCGAGGCCGTTGACAAACACGCCGATCTTCTCCGCGCGTCCGTGGCGGGAGCGGGCAACGACCACCGCCTTGGTGCGAACGAAGCGCCGCCGGCAGTGATTTCCATTTACGTAGGCGATCAGCTCGCGGATGTCCTTGACAGGCTTGAGAAGGGCGGTGGCGCGAAGTCAAAGAGCGGCGGCGCGATGAAGATAGGAGTTGATACGCTTCCCGTAATTCCCAAGGACGCGACAGACCGCAACCGCACATCGCCGTTCGCGTTCACCGGCAACAAGTTCGAGTTCCGCGCGCCGGGGTCGAGCGTGTGCTGCTCGGGGCCGATGACGGTTCTCAATACCATCGTCGCCGAGTCCGTGGATCGCATCGCCGGAGAGCTTGAGGCTGCGAAAGTCGCCGGCAAGGCGAAACCGGGCGAGCACACAGCCGCGTTCCACAACGCGCTGCAGAAGATACTTCAGTCCTCGCTCAAGGAACACAAGCGCGTCGTGTTCAACGGCAACGGCTACGAGGCGGAATGGCCCGAAGAGGCGGCGAAGAGGGGATTGCCCAACGCGCCGGATACACCGTCCGCCCTCGCTGCGCTCACGAAGAAGGAGAACGCTGCGCTCTTTGAGAAGTACGGCGTGATGACGAAGCGCGAGCTGACAAGCCGCTACGAGATATTCCTTGAGGAGTACTCGAAGAAGATCCGCATCGAGGGCGCGTGCGCACGCGATATCGCAAGCGAGATGGTGTTCCCCGCCGTGAAGGCGGAGTACATCGAGACGATGAAGGCGTTCAACATAGCGGACAAGGTCGGTGTATCGTCCGGAACGACTGCACTGCGCGAAAGCGTTGTGGAACTGGGCTCTGGACTTGATGCGCTCAGGGCCGGCATCATCGAACTCGAAAGCGCCCTCGGAGGTAGCGACGATGCCGCGATACTCGCCTCAATGCGGTCCATGCGCACGACGGTGGATGCGCTGGAGAAGCGGGTCTCGGCCACTCGCTGGCCGCTTCCGAAGTACCGCGATATGTTGTTTTTGTATTAGTGGTTAGTGACTTGTGGTTAGTGGCATGTCCGAAGAAATCAAACATGAATGCGCCGTGGCGATGGTGGTCTTGCGCAGACCACCATGCGCTGCGGGCGATTTCGGAGGGACGAAACTTTCACTTCTCATGGAGAAGCAGCACAACCGTGGTCAGGACGGGGCGGGCGCGTCGATCCTTCGCGCCCGCCCCGTCCCCGGCGAGGAGCCGTACTGGATTGCCAAGTCCGCCTCCGCCACGCCCCTCGTGGATGTACTTGGAGCGATTGCGAGAAGGAAATGGGATAGGACTTCGGACATCGGACATCAGACTTCTGTAACTGAAGTCCGAAGTCCGAAGTCTGAAGTCGAGAAAATCTTCCTCGGGCATCTGCGCTACGCCACCTTCGGGAAGAACGAGGTGGCGTTTTGCCACCCGTTCGTACACGAGGCGAGCGAACTGGAACACACGCTTCTTCTCGCCGGCAACTTCAACCTCACGAACGCCCACGAGCTTTTCGAGGATTACAGTCGGCATGGTTCCTTCCCCACGAGCAAGGCCGACGGCTACCTCGTCTGCGAACTGATCGCCCACGAGTTGGGGAGGGTAGAACTTCAGACTTCAGACTTCGGATTTCGGTGCGGCTCCGATGTCGGAAGTCAGAAGTCTGAAGTCAAAAATCCTCCTATAGCCGTAGCACTTTCCAAGGCGCTTGCCAATGCGGATGGAGCGTGGACGCTCTGCGGTGCGACGGGGGACGGCTGGGCATTCGCCACGCGCGATCCGCATGGCATCCGCCCCGGCTTCTACTACATAAGCGACGATGTGGTGTCCGTGGCGAGCGAACGCCCCGCCATCCAGGCTGCCTTCGATGTGCCGCCTGAAGCCGTGAAGGAGTTGCCTTCCGGCCAGGCGCTCATCATCTCTCCATCTGGCGAAGTCCAGATGGCCGAACTCAGTTCGGCCATCAAAAACCAACCCCGCCCCTGCTCCTTCGAGCGCATCTACTTCTCGCGCGCCAACGATGCCGCGATCCACCGCGAACGCAAGGCCCTTGGCGCGGCACTCCTGCCGCAAATCCTCAAATCGGCTGAAGCCGATCTCTCTGAGATTTTCTTCAGCTACATCCCTAACTCCGCCCGCATCGCCTTCCATGGATTGTTGGAAAGAATATTTCATCTTATTTCACGCAGAGGCGCAGAGAGGCAGAGGTGCGGAGACTTTACAGATTTTTCTCAGCGCCTCAGCCTCTCAGCGCCTCTGCGTGATATGATCCCCCGCTTTGGGGAGGTCATCGTGAAGGACGCGAAGTTCCGCACCTTCATCGCCGATGCCGCCGCACGCCGCGAGTTCTACAAGCACATCTACGACGTAACCTACGGACTCGTGCGTCCCGGCCTCGATACGCTCGTCGTCCTCGACGATTCCATCGTGCGCGGCAACACGATGAAAAACGCCATTCTCCCGATGCTTGACCGGCTGGAACCGAAGCGTATCGTCATCGCCTCGTCCGCGCCGCCCATACGCTATCCCGATTGCTACGGCATCGACATGTCCACTTTGGATGAACTCATCGCCTTCCGAGCCCTCGTGAACCTGTTGAATGGGGAACGGGGAATTGGGAACGGGGAACGGGAATTGATCGACGCACTTAATGAATCCAAACAGTTACATGTTTCTACACGGACAAAATTCTTCAACCCGCTCGCACCCCTCTATGCCCGCTTTACCGAGGAACAACATGCGGCCGAGATCGCGCGCCTCCTTACGCCGCCCGGCATGAAGGCCGAGGTGAAGGTTGTTTACCAGACAGTGGAAAATCTGCGGAAGTGCCTGACAACAGATTTCGGACATCAGACTTCGAAAAACCGGTCTCTTGCCTCAACAACGAACCACGAGTCACTAACCACGAACCACGAAATCGGCGACTGGTACTTCACCGGCGACTATCCCACGCCCGGTGGGTACAAGGTGCTACACACGGCACTCGAAAACTACCTCAAGCATAATAGCGAAAGATCATATTAGCGGCTAGTTGTTAGTGACTAGTTGATAGGAGAAATACTTATGAATTACGAAGAAAAGTGGAAAGCAGAGCGGGAGCGGAAGGCGTTTCTCGCGTTGGATGACGGAACGGTGTTCCACGGCGTCGCGTTCGGCGCGAAGAAGGACGCGCTCGGCGAGGTCGTGTTCAACACCGGCATGAGTGGCTACCAGGAAATCCTGACCGATCCGTCCTACGCAGGACAGTTCGTCACCCTCACTACCGCCGAAGTCGGCAACTACGGAATCAACAGCGCGGACACGGAAAGCCGCGCTCTTTTTCTATCAGGGCTCGTAATCGGCGACCTGACCGAGCCCAGCAACTGGCGCAGCGAAAAGAGCCTCGATGACTACTTGAAGGAGAACGGCGTGCCGGGCATCTACGGCGTGGATACGCGGGCGCTTACACTGCACATCCGCGAGCACGGCAATAGGAAAGGCTATCTGTGGGTTGGGGAACGGGGAATGGGGAATGGGGAACGGGGAATGGGGAATGGGGAATGGGAAGTTGAGGCCATCGCAAAGGCACGCGCATGGGAGGGCCTTGATGGGCAGGACTACGCCGCCAAAGTAACATGCAAGGAGCCGTATGAGTTTAATGTTGCCAATGTGAAAGTGTTGCCAAGCCCAATTCCAAGTTCCAATGGCTCCGCACACTCATTGGAAAATGGCAACAATGGAATTGGCAACATTTCCACACTGGCAACATTCCACATCGTCTGCTACGACTTCGGCGTGAAAACCAATATCCTACGCTCGCTCGCATCGTGGGCACGCGTGACCGTGGTGCCCGCCAAGACTTCCGCAGAAGATGTGCTGGTTCTCAAGCCAGACGGCGTGTTCCTTTCCAACGGCCCCGCCGACCCCGCCGCCGTCACCTACGCCATCGAAAACATTAGAAGGTTGATGAGTTTAGAGTGGAGGAGTGGAGGAGTTGAACACCCACCCACTCACAACTCACCCACTCACCCACTTCCAATTATGGGCATCTGCCTCGGGCATCAGCTGCTCGCGCTCGCATGTGGCGCAAAGACGGCGCGGCTCAAGTTCGGGCACCACGGCTGCAACCATCCAGTGAAGAACCTTGCAACGGGCAAGGTGGAGATCACGAGCCAGAACCACAACTTCGCCGTGGTGCCGGAGTCCGTACCAGATTGCCTGGAGGTCACTCATGTGAATCTCAACGATGGATCCATCGAGGGCATCCGGCACAAGACACTGCCGGCCTTCTCGGTGCAGTACCATCCCGAGTCCTGCCCTGGCCCGCACGACTCAAACTACCTCTTCAAGCAATTCAAAGAAATGATTTTAGCCACAAAGAACACAAAGGGCACAAAGACAGGTGACACAACTTTGTGATCTCTGTGATCTTTGTGGCGAATAAAACAAAATGAAAAAGCAAGTCAAATACGTGTTCATCACCGGCGGGGTGGTGAGTTCCCTAGGCAAGGGGGTTACGAGCGCGTCGCTCGCGCTCCTTCTGAAGTCGCGCGGGTACAAGGTCTTCATGCAGAAGCTGGACCCCTATCTCAACGTCGATCCCGGCACGATGTCGCCGTACCAGCATGGCGAGGTGTTCGTGACGGACGACGGCGCGGAGACGGACCTCGACCTCGGGCACTACGAGCGCTTTGCGGGCGTTACGTGCACGAAGGCAAGTAACTACACTTCTGGCCGCATCTACTCCGCCGTCCTCGCGCGCGAACGCGCAGGCGGGTACCTCGGCGGCACGGTGCAGGTCGTTCCTCACATCACGGACGAAATCAAGGCGGCGATTCGCAGCGCGGGAGAACATGATTGCGACATCGTCCTCTGTGAGATCGGCGGCGTATCGGGCGATATCGAAAGTCTGCCATTCCTCGAGGCGGCGCGTCAGTTCCGCTTCGAGGAGGGCGCCGAAAACACGTGTTTCGTGCATCTTACGCTCGTTCCCTACCTCAAGGCGGCGGGCGAGCTGAAGACCAAGCCGTCGCAGCATTCCGTGGGGATGCTCCGCAACATCGGCATTATCCCCGACATCCTCGTCTGCCGCACCGAGATGCCGATACCGGAAGAGCATAAGCAGAAGCTCGCACTTTTCTGCAACGTGAAGCGCGAGTGCGTGATCGAGGAGCAGGACGTGACGGATTCTGTTTACGCCGTGCCGCGCGAACTCCGCAAGCAGGGACTCGACGAGCAGGTGCTGCGTCAGCTCCACCTCGACATCTGGCCCGTCAAGCACACGGTGTGGGATACGCTCGTCAAAAAGGCCACGCAACCGAAGAAACATTGCCGTATCGCCCTCGTCGGAAAGTACATCACGATCCGCGACGCCTACAAGTCGATCCACGAGGCGCTCCAGCACGCGGGCATGGCGAACGACTGCAAGGTGGAGGTGGTGCCAATCGAGGCGGAGGAATATGAAAATAACAGAAGTCGAATTAACCGTGTAGAACATGTAGAACGTGTAGAAAAGGAAGGTTGTAAGAATCTACATGTTTCTACATGTTCTACACGGCTAAAAAAATCTCTTGCCGAAATCGACGGCATCTTGGTACCGGGAGGGTTCGGGGCGCGGGGCGTCGAGGGCAAGATCGCCGCGATCAAATACGCCCGCGAGCACAAGATCCCCTTCCTCGGCATTTGCCTCGGCATGCAATGCACGGTGATTGAGTACGCCCGCGATGTGCTTGGCTGGCAGGATGCCAACTCCACCGAGTTCGATGAACGCACGACGCACCCCGTGATCGACCTCATGGAGGAACAACGCGGCGTCACGCAGAAGGGAGGTACGATGCGCCTCGGCGCCTACCCGTGCGTGCTGAAGAAAGGCTCCCTCGCTGCGAAACTGTATAGTAGAACGGGCTGCCAGCCCGTTCCGGCTCAAGAGAACGCGCTGGCAGCGCGTTCTACCATTATCTCCGAGCGGCACCGCCACCGCTACGAGCTGGCGTACGACAGCGACGGGAGGGCCGCGCTTGTCGCGGCCGGGCTGGTGGTCTCCGGCGTTTCGCCGGATGGCAAGCTCGTGGAAATCGTCGAGCTGCCGCAGACAAACCACCCGTACTTCATTGCCGGACAGTTCCATCCAGAGTTCAAGTCACGCCCGACGGCTCCCCACCCGCTCTTCATCGGCCTTGTGGAAGCGGCGCTGAAAATCCGACATGCCGCCGCGCCGCGTTCGTCGAAATCAAAGGCCTGAAAGCGCGGCCTGGATTGCATCGCCCATCTCGGACGTGGAGACGGCAGAGGAAGCGCCGGATGGTGAGGTGATGTCGGCGGTGCGGACACCGGATGCAAGCACGTCCGACACGGCTTGTTCGACGGCGTCCGCCTCGGAGGCAAGCCCGAACGCATGGCGCAGCATCAGGGCGGCTGAGAGAATGGTCGCCAGGGGATTGGCGATTCCTTTCCCCGCGATGTCTGGCGCGGAGCCGTGGATAGGCTCGTACAAGCCTCCTTGGGCCGCACCCAGCGACGCCGACGGCAGCATTCCGATTGAGCCCGTGATCTGAGACGCCTCGTCGGACAGTATGTCGCCGAACATGTTTTCGGTGAGGATCACGTCGAAGCGCGCCGGATCGCGCACGAGCTGCATCGCCGCGTTGTCGATGTACATGTGTTCAAGTTCCACGTCCGCGTATTCGGCCGCGTGCAGCGCCGTCACCGTTTCGCGCCACAGCCGTGACGTTTCAAGGACGTTCGCCTTGTCCACGCTCGTGACCTTCGGCGGTCGCGAGGCGACCGCCCTACCGTGGCGGCGTCGGGCCGCGTCGAACGCGATGCGCGCGACGCGCTCGATCTCGTGCGTCGAATACGGCGTCACGTCGTAGGCGGATGTCCTGTCGGCGGATCGGCCTTTCTCGCCGAAGTACGCGCCACCCGTCAGTTCGCGCACGATCAGGATGTCGATGCCCCTGGCCACGATTTCGTCTTTCAGCGGGCTTGCGCCTTTCAGCGCATCCCACACCTTTGCCGGGCGAAGGTTCGCGAAGAGCCCGAGCTCGGAGCGGAGCGTGAGAAGGGCACGCCGTTCGGGACGCTTCTCCGGCGGCAGCGTGTCCCATTTCGGACCGCCCACCGCGCCAAGGAGAATCGCGTCCGCCGCCTTGCACGCGGTGAGCGTCGCATCGGGTAGGCAGTCCCCGCACAAATCATGCGCCGCGCCGCCGACGGGATGCTCGGTCATCTCGAAGTCGTGCCCGAACCGCGTTGCGACGGCCTTGAGTACCTTGGCCGCCTCCGCGACGATCTCAGGCCCGACGCCGTCGCCTGGAAGCAGGACTAGGTTCGCCTTCATTTTCTCGTTCCTTTCAGGTATGCGGCAAGACCGCCTGCGGCGATCAGTTCCATCATGAAGGGAGGGAACGGTTCCGCGTGAAACGTCTGCCCCGTGGTATGGTCCGTGATTTCGCCCGTTTCAAGATTGACCGTCACCTCGTCGCCGGCGGATATGGCGTTCGCGGCGGCGGGGCACTCCAATATGGGGAGGCCGATGTTGAGCGCGTTCCGGTAGAAGATGCGTGCGAAGGTTTCCGCGATGACGCACGAGATTCCGCTCGCCTTGATTGCGATGGGGGCGTGTTCGCGCGAAGAACCGCAGCCGAAGTTGCGCCCGGCGACAAGAATGTCGCCGCACTGGACACGGGCGGCGAAAGCGGGGTCGATATCCTCCATGCAGTGCGCCGCCAGTTCCTCCGGCACGGATGTGTTGAGGTGCCGCGCCGGGATGATGACGTCTGTATCCACGTCGTTGCCGTACTTGTGTGCTTTCATAGTGGTTAGTGGTTGGTTGGGGTGGTGATGTGTCCGGCGACGGCCGATGCCGCCGCGACTGCGGGAGAGGCGAGGTACACCTCCGATTTGACGTGTCCCATGCGCCCCACGAAGTTGCGGTTTGTAGTGGCGACGCAACGTTCGTTCTTGGCGAGGATGCCCATGTGTCCGCCGAGGCACGGCCCGCACGTCGGCGGTGAAACCACGCATCCCGCCTCGACGAAGGTCTTGAGCAGCCCCTCTTCCAGCGCCTGGAGCCAGATGCGCTGCGTGGCGGGGATCACGATCGCCCTCACGCCGTCCGCGACCCTTCGTCCGCGCAGGACCTCGGCGGCGGCGCGCATGTCGGAGATGCGTCCGTTCGTGCATGAGCCGATGACCACCTGGTCGATGGCGACGTTCCCGGCCTCCCGCACCGGGCGCGTGTTGGACGGCAGGTGCGGGAACGCCACGGTCGGCTCCAGTTCGTCGAGGTCGATCTTGATGACGCGCTCGTATTCGGCGTCCGCGTCGGCCTCGTAGACCCGGGGCGGCTTTGCGTTGTGTTCGCGCAGGTAGGCGAGCGTCGTTTCGTCCACGGGGAAGATGCCGTTCTTCGCGCCCGCCTCGATCGCCATGTTCGCGATCGTGAAGCGATCGTCCATCGAAAGGCTTGCGATTCCGTCGCCCGCGAACTCGAGCGACTGGTAGCGCGCGCCGTCCACGCCGATCATGCCAATCAGGTGCAGGATCACGTCCTTCCCGCAGACCCATTTCCGGGGCTTGCCTTTCAGCACCACCTTGATCGCGGACGGTACGCGGAACCAGGTTTCGCCGGCGGACATCCCCGCCGCCATGTCCGTTGACCCGACGCCCGTCGAGAACGCGCCGAGCGCGCCGTAGGTGCATGTGTGCGAATCCGCGCCAATCACGAGGTCACCCGCCGTGACGAGGCCTTTTTCCGGCAGAAGGGCGTGCTCGATGCCGCAGTCGTGTCCGACCTCGAAGTAGTTGACGATCCCCTGTTCCTTGGCGAACGCGCGCATCGCGGCGCACTGGGCGGCGGCCTTGATGTCCTTGTTGGGCGTGAAGTGGTCGGGGACGAGCGCGATCTTTTCGCGGTCGAACACGGTGGCGCGGCCGAACTTCTGGAACTCGCCGATCGCGACGGGTGCGGTGATGTCGTTGCCGAGAACGAGGTCGAGCCGCGCCATGACAAGCTCGCCGGGACGGAGGGACGGAGCGCTCGGCGAGCGCGCCCTACCGGGGACGTGCGCCGCGAGAATCTTCTGCGACATCGTCATCTTCATTTTCCGGCCTCCAGCATGCGGTTCACCGCTACGAGCAGCGCGAGGATCGATCCTTCGATCACGTCCGTGGAAACGCCGCGTCCGCGGTACGTGCCCTTTGAGTCGGATATCTTCACGAGTACTTCGCCGAGGGCGTCGCGCCGCTCGGTGACGGCCTCGATGCGGTAGTCCTCCAGTTTGAAGCGGTGGTGGATGATCTTCTCGACGGCTAGGAAGGCGGCGTAGATGGGGCCTGTGCCGATGGCCGCGTCCTGCACGCGCCGCTTGCCGCGCACAAGCGCGATCTGGGCGGTGGCGCTCATGTGGTTGCCGCTGTTCACGACGAACGACTCGAGCTTCCATTCCTTCGCGTCCGAGGGCTTTGCGGCGACGCGGGATTCCGCGAGCGCCGCGAGGTCGCGGTCCGTGATCTTCTTCTTGCGGTCGGCAAGCGCCTTGAACGCGGCGAACACCTCCGCCATGTCCGTCTCGTCGAGGTCGTAGCCGAGGTCCTTCAGGCGGGTCTCGAGGGCGTGCTGTCCGGAATGCTTGCCCAGGACGAGCTCCGTCTGCCTCATCCCGACGGACTCCGGCGTCATGATCTCGTACGTCTCGGCCTTCGAGAGCACGCCGTGCTGGTGGATGCCGCTTTCGTGCGCGAAGGCGTTCGCCCCCACGATCGCCTTCCCCGGGGCGATGCGCACGCCGGTGATGGTGGAGAGCAGGTGAGCGGTGCGGGCGATTTCCTCCGTCTTGATCCGCGTGGAGAGCCCGCCGTATGCGTCGCGGCGCGTGCGAAGCCCCATCACGACCTCCTCCATCGCGGCGTTGCCGGCACGTTCGCCGATTCCGCAGATGGTGCATTCCACCTGCCTGGCGCCGGCGCAAACGCCCGCGAGCGAGTTTGCGACGGCGAGGCCGAGGTCGTCATGGCAGTGGGTCGAGACGGTCACGTTCTCGATTCCCCTGACGCGGTTCATGACGGCGGAGACGATGGCGTCGAACTCGTCCGGCGTCGAGTAGCCGACGGTGTCGGGGATGTTGACGACGGTCGCGCCCGCCGCGACGGCGGCGTCCAGCGCCTTGCAGAGGAAGTCGATGTCGGTGCGCGAGGCGTCCTCGGCAGAGAACTCCACGTCGCCGCAGAGGTTTCGGGCGTACGCGACGGCGTGCTTGATGCGCTTGATGCAGTCTGCGCGCGAGATGCGCAGCTTGTACTTGAGGTGGAGGTCGCTCGTTGCGAGGAACGTGTGGATGCGCGGACGCGCCGCGCCCTTGATCGCCGCCGCCGAGGCGTCGATGTCCTTCTCGAGCGCGCGGGAGAGCGAGCAGACGGCGGAGGACTTCACGACGTCGGCGATTGCCTTCACGGACGCGAAGTCGCCCGGAGAGGCCACGGCGAAGCCGGCCTCCATGACGTCGACGCCGAGTGATTCTAGCTGGAGCGCCATGCGCACCTTCTCGTCGATGTTCATCGCGTAGCCGGGGGCCTGCTCGCCGTCCCGGAGCGTCGTATCGAATATCTGTATCGCATTCATCTGCATTCTTCCTTTGTTCGTTTCTAGGCAAAACAAAAACGGCCCCGCCTTTCGCGCGGAGCCGTTTGCCTTTTTCCTGAACTCGAACCTTTCTAGACAAGCAAACGCGCCCCGCGCTTCGTAAGCGCAAGGAGAAGAAGCCAGTTAAGAAGAAGGTTCGTATTCATGTCGCTATCTTGCCTTTGGCGCATTAGTATATCACACCCATGCGGCAAATGCAATGGCGAATTCACCGTGAAGGCGGCATTGAAAAACAGTCGCGCATGAATCGGCGGATTTTGATATAATATGTGGCGAACAAACCGCCCATGACGATATTCATAATAGGCGCCGGGTTCACCGGCATGCAACTGGCCAAGATGCTTGTGCTGGAACGCAATAAGGTAGTGCTCATCGACAATGACGCCGAAAAAGTGCGCCATGCAAGCGATGAGCTGGACTGCACCGTGCTTGAGGCGGACGGCAACAGCATTGACGTCCTTGAGCAGGCCGGCATCGCCTCGGCCAATGCCTTTGTGGCGCTGACCGGCAACGACGAGGTCAACATGATCGCGTGCCAGCTCGTCGATTCGGCATATCCCGACATCCTGAAGATCGCGCGCGTGCGCAACTACGCCTACTACTCTGCCGTGGACAGCGCAAGCCGTCGCAAGAGGACGTCCGGAAAAGACACGGTGCGAGCGATGTACGGCATGGATGCCATGGTCAATCCCGATGTCGAGGCGTCGAGCGCCATACACCGTGCAGTCGAGTATGGAGCCGTCGGCAACATCATCGACCTTAAAGACGGTTTCATGCTGACAACGCTTGGCGTTGGAAGCGACAGCGTCCTCGTCGGACGGCGGATGCGCGAACTGTCGAGCATTGACGGATGGAACTACCTTGTAGCGTTTGCAGAGCCGGAAACAGGTGCGTTGATTCCCAGGGGCGACACCGTAATAAACGCAGGCGACACGCTTGGCGTAGTGTCGAGAACCGACGACGTAGCCAAGATCGCGCAGTTCGCGAAGGCCACGCATGAGACGTTCCGGCGGATCGTCATATTCGGCGCCGACCGCGTCGGCTCCATGCTCATACCTCTTATCGCTGAAAAAAGGCGCGGCACATTGTGGCAGATGCTCTTCGGCGGCAAGTTGTCGGAAAGCCAGCGCGAGGTCATAGTGGTCGATCGCAACGCGGCCCGATGCCAGGAAATCGCCAAGCGGCATTCCAACGTGCGCGTTCTGTGCGGCGACATAACCGACGAGGCTTTGATGAATGAAGAGGACCTCTATTCATGCGACCTCATTGTGGCGGCCTCCGGCAACTACGAGCTGAATCTGGTTACGGCTGCATACATGAAGTCGAAAGGCGCGAACAAGGCCGTCGCGCTGACCGCCAGCACTGCCTACGGAGCGGTCGCTCGCAAGCTCGGAATCGACGTCGTAGTCCCGATGCGCGGTACCGTGGTGGACAGCATCCTAAGCCATCTGCGAGGACGCAACGTATCGGCCATCCACTCCGTGTGCAACCGGAGCTTCGAGATCGTGGAGGGCGACATTTCCGATAAGAGCAGGTTCGCAGGCAAGAAACTCCGCGAACTCGGGGAGTTGGACGGCGAGTTCCTTCTGTTGCTGGCGAAGGATGCCAACGGCGTCACGGCAATACCGAACGGAGAAACGGCTCTTGAAGCAGGTTCGCATGTAGTGTTGATAGTAAGGTCTGGGGACACGGAACTCCTTGCCAAGATATGTGGGAAATAGGGGCGTTCCATGCTGCTTTCAATTCTCAGGGTCCTCACGTACATCCTTGGCATCGCCGGGTCTGCGTTCCTTCTGCCGTTGGCGGTGGCGATTGCTGACTCCGATCGACGAATGGCGCTTGTGTTTCTCATCCCGCTTCTCATTGGGTGGGCTGTGGCAATGGCATTCTGGTTCGCGGTGCGGAAGCGTCCCAAGGTGTTCGATGTCAAGAGCGCGTTCGGCGTGGTCGGGCTGATATGGGTTGCGATATGCATTTTCGGGTCCATTCCCATGTACTTCAGCGGCGCATTTCCGTCCTTCACCGACGCTATGTTCGAGAGCGTGAGCGGCTTCACTACAACGGGCGCGTCGGTGCTGCAGGAGGTCGAGACGCTTCCGCGGAGCGTCAACCTCTGGCGGTGCGAGACGCACTGGCTCGGCGGCATGGGGGTCATCGCCTTGGCGGTCGCGCTCATTCCGCTTCTGGGCATTGGCGGTTTTCGTCTCATTAAGGCCGAGACGACAGGTCCGGACAAGGAGAAGCTCACTTCGTTCATCGCGAACACGGCCAAGTCGCTTTGGCTGATATACGTCATGCTCACTGTCGTCCAGATGCTGCTGCTCCACTTTGCCGGCCTCGGCTGGGTTGATTCTATTGCCCATGCCTTTTCGACGATGGGCACTGGCGGATTCTCTACGCGCAATGCGAGCGTCGGTGCGTTCGGATTGCCTGCCGTAGAGTGGATTTGCACGCTCTTCATGCTTCTGGCGTCCGTCAACTTTGCCCTCTACTACAGGCTCTTCACCGGACGTCTCCGCGACGTGGCGGAGGATTCGGAACTCCGCGCATTAGTGATAGTCGTTGTCGCGTCAATAACCGTTGCTGCGCTGTTTGAGTCAAACGCCTCCACCGCCTTTTCCAAGACATTTCGCGATGTTGCATTCCAGATATCGTCCGTAGTTTCGACTACGGGTTTCATGACTGCGGATTACACCCAATGGGGGCCACCGGCGCAGGTGGTGATTCTCCTGCTGTTTTTCATCGGTGGAAGTTCGGGCTCCACGGCCGGTGGCGTAAAGGTCATTCGGTGGACGATCCTTGCAAAGGAAATCGGGAACGAGATGCGACGCATCGTCCATCCGCATCAGGTGTTCACCCTGCGCATAAACGGAAAGCCAGGGCATGAATCGCTGATACCCGTCGTAGCGTCGTTCATCTTGATGTACTTCATCCTCGTGCTTGCAACGACCTTCGCAGGAGCAATCGCCGGACTTGACATCTTCACGTCCTTGACGGCCGCCGCGAGCATGGTGGGGAACATCGGCCCGGCTTTCGGGCAACTTGGTCCCACCGCAAACTACGGTTTCCTGCCAGCATCCCTCAAATGGTGGTACTGCTTCGCTATGCTGGCGGGGCGTCTTGAGATTTACACGCTCCTTATTATGATTGCTCGCGTCTGCCATGTCCCCAAAGCGCGAGCAGTTGCCTGAAGATTGTCAAATGTCTGTAATGCCAAGGCGGCAGACATTACACGTCATGTAATGTCCGCTCTTGTTTCGCCATGTTTTCTTTATTGGCACGGGTTGTGCTATAATGCCTCTGATATGAAGCGAACAGACTTGAAGAAGATTCTGATCATCGGCTCTGGTCCGATTGTGATAGGACAGGGTTGCGAGTTCGATTACTCTGGCGTTCAGGCTGTAAAGGCTCTCAGGAAGGAAGGTTACGAGATTGTCCTCGTGAACTCCAATCCCGCTACGGTGATGACCGATCCGGAAATGGCGGAGGCCACCTACATCGAGCCGTTGTCCGTAGATTCCGTAGCTGCAATCATCCGCAAGGAACGCCCTGACGCACTCTTGCCAACGCTCGGCGGACAGACCGCGCTCAACGTGGCGACGGGGCTTGCAAAGTCCGGCGTCCTAGCGGAGTGCGGCGTTGAAATGATCGGCGCGAACGCCGAGGCCATAGCGCGCGCAGAAGACCGCAATCTCTTCAAGGCGGCGATGTCGGAGCTCGGCCTCGACATGCCTAAGTCAGGAAGCGCCCACTCGTACGCGGAGGCGGAGTCGATTGCCAAGGAAATCGGATCTTGGCCGCTCATTATACGCCCTGGCTTCACTCTCGGCGGTACGGGCGGCGGAATCGCGCACGACGAGGAAGAGTTCCAGACGATCGTTACGCGCGGACTTGAAGCCTCGCTCAACCACGAGGTGCTGATCGAGGAATCGCTAATCGGCTGGAAAGAGTTTGAGATGGAGGTGATGCGCGACAAGGCGGGTAACGCCGTGATCGTCTGCTCCATTGAGAACATGGACCCCATGGGCGTCCACACGGGCGACTCCATCACCGTTGCGCCGATCCAGACGCTCACAGACCGCGAATACCAAGGCATGCGCGACGATTCAATCCGCGTACTGGAGAAGATCGGCATCGAGACTGGTGGCTCTAACGTGCAGTGGGCGGTGAATCCGAAGACCGGGCGGCGAATCATAATCGAAATGAACCCGCGCGTCTCGCGTTCCTCCGCGCTGGCATCCAAAGCGACTGGATTCCCTATCGCGAAAATCGCCGCGCTTCTTGCAGTGGGCTACACGCTTGACGAGCTGACTAACGACATCACCCAGGTGACACCCACCTGCTTCGAGCCGGCCTTGGACTACGTGGTGGTGAAGGTTCCGCGCTTCACCTTCGAGAAGTTCCCCGGTGCGGACCGGCGGCTTGGAACGCAGATGAAGTCCGTGGGCGAGGCGATGGCGATAGGGCGCACGTTCAAACAGGCGTATTTGAAGGCCGTGCGTTCGTTGGAGGCGCCGCTCGCCGGACACGACCCCAGCGCATTCGATCCGTGGTTCAAGGCGCAGTTGGAGGAGATTGAGGCATACAGGAAATGGCTGGGACATTTCCATTTAGCCACAAAGATCACAGAGAGCACAAAGGGCGGGAAAAAGCTTTGTGTCCTTTGTGATCTTTGTGGCGAAAAAATAAATGGCTCAGTCGCGGAAATTCTCCGCCAAGCGAAGGCATTTGGTTTCAGCGACAGGGAAATCGCCCAGGCAATTGGCAGCGATGAGATTACGGTGCGGAACACCCGCATTGCCCTCGGCATCCACCCGGAGTTCGGCGAGGTCGATACGTGCGCGGGCGAGTTCGAGGCCAAGACGCCGTACTATTACAGCTACTATGGGTGGGAGGAAAGGGGGACGTTGGAGACATTGGGGACTTTGAGGACATGTGCTTCGTCCCACTTGTCTCCAATGTCCCCAATGTCCCCTTTGTCCCAATTGTCGCCAAAGGCCCAATTATCTCAGCAGCCCCGCCGCAAAATCATGATCCTCGGCGGCGGACCCAACCGCATCGGGCAGGGCATCGAGTTCGACTGGTGCTGTTGCCATGCGGCGTTCGCCTTGCGCAAACGCGGCTACGAGGTTGTGATGGTCAACTCCAACCCCGAGACCGTCTCTACCGACTACGACACCTCGGACAAGCTCTACTTCGAACCGCTCACGTTCGAGGACGTGATGGAAATCTACGAGCGCGAACGCTGCGACGGCGCAATCGTGCAGTTCGGTGGACAGACCCCGCTCAATCTCGCGGAACGTCTCGCGAAAGCGGGCGTGAACGTGCTTGGCACCTCGCCGCACGACATCGCCCTTGCCGAGGACCGTGACTTCTTCCGCAATCTAGTTGCCGAGGTTGGCGTAAAACAGCCGCCTAGCGGCATCGCGCACACGGTTGACGACGCGTTGAAGATAGCTGATGAAATCGGATATCCCGTGCTTGTGCGCCCATCGTTCGTCTTAGGCGGAAGAGGCATGGCGATTGTCTATCACGAAGATCGCCTGCGCGAATACGTGGAAGAGGCTGTGAAGATATCGGAAGGGCGTCCCATATTAATCGACAAGTTCCTTACGCACGCGATCGAGCTTGACGTCGATTGCGTCTCCGACGGCGAAACTACGGTCGTGGGCGCGATCCTTGAGCACATCGAGGCGGCGGGATGCCATTCAGGCGATGCCGCCGCCGTTACGCCGCCCATTTCGCTTTCCAATGAAACTATTGCCGAGGTGGAACGCATCGCCCGCAAGTTTGCGGATCGTCTCCATGTAGTGGGCCTAATGAATATCCAGCTTGCGGTAAAGGACGGCGAGATATGGATGATCGAGGTGAACCCGCGCGCCTCGCGTACGGTGCCGTTCGTCTCGAAGGCGGTGGGGTGGTCGCTCGCTGGCGTAGCCTCTCGCTGCATGGCGGGGGAAAAGCTGGAGGACATCGGACTTCAGACTTCGGACTTAAAGAGAAACCGGAAGTCTGAAGTCAGAAGTCTGAAGTCGCCATGCTACTATTGCGCCAAGGAAGCGGTGTTCCCCTTCGTGAAGTTTCCGGGGGCGGACATCACCCTCACGCCTGAAATGAAATCTACAGGCGAGGTGATGGCGTTCGGACACGATGCGGCAACAGCCTACTACAAAAGCCAGATTGCGGCTGGGAGTCCGTTGCCGCATCCAGGACAGGGCGGGATAATCCTTTCAATCCGCGACGAAGACAAGGACGAAGTCGTGCGCCTTGCAAAGACCCTTGACGACCTTGGCTACGAAATCTGGGCTACACGCGGAACATCCACCAAACTTTGGAAGGCCGGTATTGAATCGAATGCACTCTACAAAATCCCGCTTGGCTCGCCAAACGCGCTTGACCTCATTCGCCTTGGTAAAGTCAAATGGATCGTAAATACCCGCGAGGACGGCGAGAGTGCCGCACACGACAGCCTCAAAATACGAACAGCCGCCACTCTCGCCGGAGTTCCGGTAACCACCACTCTTGCTGGTTTTGCCGAAGCGGTTCGCGGAATCGCGGCCATAGCAGACGAGGGCGTTGGAGGCCCATTGTCGCTACAGCAATGGCATAAAACCCATTGATGGGTGCAAAGACTTTTTTCTGCAAGGTCATGCCGATTTCGTGCAGATTACCTGCTTGAGATTGCGCAACCGCCAGTTGAAGAACTCGTCTAGGCGTCC
>CACZDG010000054.1 GCA_902779865.1 uncultured bacterium
CCGCTCTTTGGCGAGCGCCTCCCGCCGCGCACGCTCTTGCGCGTAGTAGAGCGGACGCCGAAGGCGGCACTGTGCTCGGTCGATGTACCTCGTTGCCTCAGTGCGCAGCCAACGCGTGAGCGTGAGCAGCGTGAGCACGTCGCCGCCCGCCCAGCGCACCATTTCGCGTACGCTCCACCCCTCGCGCCGCCACACGACGGCGAACCCCTCGGTCGCCTCGCACAGGTCGGCGAACCTCTCCGCTGCAGCCGCGCGATTCCGCGCGCGGTTCGCGATGCGTCGCTCGTGCGCCTCGATGATCTCGCGCTCGACCGGCTCGTACCGCGCCAGCCACGCCGACAAGCCATCGCCAGCCGCCGCCGCGCCGACCGACGACCTGTTTCCCGCCTTTGCGGCGGGCGCGGCGGACGTGCGGTTTTGCAGCCGGCTTGAAATGACAGTTTCCCGTTGCATGGCCGCATGATAACACAGGCCGGGCTGGAAGGCAAGCCTAAAATGAGATTACTGTACGTATGAAATCTAAGTCTTGGCGAGTGCGGTGTGGTGCAGGCTGTTTTGCAACGGTCTCTCGGATATATCGCATGATGTTAAAAAGCCGTTGCCGCATACGCTGGGAATATGGTAAACTTGTCGCCGTGAAGGAACACTACAGTGACAGTAACGCAATACCGGGGGCGCAGGTGAGGATTTCGGTCTTTGCCGTGGCGTTAGCGTTCCTATGTTGTGCTTTTTCGTTTCAGTGTTGCGCGTTCGCAGGCCCGGACCTCGCAAATCCCGCGCTGAACCCCGTAACGCCAATGTCCGCGCCGCAGCATCCGCCGGTGACGCTGGTGAAGGATGGCGCTCCGCAGTTCGTGGTGGCGTGGGACCGCGAGGCGGAGAAGTCCGCGCCGCCGGGGCTCGTCAACCGCCCGATACGCGAGGCCGTGCGAACGCTCCGCCGGGAGATCGGGTTCTGCACGGGGAAAGACGTTCAGGTGGTGGACGTCTCTCGCCTCGATCCCGCCCCCGGACGTACCGTGATCCTCGTCGGACGTAGTCCGCTCACCGACGCTCTTGGCATCGATCCCGCGAAACTGCCGCCGGAGGGTTTCGTGGTGACTACGTTCTCGAATGGCGTCGCCATAGTGGGGAACGATTCATCGCTGAAACCCGAAAAGGATTTGGCTGGTCCCCGTCGAGCTACGCTGTGGGGTGCATACGACTTCCTCGAACGTGTTTTCTGTTGCCGCTACTACTATCCCGGCCCTGACGGCTCTGTGCGGCCATCGTGTACGAACCTCGTCCTTGCGCCGTTTGCATACCGCGACGCGCCGCGTTTCAAGAACAGGTGCGGGAAATTCTCACCCGACCTCGCCATTGCCGTGCGTACCGTCGGCGCACCACTCGTCCATGTCAGCATCTCCGACTGGCGCGCAGCTTCGCGTCTCGCCCGCACGGTCGAGTTTGAATCGATGCACTCGCCCAATCCTGCCAAATGGACCGAGGCGCACCCCGACCTTATCGACGTTTCGTTCTTCCGTTCGCACGATGGTCACCTCTACCACAGCCCCACGAACCACTACGCCAACTACTACGACGTGACGAACCTGAAATTCGCGGACGCCCTTGCGGAGAACCTTGCCGCCGCCGATACGCCGGAAGGGCGCGCACGGCAGGGCTTTAAATACAACGTCGGCCGCAATGTGGTGTTCGGACAGTGCGACTCCTTCCGCTCGCTTGACGAGATGCGTTCGAACTCCGTCGTGCGAAGCGAGGGACTGATTACGGACGCGAACATCGCCCTCGGCCCGTACGGTTATTTCTCGGACGTTTACGCGCGATTCTACCAGCGCTTCGCGGAGCGAGTCAACGAACTGCGGCCCGGGCGCACCATCATCTTCATGCCATACGGTGGCTGCACCTACGCGCCCACGCAGAAGCGCTTCAGCCGCCTGCCGGACAACGTGGAGCTGGGGGTGTGTCTGCCCAAGGTGCCGCGCTTCATTCGCAACAGGAAGGTGCGCGACCTCATGGTGCGCGAGCTTCACCGCTGGACGGAAGTGCTGGGAGGGCGTCCCGTAAAGCAGCTCTGGACGTACAATTCCTACAACGGCATTTTCGAGCAGGCCGTAGCGAACGAGTTCCTGCCGGAGATGATCAAGGCGTTCGGCAAGGACCTCGGCGACGTAGGGCTGAACATTGAGCTTAATCCGTACCCGCTGAGCGTGGAGGGGTACTGCGTGCCGTTCCACTTCTACTATGAAACCTACTGCGCGTTCCGTGCGCTGTGGGGCGGCGAACGCTTCAACCCCGACGCCGCGCTTGACGAGCACTGGACGCTTTTCTACGGGGCGGACGCGGGCGCGCACCTCGGGAAACTCCATCACATTCTCAAGGATGCGTTCCTCGCGCACAGCGTGCCAGAGACGAAAGTGCGCGCGCTTTACCCCGTTGAGACTCTCGACCGCATTGAGGCGGAGCTTGTCGCCGCGAGGCGCATACTGGAACGGGAGAAGTCCGCGCCGGAATGGAGACGCTTCAAGATGATGTCGCATCCGCTTGAGTACGAACTTGACATGCAGCGGCGCCGCCACGCGGCTACGGAGCCGGAGAAGCCGCTAAGGGTACATTTCATCGCAGGACAGGAAGGTCCGCCTTGATTCATCCACGCATTTAGCAAAGAAGGAGGAAAACATGAAACACGAAGAGTTGTTCAAGAGAGCGAAGAAGGTGATCCCCGGCGGGGTGAACAGTCCTGTGCGGGCGTTCAACGGCGTGGGAGGCACGCCGGTGTTCGTGACGTCCGGGCGGCGGCAGAGGGTGTTCACCGCCGACGGACGCGAGTTGATCGACTGGTGCTGCAGCTGGGGCGCAATGATACTCGGGCACGGCAATCCCGAGATAACAAGGGCCATCGCCTCGCGCGCTCACCGCGGCACCACCTTCGGCATCGCGACGCCGGACGAGGTGGAGTTCGCGGAACGGCTCACGTCGCTCGTGCCGGGGCTTGACATGGTTCGCGCCGTGAACTCGGGCACGGAGGCGGTGATGACGGCCGTGCGCCTCGCACGCGGAGCGACGGGGCGGCGCATCGTCCTGAAGTTCGACGGCTGCTACCACGGCCATTCCGACGCAATGCTCGTGAAAAGCGGATCCGGCGTGCTGACGATGGGCGCGTCATCGTCCGCCGGCGTGACGGACGGCTCCGTTGCGGACACCATGGTCGCGCCGTACAACGACCTTGCGGCGGTGGAACGCGCGTTTGCGAAGCACGGCAAGGACATCGCCGCCGTGATCGTGGAGCCCGTGGCCGGGAACATGGGGATCGTGCCCCCTGCGGACGGTTTCCTCAAGGGGTTGCGCGCGATTACTGAAAAACACGGTGCGCTTCTTATCTGCGACGAGGTGATAAACGGATTCCGTTTCGGCCTTTCGTCTTACTCCGCACTCTATGCCGGCGTGACGCCAGACCTCATCACACTTGGAAAGGTGATCGGCGGCGGCTTGCCGCTCGCTGCCATTGGCGGCAAGCGGAAGTGGATGAGCCTCCTTGCGCCCGACGGACCCGTTTATCAGGCGGGGACGCTGAGCGGTAATCCCCTTGCGGTTGCAGCGGGGCTGAAGACGCTGGCGATTCTGGAGCGCGACATGCCGTATTCGCGCATGGCGGAGCTGGGGAGCGTGCTCGCGGTGGGGATTTCAACCATAGCCGCAGAACACGGCGTGCCTGTGACGTGCCAGTCGTTCAACGGCGTGTTCACGCCTTTCTGCACGGACATCCCCGTGCAGGACCTCGCGGACGCGAAGGCCTGCTCCACCAAACTCTACGCGAAGATTTTCCACGGGCTTCTCGAACGTGGCCACTACATCGCCCCGTCGCAGTTCGAGTGCAATTTCGTTTCGGCGGTCCACGCCCCGCGCGACGTGGACAGATTCCTCTCCGCCTTCGAACAGGTTCTCAAAAAGCTGTAGAGTGCCGCACAGGGCACCCATCCCACACCTTGGTATGCGGGCGTTCTGCACTGGGGTGTACGAGCCTCTTACACTGGGGTGTACGAGCCTTTTACACTGGGGTGTACGGGTCTCTTACACTGGGGTGTACGGGCCTCTTACACTGGGGTGTACGCGCGTTCTACACTGGGGTGTACGGGCCGTTTACACTGGGGCGGTTGTCAACAGCTATCAACAGTTATCAACAGGAGTGAGGGTGGTTAAAGGAAAGGTCCCCCCTTTACCCCCCTAAAGGAAAGCTAAGGCAGAAATTTATTATTAACCTTTCCCTTTCCCTTTCTTGCGCGCGCTTGTGCGCCCGCGCAAGGAACGCCGCTCGCAGAACGAAAGGGAATGGGAAAGGGAATGAGCTCGCCTACCGGACGAAAGGGAAAGGGAAAGGTTTGCTTATGCAATTCTGAAATAGTGCGCTTGCATCCTTGCCAACTTCTCTCTCCCAGAGGACGCGGATTTTTGGTATAATACGCGCCGATGAAAAACGAGAAACATGTAGATTCGAAAATGCCGTGCGGCGCTGATTTTTCGCGCCGTGCGTTCCTGCGTCTTTCCGCCCTTGGCGGAACGCTGATGGCTGCGGGTGGATGCCGCACATCTTTTTTCACGGGCGCCGCTGGCGACTACGACCCGAACCTGACGGTATTCCTGTCCGACATCCACGTGCGCGGCGGGGAATCGTACCAGTTGGAGCATTTCCGGCGCATCGTCGCGGAGATACTCAAGATGTCCCCGCTCCCGAAGCGCGCGGTCGTGTTCGGCGATCTCGCATACCTCTTCGGGAGGAAGGAGGACTACGTCACATCGGCCCCCTATCTGAAACAGCTGACCGACGCCGGCATCTCCGTGACGATTGGCATGGGCAACCACGACAGGCGCTCCGCGTTCCTCGAGGTGCATCCCGAATACGCCCGGCGCACCAAGGTGCCGGGGCGCATCGTGTCGGTCGTGGACATCGGCCCTGCGGACATCCTCATGCTCGATTCCCTCGCCGGCGCCGACGACCGTGGCGACAGCAGCAGCGGACCCGTTCCCGGCCTGCTCGACGCAGTTCAGCAGGAGTGGCTTCTCGCCGAACTCCCGAAGTGGAAACGCCCCGTGTTCGTGTGTGCGCACCATCCCGTATTTGAACTCGCCGCAGGTGGCAAGCCGCTCAGCGAACTCTTGCTCAACTCGCCCGCATTCGCGGGGTACATCAACGGCCACAACCACCGCTGGTACGCCGAATGGGCGCTTCGCAACTACAGAGAGCGTAAGTTGCTCTGCTACCTCGGGCTTCCTTCGACGGGGCATTGGGGCGACATCGGCTACACCCTGTTCCGCACAACGCCGCGCGATGCCGTCGCGACGCTCGTGCAGCACGACTTCTTTTTCCCGAACCCCCTCAAGGAAGGGGAGGCGCGTCCTGAAATGTGGGATGCGATCCTGGAGAAGAACCGCGGGGCGCATTACAGGTTCGTCCTCCCGAAAATCTGATTCGGGGCTTTTGCCCCCTGCCAACCTTTCGCAAAAAAAAATTAATTTTCCCTCTTGCGCGGCTCCGAGAAACTTGCTACACTAGTGCCATCTCTTCGGAGTAACCAGGTCTGATCAACCAAAAAGGAAGTGTCAAATGACAAAGAAAACGAAATCTTTGCTAGGGATTGCGGGTAGCATGCTCGCGACGAGTGCGTTGTGCGCTGCGAACTACAGCGAATCGTTCGAGAGCACGAATACGTGGACGGAAGGTACGCTGTTTGCGACCAATTACGAGTATAGTGGTGTGGCGGGAAAGCCGTTGCCGACTGACAATCACACCAAGGTCCTTGTGATTGAAGGCGATTCTAGCTACGCTCCGTCAGGTTTTTCTGGCTCGCCTCTCGTGGACATGATGGTGCAGGCGGCTCTTCCCGACGATGCGCTTGAAGATCCCGAAGGGGAGGCTCACATCGCCGTCGCGGTTGATACGAACGGCATCTTCAACGTGTACTGCAAGAACAAGTCCAATCCAGCTGAAGCTGGTTGGTATCCTCTGTCGGGCACGGCGTACGCGGATGGTGCGTGGGTGCGCGTGAGCTTGCTCTTTGATTATGCCAAGGGTCGTTGCCAGGTTCGCCTTGATGGCCAGCCTATGATGACGGCTAACGGCTATCTCGATGCGACAACGACCGATACGACGAAGAATGGCGCGTGGTACAAGCTTGCTACAAGTACGGCTACGTCAGCCTCAACTGCTGTGAGCAACCTGAAGGTTGTCGGCTGCACAGCCATTGACGACGTGGTGATTGCCGCCAACGCAGAGGGTTATGCCATTGACTCTACAGCAAAAGCCAACGGTGTTTCTTGCGCGTGGCTTGATCAGAACGGTCTCGGGTGGGATACGACGGCGAGCTACGATAGCTCGAAGAAGGCTGATGGCACGACGGCGATGACCGTTGCCGACAAGTACAAGTACTGCTTTGGTCCGTTTGACGGTCAGGGCGAGGCCGATTTCGCGGTCAAGTCCATTTCGACGACCGCTGAGACGGTGACGCTCGCTCTTCCTGCCACGGTTGCAAATGGCGGACGTAAGGTTGTCGTTGATTACGGTACCGATAAGGATTTCGGTACGTATGAGACAACTGCGGAAGTGACGGGTACGGCGACCGTGCAGATCAATGTGCCGGCACCTGGCAGCGTGACCTACTACCGTCTGCGTGCAACGGACAAGTGATTGATTGAAAACGACTTAAAACGAAAGAGGTCTTAAAATGAAAAAACTGATGACAGTGATTGGTGCGGTTGGACTTGCGTTCACCGCCACGGCTGGAGTTGATGACGCGCTCCTCTCGTTCTCCACGGTCGGCCCCGACAAGTACGCCGATGGCACCGACGTCCTCCCTGGCGAGTGCTATGCGCTCGTGTGGTCGGCGGATGGCCAGTTCGACGGCATCAAGGCCGATGGCACGACGGTTGATCCTGCCGACAAGGTGGTGCTGGTGGCTCCGGTTGCCAAGCAGGGCGCGAACGGCACGTGCTGCCCGGCGATTCTCTACCAGGTGGACAAGGCATTCGCCGAGTCCCACGCGAGTGGCCAGTACGCCGTGTACATCCTTGATACGCGCGTCAAGGCCGCAGATGGTACGGTCGCCGTTGGTGGCGTTGACGAGAATGGTGCGCTGAAGGTGGTCAACGGTTACGATGCGGTGAGTGTTGGCACGACGGCGTCCGCTGCGACGGAATCGGTGTCGATCACGACGGTGGCAACCACCGCAGCTGGTGGTGCGTCTGTTGCGACGCTGGCTGAGGTTGATGCGCCGGTCATTACGGCCATCAAGCCGAACGGCACGAAGATCACGATTTCCGCATCTGGTCTCTCGCCTGTTGCAACTTACAAGGTCGTGACGGGCACGCAGTTGGACAAGGTTTCGACTGAGATCAATGCGACGGCCGACGAGAAGGGCGATTTCACGTTCGATAAGCCTGAGAACGGCATGTTCTTCAAGGTCATCGGCGTTCGCAACTTTGACAAGAAGTAATCAAGAAAAGAAGGGAGCAATACAATGAAACTTCGTTTGATGATTTGCGCGGCAGCCGCCAGCACGGCGCTGTTTGCTGGTGATAACGATGCGACCTCCGCCACGTATGCGGTGATGAACGTGACGAATGCCTACACCGATACGATAATCGCCGTACCATGGGTTGGCCTTGATGGTAATACGAACACGATTTCCGGTCTCGTCAATACAACGACCTTGGCGGAAGGTGACAAGTTGTATATGTACGACAATGGTACGTGGTACGAGTACACGAAGTCGGAAGGTGTCTGGACTGGTGCTACTACGATTACGACGTCTGGTGATCATACCGCCGAGAGTCAGGTCGTGGCGCGTGGCTCGGGCTTGATTCTTCAGCGTGCCAGTGCGGGTGGAACCGTCCTTCTGTGCGGTCGCGTTGATTCAAACGCCATTCAGACAACGATTGCGGCTAACGGTAAGACCCTGTTTGCGAACCCGACAGCGTCGGATGTGTTGCTCAATACCACATTTAAAACTGGTGCAGAGTATGGCGACAAGATCATGATTCCGCAGAACAGTGGCGGAACGTTGACTTACATGTTCAATGGAACGGAGTGGGGCAGCACGAACAGGGTTGAAGACGGTACTATTAATGTTGGTAATCGAACGATTAAGAAGTACAAGAATGAATGGCAGCCCGGCGGTTCAATTCCTGCTGGAACTGGCGCGTGGTACGAGAGCAAAAACTCTGAATCTCGTCAAATTAATTGGCAATAACTTTGAGAGGTAAAGGAAACCTAAAATGAAACTCATTTTAAAGTCTTTTGTTGTCGCAGCTGTAGTGTTGCTTGCCTCTGCGGCTTCGGCGGGTACCCTCTACTGGCAGGTTGATGGCACTTCAGATCAAGGTGCCCTGTTGTGGGTTGAGGGTAATGGATCTGAAGAACTTTTGTCGGAAGGTCTTATTCAAACTCCAACGGGGATTCAACAGGCCGATATTACAAACTATACTGGCGACCAGTATCGGTTTTACGTTGAGTTGGTTAACTATTCTAATGGAGAACATATATCGGATGGGTATAAGTGGAGCTATCAAAATCTAATTGATTCAGGCTATGTCGCGATGGACGCTAGGGATATCCCGACGGTTTATGCAAACGCTGAAGCTCATAGCAATTTTGCTCAAGCTCCTGAGCCAACAAGTGGGTTGCTGCTGTTGATGGGTGGGGCGATGCTGGCGTTGCGCCGTCGCCGCCAGAAATGATGTTGAATCATGCTGAAGAGTTCGGCGGGTCGATTGCGGCCCGCCGTACTTGTCAAAGGGAGTAACGCAGATGAAGAACTATTACGAAGATGACGTCGATGGAGACATGGCGTATCCGGTTGATGATGAGACCGTGCGCCGTCCCACAATCCAGCAGGAATCTCTGCGGCCGCTTGACTGGTTGATTGCCGCCGGTCTCGCGCTTTTCACTGGCGGTTTGCTCTCTCTTTGGGCATTCCCTGGACTTAGCCCACATGCGTGGGATAGCATGGCCATCGGCGCGGGGGTGCGTCCGATTGACGCCATCTTCCCCGGCTTCTGGAATTGTATCGCCCGCGGGATCTTTTCCATAACCGGTGTTTCGCTTGGCACGTTCACGATGCAGGTTCTCGGCAAGGTCTTTGCAGGGGTGTCGGTTGGGCTTGTCTATTTGCTGCTGCGTCAGGTGCTTTCCATCACGATCCGAGTACGCCTCCAGTTCGCGCGTCGTCGGTATTTTGTCGTTCGCGGGGTGGCGTTGCTTGGGGCGCTGTTCTTCGCCTGCTCCGATCCCGTATGGCGCGTAGGTCAGGCGTTTACGCCCTCGTTGCTGTTGCTCTTCATGACGATTCTCGTCCTAACGCTCTTCTTCGGATTCCTCATGACGGGACGAATGGGAGAGATTTACTTCTCTATGTTCCTTCTTGGCTTGCTCTCCGCCGAGACGACGATGGGCTTCTTCCTCCTCGCCCTAGTGTGGGGCGTGTACGCGCTTGCGCTTCGGCACGATGCGGTGGCGTCGAACTCGCCGATACTTAACCCGATCGTGGAACAGAGCTCGAAATGGCATTTGACGTTCCTCTATGCGTTTGGTCTTGTTGTTGGCGTAGCGATCAACTGCATCGCCTACATTGCCTTCGACGGGCTTGAGGTGTTCGGCGTGACCGGCGCTGACATGCCGCTTATCTACGCCACACACTGGTGGAGCACGTTCATTCATGCGGCTTCGGAACTCGGTTGGTTGCTGGGGCTTGGCATCTGCGTGTTGCCTTTCGTGGTGGCTACGATTCTCCTGCCGCGGGCAGTTGACGAGGAGCAGTTCCTGCCGTATCACATAGGAGCCGTTTATTTCGTCGTTGGCGCGGTGTCGTTCGCACAGCTTGCGGAACTGCCTCCGCTTTGGTTCTGGACGTGGACGGACGCGGCGAAGATCAACTCCAATTTCTTCCTCCTCGTGCTGATGCTCTTCTCTGCGGCGTCCGTGGTGTTCGCCCTTGCGGTGATGGCCGTGGAGGTCTGCTGCCGCGACCACCGCCGTCTCGCGATGGAGCGGTTCGCTGAGCTGAACCAGGAAGAGGGGGATGATTCCAACGCCGAGTCGATTGACGTTAAGCCGCTTGGCATTGGCACCAAGCTCATGCTTATGGTCGTGCCATTGCTCCTTTTGGCGGCTGTGGTGCCAGGGCGTTACCAGGGGCAGACGCGCAATATGCTCTCAATAGTTCGAGACTACGCGAAGGAAGTGCTTGCCGAGTGCGGCGACGTGAAGTGGATTTTCACTGACGGCGCGTTTGACTCGTGGCTTGAGCTTGCTGCCGCCGCCGAGGGGCGGTCGATCAAGGCGCTTTCGATGATGGCGGACAATTCACCGCGCGAACAATACATCCGCAAGCGTGGCGTGACGAATCAGGAGGATCGCATCACGCTTTCCATCGGTGCGCCGATGGCGCTCCGGGCGATGGTGCGCGACCATGCCGACCGCCTTGGCGAGATCGCCATACAGCTCGGTTTTGAGTTGTGGAAGCGCGACGGCAAGGAAATCCCGCTTTGCAGCGGCGTTCTTTCGCGTCCCGGCGGAATGCCAGAGGATGAGCGCGTTCGCGGCGTTGACGCGGCGAACACCCTTGCCGACCGCATCCTCGACATCTACTACCGCGGAGGCCCGTCGAAGAGCGCTGGCAAGCTTGCGAACGAGTTGTTTCTTTCCGTGCAGTGGCGTATCGCCCGTATCGCGCGTATGCGCGCGGAGCGCGCCGACAGGGAGGGCAAGACCCATCAGGCGCTGAAGGACGTTAGCATTTCAGACCAGCTCGACCACAACAACTCCTCGCTCAGCCGCATTATACACGATATGGATAAGATGCGTGAACGGACGCTGAAAGCCATAACCCCACGCGAGAGCCTCCAGTTGGCACTTGCCCGCGCTGATTTTGGCCTTGCGCGGCGTTATGCCGAACCGATTCTTGAGGACGACCCCGACGACCCCAACGCGAACTTCGGAGTGGGTATGAGCTACTATACCCAGAAGCAATGGGCGCGCGCGGAGGAATACCTTCGCAGGTGCCTCATCAAGAAGCCGAAGGAGCCGGCTGTTTGGAACAACCTCGCGATGGTGTGCCTGTACACGGAGCGGTACGACGAAGGCCTTAATTGCGCGAAGCGTGCGCTGGAGCTGATTCCGGATTCCGCCGAAGTCAAGGACACCATCAAGCAGATCGAGGAAGCCTGGAAGAATGCCCAAGGCGCGGATGCCGTCGATGCGAAGAAGCCGGAAGCGGCCAAAAAGCCTGGTGACTCGAAGAAGCCAGAGGTGGCGAAAAAGCCGGAGGTGGCGAAAAAGCCAGATGCCGCGAAGAAGCCGGAGTCGGCGAAAAAGCCTGATGCCACGAAGATGCCCGATGTTGCAAAGAAGCCGGAACCTGCGAAGAAGGCAGATGAGAAGCAGCCCTCTACCACTAACGATGTGGGCAAGGATGCTTTGCCTGCGATGACCTCTCCGCGTGAGGAGATGGAAAAGGCTATTGCAAACGGCGATTTCGATGCTGCGGCGGATCATGCCAAGCTGATTCTCCTGATAGACGCCGATGACCCAGACGCGAATTTCGCAATCGGCATGAAGCACTTCGGCAAACGCCAGTGGGCGAAGGCGGCGGAGAAACTGAAGCGCAGTCTTGCGAAGAAGCCGAACGATCCAGTGGCGCTCAACAACCTTGCAATCACGTGTCTTTACCAGCAGCGCTACGACGAGGCGTTGAAATACGCGGAGAAGGCACGAGACGCTCTTCCCGGCTCCGAGGACATTGAGGACACGCTCAACCAGATCAAGCGGTTGAAGGAATCGGCTGATAAGGAGAAGGCGGCAGCCAAAAAGCCTGCGCCGGAAAAGCCTGCGAAGAAGAAGCCCGCCGTGCAGAAGCCCGCCGCCCAGAAACCCAAGAAGAAGCCGTCCGGCGACGGCGAAAGCGAGGCACTTAGGGCACTTAGGGAGCTTGAAGGAACTGTGCCGTCAAAGTAACGGCGCCATGTAAAATGGATCAAGAGAAGATATGAGCATAGATACGAATGCGGCCAAGGTGCTGCCGCGCCTTAGCGCTGAATTGGGCATTTCCACGGGCCAGGTGGCCGCAGTGGCAAAACTCCTCGGCGAGGGGAACACGATTCCGTTCATCGCCCGCTACCGCAAGGAAGTGCATGGCAATCTCGACGAGGTGCAGATTTCCAAGGTGCAGGAGCGTCTAACCTACTATGCCGAGCTTGAGGATCGCCGTGCGACCATTCTCAAGTCGATCGACGACCAGGGGAAGCTCACCGACGAACTGCGCGAGAAAATCGAGTCCTGCATGGTCAAGGCCGCTCTCGAAGACCTCTACCAGCCCTACAAGCCGAAGCGCCGCACGCGCGCCATGATCGCGAAGGAGAAGGGGCTGGAGCCGCTTGCCGACGCCATCTGGGATGGACATCTTGACGACGCGGCCCTTAAGGCCGCGTCCGCCGACGACCTCCAGGGCGCACGCGACATCATCGCCGAGCGCATTGCCGACATGGCCGAGGTGCGTGGCTTCGTGCGCGAAACGTTTGCGAAGAAGGCCGTTGTAAAGAGCGAGGTGGTCACTCCAAAGCCGAAGGAGCCCACGAAGTTCGAGCAGTACTACGACTTCCAGGAGCCGATTGCCGAAATCCCCAGCCACCGCTATCTCGCCATCTGCCGCGGGCAGAAGGAGGGCGTGCTGTGGCGTCACTTCGTCGTGGATAAGGAACCGGTGATCGATAAGATGATGGATATCGTCGATCAGGAACGTAGTAGAACGGGCTGCCAGCCCGTTCACGCGGGCGGGATGAACGGGCTGGCAGCCCGTTCTACTGGCGTGGACCACATGCGCCTTGCCGCCGAGGACGCCTACAAGCGGTTGCTTGCGCCGTCGTGCGAAATCGACGTTGCCACCGAGAAGAAGATGGAGGCAGACCGTGCCGCCGTGGATGTGTTCGCGGAGAATCTGCGCCACCTGTTGCTCGCTTCGCCGCTTGGCGAGAAGCGCGTTCTTGCGATTGACCCCGGAATCCGCACGGGCTGCAAAGTGGCGATGCTCGACGAGACAGGCAAGTTCCTGATCAACACAGTGATCTATCCGATGCAGCGCACCGCCGAGGCGCAGGAGGTGATTGCGCGTCTCGTGGAGAAGTTCAAGCCGGATGCCATTGCCGTCGGCAACGGTACTGCGGGGCGCGAGACGGAGGCTTTTGCAAGGAACGTCCTTAAGCTGATCGGCGCGAAGGACGTTATGGTGGTGAGCGTGAGCGAAGCCGGCGCGAGCGTCTATTCAGCGAGCGAGACGGCGCGAGACGAGTTCCCCGACCTCGACCTCACCGTTCGCGGCGCGATCTCCATCGGGCGTCGTCTCCAGGACCCGCTTGCCGAGCTTGTGAAGATCGAGCCGAAGGCCATCGGCGTGGGGCAGTACCAGCACGATGTTTTCCAGCCGCTTCTTGAGGCGAAGCTGGATGAGGTTACGGTTAGCTGCGTGAACAAGGTCGGCGTGGAGCTGAATACCGCGTCCGCTCCGCTTCTCACGCGCGTTTCCGGCATCGGCGCGTCGCTGGCTAAACGCATCGTCGAATGGCGCAACGAGCACGGCGCGTTCAAGAGCCGCAGCGACCTAAAGAAAGTGACGGGACTTGGCCCCAAGGCGTTCGAGCAGAGCGCTGGCTTTTTGCGCATACGCGGCGCGAAGAACCCGCTTGACGCGTCCGCCGTCCATCCCGAACGCTACGCGCTCGTGGAGCAGATGGCCAAGGACCTTGGCGTGGGCGTGGGCGATCTCGTCGGGAACGCCACGCTCGCCGGGCAGATCGAGTTGAAAAAGTACGTATCCGACGACGTGGGCCTGCCCACGCTCAAGGACATCGTGGAGGAACTGAAGAAGCCCGGACGCGATCCGCGCGCCGTATTCGAGAAACCCGCCTTCCGCGACGACGTAACGACAATTGACGACGTGCAGGAGGGCATGACGCTAGAAGGCGTGGTCACGAACGTTACGGCGTTCGGCGCGTTCGTCGATATCGGCGTACATCAGGACGGCCTCGTACACGTCTCCGAGCTTGCCGACCGCTTCATCACCGACCCTTCGGAAGTGGTGAAGACCGGCGACAAGATCAAGGTGCGCGTGATAGGCGTTGACAAGGCGCGCAACCGCATTTCGCTTTCGGCCCGCACGAAACCCCGCGAGAACCGCGCCAGCGGGGAAGGGCGCGCTTCATCGCGTCCGAACGGCGGCTACACTTCCGGTCCTCGCGGCGGCGGAAACCGTCCGCGTCCTTCCTCCGGTTTCGTCTGCAACCCATTTGCAAACCTATGAAAAAACGACTAGCAGTTCTTTGCCTTGCCGCCCTTGGCGCTTGCTTGGCACATGGTGCGGTGCGTCCCGCATGCACCGTAACGTTCGCCGACCTTCCGACGATTGCGAACCACGTCGCCTCGCTTGGAAAGGGCATGACTGAGCCAGTGCTCACGCAGCTCGTTCCCATGGCCATCCGCAACCAGGCCGTGGCCAAGCTTTTCGGGCCGATGGCCCCTGGTTCGCAGGGCGTGGCCGTGTGCTACGTTGACGCCGAGAAGCTCGCCCAGTTGATGAGGCGCATGAACTCGCGCGGGAAGAAACCCGGCGCGGACGAGTTCGACCGGATCAAGTCATGGTCGGTGCTGTACCCCGTTTCGATCCGGAAGGCGGAGTTCATGAAGCGTCACCCCGACGCCGTGCCGCAGAAGAACGGCGTGTTGCGCATCCCGTCCGGCCGCCATTCGCGCCGCACGCTCTACGCGTATTTCACGCCTGACGGAAAATGGGCCGCACTCGCGCCGTCCGCCGCCATTGCGGCGCACACGCCGTCCGCCGCCGCCGCCGCGCTGAAGCGTCCGATCGGCGGCGACATCGCGGTGATCGACATGGGACCGTCCGGCGCGCGTGCGCTGTTCCAGTCCGACGCCTGCTCCGGCGGCATGATCGTAGTGCGGATGACGAAGAACGGCCTTGAGCTGAGCGGGACCGTGCGCGTAGCGGCGGCGAAGCGTCTTCCGCTTCCGCAGTCGGCGGTTTCGTTCCCGGGCATATCCACTTCCGCGCCGCTCTTCGGCGCGACCTCAACTCCGGGCGACCTTGGGTCTGCTGATATATTCGCGCTGCTCGATCCGTCCATTGCGGCGTTCATCCGCAAGTCGGTCACGTTCACGCAGGCTCCAGACGCGAACTTCTACTCGCTCGCAGGCTCGGCATCCGTCCCCGGCGGCGGCGTTCCGCGAGTTCGCCTCCTGAAGATACTGCCCGAGGCGAACAAGAGAGGCCTCTCCAACGTGATGTTCTGTTCGCCAACGACGGTGCTGCGGATCTACCTCCCCAAGGTGGCCGACACCCTCATGCCGATGGAGAGCGCGAAGATGCGCATGGCCGCGAGGATGCTCAAGCGCGTGCGCGGCGACGGAATGGGATTCATGAGCTGGCACGCGGGCGCGTACGACCTTTTTCTGATGAGGATATCGCGCGACGAGCTTCGCGGCACCTCCTCGCTCTGGAGCACTCTTTTTCTTGACTAACGCCGCAGGTCGGCAATTGTAGAACCGAAACTGCCCAATGGTGCGCCAAGCGAAGCTCGGCAGAATTAACAGAATGAAAGGAATCTGTACGGCAAAGAAAACGACATGCCGATAGGAAGGTTGGCTGCGCGGAGGGCGACCGACGCGCAGAAGCCCAACTGGACAAAGGAATGAGCCAAACGAAAGTGAAGTCCCGTATGTACGCCTCGAAACTCCTAACCGAAAGATCTCCCGTGGTCAAGCGGGCCATGGTAGCCGAAACCAACACGGACGCGGCGGATTCGTTTTGCGCCGTGCCCGGCGGGACGGGGCATAGGGACATGGCGCGTTCTGAAAGTTCTGTACGGGAACTTGGGAGACCTGTCCCTGCGCAAGCAGGGGGGCAGGAGTCGGATGGAGTCGTATTAGCGACGAAGCGGGTAATGACCGCGGAGCGAAGGGCTCCTGCTTGCATGGCGTTTCAAACTGAGATGGCGGAACGCGATTGGCCGGCAAGGCACATCACGCGAAAAGGAGAAAGACCATGTATCCAGAAAGTGATTATGGTTGGTGCGACGCACCTCGCTCGTCCCTGGGAGAAACTCGCGGCGAAAGCCGATGCGGGCACGCGGGTGCGTGTCAGTGAAATCACCGAAGGTCACGTTCGGGTGGGAATGCGGCTTCGCGAGGAAATGCGCGGACGCCGGATTGGCCGAGGCAGGCGGGCGGCGTGCCGTATTGGCAGAACTCGCGGAATCTGGACTTGACACAAAAAAAATCTGTTATGATGTTGCCCGTCAAAGGCAATTCAGAGCAGAACAAGTGAAAGGCAAATAACCATGAAAGAGACAGTCATGCAAGGAAAGCCGTATGCGGGAAATCCGCACGTACGGTTTGACGAGGGGGCGGGCGCTTCGAGGTATTCGGGGCGTTCCGCTCTACTCTACAAAGACAAACGGCGACGATTCCATTCTGGACGGACTGCCGGCATCGGCGCCGCCGGCGTGTTCGCAATCCTTTCTATGAGCTGCGGGGCGTCCCTTTCCTCCATGTTCAAGGAAGCCTCCTTCGGTGCCATGATGGAAGAGTGGACGGCAAATGCACGGACCAACATGACGACTGAGACGACGATGCAGTTCCGCGACGAAGTGGTCGTGCCGTTCGTCAGGCGGGAAATGCCGAATCCGTTTTCAGCCGGCGGCGCGGAGGCATCAAAGCCATGGGCGAAGGAGGCCGAGCACGTTTACGAGGTCGGACTTCGCAATGTCTGCGACGGTCTCTGGTCGCTGTGGACCCTCGACCATAGAAATTGCCGTAGGGCGGGGGACCTTGTGAAGAGGGGATGCGGCGACCCGTTCATCATGGGGCTGTCCCTTTTCGACGAGAACATGCGGTGGTGGCTCGGCGAAAACAAGATGCTGCGCGGGAGGCTGTCTGAAATCGAAAATAAACTGGATGGCAAGCCCGGTTCGGAGTTCATGCGCATCCTCTCCGCGTTCTTCCGTTGTAGGCTGGGCATGGGAAAATGGGAGGATGTCCATTCAGCCTTTGGAAGATGGGTCCGGAAAAGAAAATTCGGTAGGCAAGAGGAGATACCGCTCCTGCACTTGAGCCGGACGTTCTGCATTCCCTGCGACGATCCGACCATGAAACTGCCGGATTTCAAGTGGATGCATGCCGTGGCGTCGGTCAGGCCGGTGATTGACGGCGTGGTTGGCCAGACCGGCGACGGAACGCCGCAGTCGATTGGCTCCAAAGGCTGGAATTCGCTCAGAAGCGGCGGAAGCAGGTGCGGAGCGCTTGTGGATGAGGCTGAGCGCGCGCGCCCGGGGCGCGTGGAGACTCTTTCAGCCTTGTTCTATGCGATGTGCAAGGGCCGTGCCGGAGGCGTCGGGGACAAGGACCGGCTCTTCATGGCCGTATCCGGGAAGCGCCTGGACGAAACGGAAGTCCTGTCCTGGTATATTCCGCGGCGCTTGCTGCCGCGGTGGGGGGGCAGCCATAGCATGATGTTGCGCTTCGCCAAGGCATGTTATGAAACGCGCCGGTACGACACCGCGTTGCCGTACTTCTATGCCGAAGCGCAGTGTTACTACGTACGTGACTCGGCAACCGATCCTTTCAGGTATTTCGGCAAGAAACCGATGGTGGTGGAAAAGTGCATAGATGTTTGCATGAGGCAGGCGACCAACGAGTTCGCCTGTGGCAGGGCGCGGCTTTACGCGCCGTTTATCGGCGCCGCTGTGGCCTACTATGCCCGGCGCTACGAGGACGCCGCGAAGTTTTCCCCGTACTTTCCCGTGTTTCTGGGCGAGTGGCTCGACAATCTGTTCAGCGACAAGGACGAGATCCGATATGCGGTGGATGCGTTTGCCTCGGACCATTCCGCGCTCTGCATCCGGCTGCAGCGGATGTGCGACGACGGAAGATGGAGGGAGGCCCTTGCGGAAATCGACAAACTGCCGGGGAAGGTCTATGACGACTTTCCCGTCAAGCATTTCCTTCATACACAGGCGCTGAAAGCGCGTGTTGCGACCGACTTCGCCGACGGGAAGGATGTCAAGGGGATTGTTCCCCCGTACTTTCCCGGCTGGAGGAACACCGGATGGTGGCGGTGCGGAGACCTGACATGGCAGACGCATGGTGGATTTACGTGGAACGACCACCTCACGTGGCGCGCGCCGCTTCCTAAGTCGCACGAGCTGGAGTTCACGTTCCAGCCTAAGCCAAAGACCGCAGGACGCCATGTGCTCGTGGTGTCGAGATACGTGTATGAAGAGACGCACTTCCGTCCGTTGAACGGAATCCCCTTCGTATCGCTTATATGGGAGAAGGATCGGACCGGCGTGGTTGTGGACAACGACTACTATGCGCTACTGAAGGCCGATACTTCATGCGCCATCTGGGAAAAGGCTGACGGCGCGAGTCGGAGAATACGCATAAGGGTGGATGGAGACGGCGGATTGCACGTGTTTGTGGGCGACTCCGCGAAACCTGTTTTGTCCACAAGGGCGTTCTGCGACATGATCAGGCAGTCGCCAGAGACGTGTTATGCCAGATTCCGGGGGGAGAACGTGCGGATTTCCGATATCGCCGTGCGAAAGGTACGCCCATGAATGCCGGGAATTTGATATACTAACAACCGCTGAAACGAGGAAAACCAGGAATGTCAGTCAAAATGCAAGTATTCAACTCCCTCACCCGCCGCGTCGAACCGCTCGAGCCGATCGCGGAGAACACGATCCGCCTCTACACATGCGGGCCGACCGTTTACAACTTCGCGCACATAGGCAACTTTCGCGCCTACACGTTCGAGGACATCCTCCGCCGCGTGATACAGTTCAACGGCATGAAGGTCAGGCAGGTGATGAACCTCACCGACGTGGACGACAAGACGATCCGCGGCGCGAACGCGGCCGGCGTGGCGCTGACCGACTACACGAAGACGTACAAGGACGCTTTCTTCGCCGACCTCAAGACGCTGAACATCCAGCCGGCAGAGGTGTATCCCGCCGCGACAGACCACATCCCGGAGATGATCGCGCTCGTCGAGAAGCTCGTCGAGAAGGGGGTGGCCTACAAGAGCGACGACGGCAGCGTGTACTTCGCCGTCACGAAGTTCCCCGGCTACGGCAAGCTTGCGCACATCGACTTCGACCACCAGCGCACGGGCGCCCGGTGCGCGGCGGATGAATACGACAAGGAGAACGTCGGCGACTTCGCGCTCTGGAAGGCGTGGGAGGAATCCGACGGCCCCGTGGGCTGGGACTCCCCTTGGGGACGTGGACGCCCAGGTTGGCACATCGAGTGCTCGGCGATGTCGATGAAGTACCTCGGCGCGACGTTCGATCTCCACACGGGCGGCATCGACAACCTCTTCCCGCACCACGAGAACGAGATCGCCCAGGCGGAGGCCGCCACGGGCAAGGAGTTCGTGAAGACGTGGATGCACTGCGCCCACTTGCGCGTGAACGGCGAGAAGATGTCCAAGAGCCTCGGCAACTTCTTCACGCTGCGCGATCTCCTCGACAAGGGCTGGACCGGGCGCGAGATTCGCTACGTGCTCGTGAACGCGCACTACCGCCAGGGCCTCAACTTCGCGTTCAGCGCACTTGAGGACGCCCGCAAGTCGCTTGAGCGCATCGACCGCTGCGTTGACGCGCTCGTCGCGCGTGCGAAGGACGAGCCCGCGCCCGAGTTTGCGCAGAAGGCTCTCGACGCATTCACTGCGGCAGTCAACGACGACCTCAACATCCCGAAGGCGTTCGCCGCGCTGTTCGACCTCGTCCGCGAGACCAACGCCTCCGGCACTTGCTCGAAGGCCGTGCTCGACGTGTTCCAGAAGATGGACACGGTCCTTGGCGTAATTTTCTTCGGCAAGGCGGCGAAGGTCGAAGTACCCGCAGAGGTGCAGGCTCTTCTCGATGCCCGTGCCGCCGCACGCGCCGCGAAGAACTGGGCCGAGTCCGACCGCCTGCGCGACGAAATCGCCGCCGCCGGCTGGGCCGTGAAGGATTCCAAGGACGGCCAAAGCGTCACGAAGAAATAATAACCGAAGCTAGAGGCATAGGCCCAGGTCTTGCCAGTGGCGATGAGGAGGAAAAGCTAGATGAAAACAACACTGGTTACGGCTGTGGCTTTTGCAGCGTCCGTCGCGTTTGGCGGAATGCCGATCAATCCAAAGCTGCCGATGTCGTTCGGCGTTAACTCAAAGGGCGGCAACTGCTTCGTCGGCGAGTTCAAGGACATCCAGCTCTCCTTCGGCGGAAAGACGTACCACGCTGGTCCCGCGAAGTCCGGCGACCGGGTGAAGCCGTTCCCGACGGAGTCTGACGCGAAGAAGGGAATGCGCTTCAAGTGCCGGTTCGTCACGAAGAACGCCGCCGCCGCGCAGCGTCTTCTCGACAACGTGACCCCCGGGAAGGGCGACGGATTCCTGATAGACATCTACAAGGGCCGGTTCCGCGCCGCAATCGGCGGCATCTGCTACTGGAGCCATCCCGTGCCGATCCGGACGGGGCGCGAGACGACCGTGGAGGTCGTAGTGTCCGCCGACGACGTGGTGACGATGTCCGTGGACGGCGACGCGCGCAAGGTGGTGCATTCCGACTACGTGCCGAAGTGGCAGGGCGTTAAGCGCGTGGAGAACGCGGCGCCGCATCCGGACGCCACATGGAAGATCCGCTTCCGCGAGCCGGCGGTGTGGAACCTCAAGGGCTGGCAGAGACGGTCGCTCTCGTTCGGCAACGGCTACTTTGGCGTGTCTGAGTTCGGCGGCACAGACGTGGAGCGCCTCCAGCTCACCGAGCCGACGTTCCACACGCAGCAGAAGCATCCCAGTTCCAGATGGGTTCAGGGAAACCTCACGGACGCCGCAGATTTGTTTGTGGAGTTCGGGCACAAGGACGCGACGGACTACGTGCGCGAGATGGATCTTGAAGATGCGCTCGTCACCGTGAAGTACACGGCGGGCGGCCTCGACTACACGCGCGAGATGTTCGCGTCGTATCCCGACAAGGTGGGCGCGATGCGCTTCACGGCCTCGAAGAAGGGTGCGCTGTCGTTTGTCGTGCGCGCCCAGGTGCCGTTCCTCGACGCGCCGCCGCCGACGCACAGGACGGGAAAAGTCGAGGCGGCGGGGAATGAAATCGCGCTCGCCGCGAAGAGCGGGGCGTACGGCGTGAAGCTCGCCGGGCGGTTCAGGGTGCTTTCCGACGGCGCGGTGACGGCGCAGGCCGACGG
>CACZDG010000055.1 GCA_902779865.1 uncultured bacterium
GCCGACCACCGGGCGGCCCGGAGGTGGGGCGGGGGAAACAACAAGCGTACAACAACAAGTTGTGCGGCTCGGCGGGACGCCTCGCCCCACCTGGCCTCGTCCCACCTGGCTGGGGTGCCGCCAAGATGGCGGCGTTCCCAGTTATGGGGGCATCAAAGCAATCTTGATTTCCCGTCTCACCGCCCGCGACGTTTTACAGTAGGCGGTGGCAATGCCGAACACCTTGATCAACCGTTTGCAAAGCATAACTTGACCGAAACGACGGGCTTATGATAGAATACGCGCCAAACGACAAATTATGATGAAACGACAACTGGTAATTTTTACGGTAGCAGCTTCGCTTGCGGCGTCTGCCGCGTCCTCGCCTGCCGAGTGGGTTGATTCGCGTCTTGGCACGGCGCGGGCCTTCGGAAGCAACGTGCTGGGGCCGTGCGTGCCGCATGGCTCCGCTCATCCGTCCCCCGACTCGCTCTGGCCGACGCCGCACCAGCGGGCAAAGGGATCGCATCACGGCTTCGGCGCGCCGACGAGCGGGTGGTGGCCGGGCGACAAAGTGGTGGGGTTCTCGCAGCTCCATGCGCAGGGGACGGGCGGAACCCCAAGTTACGGAATCTTCCGCTACGTGTGCGATCCGCAGGACATGGAGATACTCGAGGCGCATCCGTACCTTCTGAAGGTCAGGTTGAAGCCGTCGGGACTGCTCGTCGACGTGTCCGCCACGCCCCACGGCGCGGTCTATCGCGTCCGCGGCGCAGACGGCGCGCCGCGTACGCTTCCGCTCGACCGCCGCTGCAAGCTGGCGAAGGCGGATTGCGTGAACGCCGCCGGGGAGTTCACCGGCAACTGGAACCCCGCGCCGTACAGGTGCTTCGCCCATTCGGAGGTCGACGACGCGACCGGCATCCACCGCATCGCCGTGTCGTTCAAGTCCGACGAACAGGCAAAGGCGTACTTCGCCGCGGAACTCGCCGGACGCACGCCCGACGACGTGGCGAGGGATTCGAAGCGCCTCTGGGACGAAACGCTCGCCTGCATTTCCATCGAAGGCGTCGATGACGCCGAGCGCGCGCACTTCTACTCGATCCTCGCGCAGACGTTCATACAGCCGCGCGACCGCACGGCGGACGGAATCGGCTGGGACGACCACTACACGCTCTGGGACACCTGGCGTACCTGCTTCCCGCTCAAGACGATCATCGACCCGCAGACGTTCGCCGGAAACGTCAACTCCTTCGCCGACCGCTTCGCGCGCACCGGTAGATGCGATGCCTGCTACACGTCGGGCAAGGAGTACAAGGTGGGACAGGGAGGCGACGAGGCGGACTGCGTGATCGCCGAGGCGTGGGCGAAGAAAATCCCCGGCATCGACTGGCAGCGCGTGGCGCCGCTCATCCGAAGCCGCTGGACGGGGCGCACAAAAGGCTACCGCGAGCGGGGCTACGCGCCGAGCGGCGAGCGCGAGGATTACTGCGGACGCATGAAGTCGGGGTCCGCCACGATGAACTTCGCGTATCAGGACTGGTGCTGTGCGCAGGTGCTGCGCGGGCTGGGCGACGCGGAGATGGCGGAGAAATTCCTTGCGCGGTCGGGGAACTGGACGAACGTATGGGACGCAACCGCCTTCGACGCACCCAGCGGCGTACGCGGCTTTGCGCGGGCGCGCGGCAAGGACGGACGCTTCTCGAAGACCGATCCCCGCCGTGGATTCAACACCGACTTCTACGAGGCGAACTGCTGGGAGTATTCGTTTTTCGTCCCGCACGACATGGACGGCCTGATCCGCCGGTGCGGCGGTCGGGCTGCGTTCGAGCGCCGCGTCGCGTATGCGCTGGAGAACGACCTCGTCGCCTTCGACAACGAGCCGTCGTTCCTCATCCCGTGGCTCTTCGCGTACACGGGACGTGGCGACCTCGCGACGAAGTGGGCCCCGCGTGTCGCGACGCTCTTCAAGGGGCTGGACCTTCCGGGCGACAACGACTCCGGTGCGATGTGCGCGCTCTACGTGTTTATCCAGTTCGGATTCTTCCCCGTCGCCGGACAGGACCTCTATCTGATGCATGGAAGTACGTACCCGAAGATCGTCATCCGGCCGCGTAGCGGCGGCAAGACGTTCACGATACGTTCCGTGAACTATGCCAAGGGCCGGCGCGTGAAGTCCGTGACGTTCAACGGCAAGCCCCACGACCCGCTCTTCCTGCGCCATGCGGAAATCGCCGCTGGCGGCGAACTCGCGTTCACATACGAGTAGCATTGCATGGCGGTGCAAAAGATGGTATAATTACGCCCCATTGCGAGGTTCATAAGGAATGTGTTGGAGGAAAAGTCCGTGTCTGAAGAGAAAACTTCTATCTGCAAAATAGCGCTCAACCGCGAATACGCCGTTCGCCACTTGAGCGTGGCGGCATTGTTTTTTGGGTTGTCGCTTTACTTCCTCTATGACGCGATCTTCGTGTATCCGTACCTGCCGGAGGACGGCACGCACCACACGACGGTTGAGTTCCAGTACACTTCCGCCGCGCTGCTCGCGCTGTTCGCGTTCGTCGTCGCCTTCCGCGTGTTCCTGAACTGGAAGCGCACTCTTGAGTGGGACGACGTGCAGATGGTTGGCACCGCCACGCTCCGCGTACCTCTCCGCTTCGACGCAATCGATCATCTTGACACGTCGAAATGGGAGAAAAAGCAGATTCTGACCGTATTCGCCAAGGACGGACGCCGCGTGACGCTGGACGCATGGCACCATTCCGGGGCGCGGGAGCTCGCTGAAAAACTCATCGCGAAATTTGACCGCAGCGAAAGTGTTTGATACACTATGGCAATGCCAAAGGAAAAGAAAGCGTTTGATTTCTGGTACGCGGTGCACAACACGCACATCGTGCATGCGCCGTCGCGCGCCCTGGAGACGTTCGGGGAGACGCGCATCCATTATTTTCATTTGGCGGAGCTGCCGGACGCTCCCGGCAAGGTGCGCATCCGCGAAGGACGCCTTGAGGCGCACAAGCCGTTGCTCATTACGCCGGAGGCGTATGTGCAGGAGGAGATGTCGGGATTCGGCGAGCAGGCGCGGCAGTACCTTGAGTTCCTCAAGGCGAACCAGGACTCGGTGCGCATTCTCCAGTATGGCTACCGTCTTTCGCAGGAGGCGTTCAGCGAGCAGATCGTGACGGATTCGCTTGATGCGGTTGCAGAGCGGGTGGTGTTGGGCGTGAAGGGTTCCGAAGATCCGTTCTCCGCCGTGATAAAGGGCGTGGACGATCCTTGGGACGTTTCCTTGATTCACTTCTTCTGGCTGCACGTCAACGCATCCGCGCCCGTCAACGTGCGCGATTTCGAGAAGGCGCGCCGCGAGGAGATGGCTGATTCCACGCCGCGCGCCGTGCGCGACGAGGTTGAACGCGCGTTCGCCCAGGCGCAGGCGAATCCGGCGCTCGTCAAGGAGCTGGGCGCGCTGCTGCAAAAGCGCGGCGTGTTCGACCGTTACCAGGATAGATTTTTCCAACTCGTAAGGAGGGGCTAACTGCCATGCAGATAAACACGCGAGTGATCGCGATCGCGAACCAGAAGGGCGGCGTCGGCAAGACGACCACGGTGGTGAACCTTGCCGCAGCGCTCTCGAAGATGAGGCGCACGGTGCTTGTGATCGACCTCGACCCGCAGGCGAACGCCACAACGGGGCTCGGCCTTCAGCCGCAGGAGGGAGTGTCGCTCTATCCGTGCCTCATCGGCACGCAGCAGATCGCCGACATGATCCAGCCCACGCCGTACGAGAACCTCAACGTGATTCCGTCGGAGGTCAACCTCTCCGGTTCCGAGATTGACCTCGCGCAGCGTCCAGACCGCCTTCAGGTCGTGCGCAACGTGTTGCAGGCGATTCGCGACGCCAATGTGTTCGACTACATCCTTCTGGACTGTCCTCCGTCGCTCGGCATCCTCATGACCTCCACGCTCGCTGCGGCGGACGGCATCCTCGTGCCGATGCAGGCGGAGTACTACGCCCTTGAGGGCCTTGGCGTGATGCAGAACCTCATCGAGCGGCTCAAGGCCAACGGCGCGAACCCCGCGCTGGAGCTGAACGGCATCCTCATGACGATGTTCGACTCGCGCACGAGGCTTTCCGCAGACGTGGCGAACGAGGTGCGCGCGCATTTCGGCGACAAGGTGTTCGAGACGATGATCCCGCGCAACGTCCGCACGAGCGAGGCCCCGAGCTTCGGTCAGCCGGTCGTGTTCTACGATCCGTCCTGTCGCGGCGCCGAGGCGTACCGTGATTTCGCGAAGGAGTTTGCGCGGCGCAATCCCACGCGAGTTGTGGAGCCGGCGCCGGCCCCAGCCGCCGATGCGGCGGTTCCCACGGAGGCGGCAAATGACCAAGGCGCTTGAAGACTACCTTGAGGAGGTACACGTCCTCATCCTTCAGAAGGGTAAGGCGCGCGTCCGCGACGTGGCGCACGACCTCAACGTGAAGATGCCGTCCGTCGTGAAGGCGCTCGCCGAACTGAAGAAGCTCGGCCTCGTGAACCAGGAGCCGTACGGCGACATCGAGCTCACCGCGAAGGGGCGCCGCATCGCTGCGAGCGTGTTAGGCCGCCATACGCTTCTCAAGGCGTTCCTCATGAAACTCAACGTGCCCGAGGAACAGGCGGACAACGACGCCTGCCTGATGGAGCACATTCTCAGCGCGACGACGCTTGACCGCATACGTGACTTCGTGGAAGGCGGGGGGGTGCGGGCGAAAGAAAAATCTGACAAAAACAAGGAGACGAAATGAACGAGAAAATGACCAAGTTCCGCTGGACGATCTGTCTGCTGCTCTTCGCGGCGACGACGGTGAACTACCTCGACAGGCAGGTGCTTTCACTGACCTTCCCGGAATTCATCCAGCCGGAGTTCCATTGGACGGACGCCCACTACGGCATGATCACCGGATTCTTCTCGATATTCTACGCGGTGGCGTGTCTCTTCGCGGGGAAGTTCGTGGACTGGATGGGCACGAAGAAGGGATACCTCTGGGCGATATTCCTGTGGTCTCTTGCCGCCTGTCTTCACGCGGGCTGTGGCCTCGCGACGTGCTGGTTCGTCGATGGCGTTGACACCGTTGCGGCGCTGCGTGCGGTCGAGAAGGGCACTGCCGTGGCTGGCGCGATAGCGTCCGTTTCCGTGTGGCTGTTCCTCGTGTGCCGCGGGTTCCTCGCATTGGGCGAGGCCGGCAACTTCCCCGCCGCGATCAAGGTCACTGCGGAGTTCTTCCCGAAGAAGGACCGCGCGTTCGCGACGTCTGTGTTCAACTCCGGAGCGTCCGTGGGCGCGCTCGTGGCGCCGCTCACCATCCCGTCGCTCGCGAAGTTCTTTGGATGGGAGCTCGCATTCATCATCATCGGCGGCGTGGGCTTCATCTGGATGTTCTTCTGGCAGTGGCTCTACACGAAGCCGCAGCAGTCGAAGTTCGTGAACGAGGCGGAGCTTAAGTACATTTCGCAGGATGATTCGGATTCGGCTGAAAGTTCGGCCGTCAAATCTGGAGCGGAGGCTGTCAAATCTGGAGCCGAAGCAGCAAAGGCGGCAGAGGATGAAAAGCCGATTTCATTCTTCCGCTGCTTCACCTTTAGGCAGACCTGGAGCTTCATCGTGGGCAAGTTCTTCACGGACGGCGTATGGTGGTTCTACCTCTTCTGGGCACCGGCATACTTCAAGGAGCAGGGGCACGCGCCCTCCACGCCGACCGGCCAGGCGCTCGTGTTCACGCTCTACCTCATCGTGACGGTGGTTTCGATCTACGGCTGCAAGCTGCCCACCGTTCTCGTGAACAAGGGCTACAAGGGCGGCAACCCTTACATGTGCCGTATGACGTCGATGCTGCTCTTCGCGTTCTTCCCGCTCGCGGCGCTCTTCGCGCAGCCGCTTTCCAACGTCTCCGTGTGGTTCCCCGCCTGCCTGATCGGTCTTGCGGCGGCCGGACACCAGGCGTGGAGCGCCAACATCTTCTCGACTGTCGGCGACATGTTCCCGAAATCGACCATTGCTTCCATCACCGGCATCGGCGCAATGGCGGGCGGGTTCGGTGCGTTCCTTGTGAACGTTTACGCCGGACGTCTCTTCACCTACGCGCAGGGCGCGGGCAAGGCGTTTACGTTCATGGGCTTCGAGGGCAAGCCCGCCGCGTACATGATCGTGTTCTGCGTGTGCGGAGTTGCGTATCTCGTCGCATGGTGCATCATGAAGACGCTCGTGCCGCGCTATAGTCCGATCAAGGGATAGTGCAACAAAGTGAGAAGGTGAAGTTAAAGGGGAAAGGCTTTTATTATGGACATGCTCGTTAAGGGTTCGTTGTTGTTTTTGTTCTTTGCGGTCATGGTGGTGATCGGATTCGCTTGCCGCCGACACGCACGGAACGTTGATGGATTCGTGCTTGGAGGTCGTTCCGTCGGCCCGTGGCTCACCGCGTTCGCGTACGGTACGTCGTACTTCTCCGCCGTGGTGTTCGTGGGCTATGCGGGACAGTTCGGGTGGCGGTACGGCATTTCAGCCACGTGGGTCGGCATAGGCAACGCGCTGATCGGCTCATTCCTCGCGTGGGCGGTTTTGGGTCGTCGCACGCGCATCATGACGCAGCACCTTGATTCCGCTACGATGCCAGATTTCTTCGCCAAGCGATTTGGCAGCCCAGCGCTCAAGATCATGGCGGCGGTCATCATCTTCGTATTCCTCATTCCTTATACGGCGTCGCTTTACAACGGCCTTTCGCGTCTCTTCGGGATGGCGTTCTCCATCGACTACACGTGGTGCGTCGTTCTGATGTCGGTACTCACCGCCATCTACGTGATCGCGGGCGGTTACATGGCCACGGCCATCAACGACTTCATCCAGGGGCTCATCATGCTCGTTGGGCTTGTGGTTGTGATCGGCGCGGTGTTGGCGTCGAAGGGTGGTCTCGTCGCCGCGCTTGACGGCCTCGCGCGCATTCAAGGTCCGGCCATGATTCCCGGCGGAGAGCCGACGCCTGGCATCTTCACGTCCTTCCTTGGCCCCGATCCGCTGAACCTTCTGTTCGTAGTGATTCTCACCTCTCTCGGCACGTGGGGGCTTCCGCAGATGGTGCAGAAGTTCTACGCCATCAAGAACGAGGGCTCCATAAAGAAGGGCACCATAATCTCCACGCTCTTCGCGTTCGTGGTCGCGGGCGGCTGCTACTTCCTCGGCGGTTTTGGGCGGCTCTTCTCGAACGTCCTTAGCGTCACGGAGAAGGGCGTGCCGGCGGGCGGGTTCGATGCGATCATCCCGAAGATGCTCGAAGGGCTTTCACCAATGCTCATCGCGCTCGTGGTGGTGCTGGTCCTCTCCGCCTCGATGAGCACGCTCTCGTCGCTCGTCATCACGTCGGCTTCCACCGTCACGATTGACTTCCTGAACAGCTTTAAGAAGGTGAAGATGGGCGAAAAGGAGAAGGTCCTATGCATCCGCTTCCTGGTCGTCGTGTTCATCGCCATCTCGGCCGCCCTTGCGCTCGTGCAGTACAAGAGTACGAGCCCCATCGCCTTCATCGCCCAGATGATGGGCGTGTCGTGGGGCGCGATGGCGGGCGCGTTCCTTGCGCCGTTCCTCTACTCGCTTTATTCGAAGCGGGTGACGGCGGCGTCGTGCTGGGCGTGTTTCATCCTCGCGCCCGCGTTCACGCTTGTGGGCGTGTTCTGCCGCGACGCGATGCCGGCGTTCCTGAAGTCGCCGATCAACACGGGTGCGCTCGCCATGATTGGCGGGCTCGTGATCGTGCCGATCGTGAACCTCTTCAGCCGCAAGCCGTCGAAGGAGCTCGTGGACGGATCGTTTGCCTGCTATGAAAAGACAACGGTAGTGCAACAGGCCACGGCCCTCGGCTCTGAAACCCTGAGCTAGTGATACTAATTCAAAGGAGAAGGAAATGAAAAGCAGCAACATCAATCAGGTTCTTGCCAGGTCGCTTGCGGCGGTCGCGTTCGCGTGTACGGCCACGTGCGCCGGAGTGGAATGGAAAGGGCTTTCGGAGGAAAACTGGTATTCCGGGCGCAAGATTGGTTCGGCGGACCTCAAGGGCAAGGTGGTGATGGTGGACGAATGGGGCGTGAGGTGTCCACCCTGTCGAGCCCTCCTGCCGCGCATGGAGGAGATTTGGAAGTCGTTCAAGTCGAAGCCGTTCGTGCTGATTGGTTCGCACCGACAGGGACGCCAGGCGGAGGCGGTGGCGGAACTCGTCAAGCAGAACAAGCTCACGTACCCGATCTACGACAGGGCCGGCATAGTCGATGAGCCGTCCAACGGCGGCGGAATCCCGTTCATATACGTGGTTGACGCGAACGGCAAGGTGGTTTACTCGGGGAGGAGCGACAGGGAGGCCATTGCCGCAGTGGTCAATGCATTTGACACGGTTCCCGACAGATCTTCGCTTATCAACGGCGTGGAGCTCGTGAAGTTCAAGTCCATGAGGAGCCAGCTCGTGTTCGGGAAGTCGTGCGAAAGCGCGCTGCGCCAGTTAAAGTCTGCTGCGAAGGGGAGCGACGCCAAGGCCAAGGAGGCGGCGAGTATCGTGGCTGCGATAGAGGAAACTCACAATGCGCTGAAGACGGAGATCGACGACAAGGTGGAGAGCCGTCCAGCAGCCGCGCTCGACGCCATGAACAGATTCTGCCGCACGTGGCCTTCCGAGGCGAAGGAATACGCCGCCAAGTTAAAGGCGCTTTCGTCCGACTCTGACGTTGCCAAGTGCGGAAAGGTGCGCATGGTGTTGGAGAAGTACAGGAACTTCGAGCCTAGAACGTCCGGTGCGGCGAAGCGCGCGCTCGCGGAGGTGAAGAGTGCGATTGCGTCCGCGAAGGCGCTGGAAGGTTGCCGCAACGCGGCGGCGGCTGGCGAGGCGCAGGTGTATGCTGGTGAACTCGCCGAGTGCGAGAAGGAGCTTGAAGCGGCGGCTGCGCCACGCCGTAAATGACTTATTTCGACGTTTGTTCGCGGTTAAAATGCGCAAAATGCGTTTGAGCTCATTTTACGCTTGCTTTTTGCCTAGAAAAAGTCCATAATATATGCTCAATTTTCGTTTCAAGAAAGAAGAGGACAAAAATGGGTACAGGTCGTACACTACGTAAAGAATCGCATGTCCGTCCGTGCAAGACGCCGGCCGGCAAGGCTCGCCGTGCAAGCGCACAGCGCCGCCGTCTGGTCAAGTTCGGCCTCGGCGAAGAAGAGGTCAAGCTGATGAGCGACGAGAACGTGCGCGTTCTCGTGCAGCGTCCGACGGTCGTGAAGAAGATGGTCGCCAAGAAGGCGTCGGCCAAGTAGGCCCCATCCCATGACTGTCGTATCCTGTTCGATTGACGAACGGTACGTGAATCCCCTCTTCGAGGTGTTCGACGGAGGGGATTTCGTTTTGACTTCGTACCGCGACGTGGAGGATACCCTCACCACGATGCAGCTGTTCCTGCAGTCGGAGGAGGATGCTCCACGCGCGATTGAACTGCTCGTCGCGGCGGGCAGGATTGTGGGAGTTGAGCTCTCGCCCGTCGTCGGAACGATCCCTGACGAGGACTGGAAACTTTCCTACCGCAAGCATTTCAAGACGGAGGTTATCTCCCCGCGCCTTGTGGTGCGTCCACCATGGGAACAGGTCACTCCCGCTCCGGGACAGAAGGTCCTAACTCTCGACCCGGGCATCGCGTTCGGCACCGGGCAGCATCCGACCACGCGCGCGTGCCTTGAATACATCGACGGCCTCGCGGTGGAGAACGCGAACCGCACTTTCCTGGACATCGGCTGCGGTTCCGGCATCCTTGCAATAGCCGCCGCGCTTGAAGGATTCCGTGGCGTGTGCGGGTTCGACATCGACCCCGACGCCGTCCAGAACGCGAATGAAAACGCGGAGGCCAACGGCCTTGACATCCGTTTCGTGCGCGGCGATCTCTCGAACCTCAGCGCCACCGTGCCTATGAAGAACATCGGCGGCGGTCCCACGGCGGACGTCGTCGCGGCGAACGTGTTGGGTCCGATACTCGTTCGCTTCGCGGACGAAATCGCCTCAACGGTGAATCCAGGTGGGCTTCTGATCCTGAGCGGCATACTCGACGAGCAGTATCCCGAAGTGCGCGACGCCTACGCGGCGAAGGGTTTCGCTGAAGTATCCAATCGTCTGATCGGCGAATGGCGCACCGGACTTTTCGAGAGGCGATAGGGCAAATTATCACGTGCGCGTGATTTTTATGTGAAAATCATGTGATTTCCGTGTGAAGATTTTCACACGGTTTTTTGTTTTACTATTCGCCGGACGGGGACATGGTGTCCGCGCCCGGAAAAACGAAAGGAAAACAAATGAAAACGAACTTGAAGACAATCGCCTCGGTCACAATGGCCGGTCTGTCATTTGCATCGTTCGCCGCGGAAAAGCCGGACATCCCGAAGCGGACGAAAGCGCCCGCCGCCGTTACTGTGCCTGCCGCCGCAGCTGGTGTGCAGAAAAAGCGCCCCGCACGCAAGTGCCGTGCGAAGAAGGCGCCGAAGAGCGAACCTGTGATGGTCACGGGCGTGCTCGACTCTGCAGAGTAAACCGTGAAACTCAATCTCAGGACCGAACTCCTCTCTATCGCGCTCCTCGCGTTAGGCGAGATGCTTGGCGAAAAAGTTGGAGTCGAGGAGGTAGAACATGTATAAAGTTGCTAGTTTACAGAATGAAACGATGGTCGAGAAGTCGCTGTGGTCGGTTCTTGAGGAATTTGGCAAGCGCCTTTCGAGAATCGAGGAGGCGTTGCAATACGGCGCACAGGTGAAGAATGAGGAGGATAGGTTTTCGTTCGGGGAAGGGATGGTGAACCGTCGGCGTTTCACCTACACCGGGAAACGTGGCGAATCAGTCCGCCTTTTCCCGCGCGAACTCAAGCTTCTCGAGATATTCGCCGAGCATCCATACGACGTGCTTGATCGCGACATGCTGTTGAGCCGCATCTGGGGCATCGACTACTACGGTAACACGCGAACGCTCGACCAGCACATAGGCCACCTGCGTCGGAAACTCGGTTCGGACGGCGAATACATAGTCACCATAAACCGCGTTGGCTACTCCTACCAGCCGCAGAATCGGAAGGTGAATTGATCGGTCTTTTTGTGGGTTTCAATTGAACGGAAGTGTTGGCAATGTGGCGGAAGTTTTGCTAAACTATATATGTTTCATTTGAAACCCACAGAAAAGACGCAGTATGTTTGTAATGCCGTTTACGAAAGCCGCGCGCGAGAACAAGCGCCTCAAGGTGGTCCTCAAGACCACCAAAGAATTCATTTATGCCCACGAGGACCTGCCGGAGTTCGGCGAAACAAACGAGAAGATGTGCGCTCTTCGTGCTGCGCTCGACGCCCGCGACGGAGAGAAGTGCATTGAGCTGCTCTCCGAATTGGATCCGCCGAAGAGCTTCCAGGGATGCCGCGAGTGGTTGGACATCCTGGTCGTCTCGATCTCCGTGGCGATGGCGTTCCGCGCCTACTTCTACGAGCCGTTCAACATCCCCACCGGTTCCATGCAGCCCACGCTCTACGGAAACCACTCCGAGACGCTGTCGCCGGAGAACGCCACGGTCTGGGACACGACTCCGCTCAAGTGGGGAAAGTGGCTTGCGACGGGCAAGATGTACGAGTGCTTCCGCGCGCCGTTCAACGGAATGGTTCAGTTCCGCCCGACGAACACCGGTTACTACGACATGCGCGTGGTGGACTCCTTGGGCAATGTCAGCAAGAGCATGATGGTGCCGACGGACGTCCTTCATCCCACGGAGACCGGCGACGGCCCGTATCGTCAGCAGTACTACTCGCTGCCGAACGGACTGCGCCCCGGCGACTTCGTGCGCGAGGGGCAGGTGCTGTGGAGCGGACTTGTCGTGACCGGCGACTTCCTCTTCGTCAACCGCTGGATGTGGAACTTCCGCCATCCGCGCCGTGGCGACGTGATGATCTTCGCCACGACTGGCATCGAGGGTCTCCAGCAGGGCACGCACTACATCAAGCGCATGGTGGGCACTCCGGGCGAGACAATCTCGATCGTTGACGCCGGGGAGAAAAACGGCGAACCCGCGTTCGAGCTTCGCGTGAACGGCGAGAAACCGATGGAGCCGCTCCGAATCGCGCAGATACAGAACCATGAGAAGTGGCACGAAAAGGCGTATCCGTACGCGGGGTTCCGTCCGTCGGGTACGGGCGATCCTCGCTACACGACGCCGGGTCGCACGTTGTCTCATTCGGGAGCGGAGGTGAAGCTCGGCCCTGACGAGTATTTCGCCTGCGGCGACAATTCTCCGTCGAGCTACGACAGCCGCTATTGGGGACCGGTCCCCGCGAAGAACCTCGTCGGCATTGCGGGCGGCGTGTTCTGGCCGTTCTGCAGCCACCGCTGGGGTCCGATCAAGTGAGTGCGGCGGTGCCGTGAATGTAAAGATCAGTGAAAGGAAGATAATATGAAGAAGCTGTTTACAGGTGTTTGCGCCGCAATTGCGGTAGTGGCGTCTGGCGAACTTCCCACGGGAAGGTTCTCGCACGACATGCCGGCGGCGACGAACGAGAAGCCAACGAATCCCGCATACGCCGAAATGGCGGCGGATTTCAAGGACCCGTTCGGCAAGGTGCAGACCGGATGCTACTGGTACTGGATGGCGGGGAACGTCTCGTCGGAAGGCGTGAGGAATGATCTTGAGGCGATGAAGCGCGGCGGCATCGACCGCGCCTACATCGGCGACATTGGCGGCGGCGGCGTTCCTCCGGGGCCGGTGAAGACGTTCTCGCCAGAATGGGAGAAGGCGCTTGGCACCGCGTTCATGACGGCGAGCAGGTTGGGGATGGAGATAGGCCTCTTCAACTCTCCCGGATGGAGCCAGAGCGGCGGGCCGTGGGTGAAGCCCGAACAGGCGATGCGTCGTCTCGTGGTGAGCACGGCCGTGGTTGACGGCCCAGCCTCCGGCTTGAAGCTGCCCGCGCCGAAGTTCGAGCGCGTGCCGGCGGAGGATTGCCGCGACGTGTGCGTGGTGGCGTATCCGGCCCCGAAGGGTTTCGGGGAGAAGCTTGAGGTGAAGGACGTAAACGACTCGCTTTTGCAGCGCAAGGGCAAGCCTCTCGTTGTGGAGCTTGCATCCGAGACGCAGTTCATGGCGCAGTCTGTCGAATTGGCATTCATAGACGGCAGCGCCGCCGGCACGGTGGTGGTGGAGGCCCAGGACGACGGCGGCACGTGGAGGAAGCTCTGCGAAATGCCCTACAGCCGCGTCAACCACGGTCCGGGCGTTGGCTTTTCCCCGCACGCGCCGATCATCGCGTCGTTCCCGCCATGCATGGCGAAGAAGTTCCGCGTGACCGTGACGGCGGGCGCAAAGCACCAGTCGCGCTACTCGTCCGTGGCGGTGTGCGGTGCGCCGCTCGTGGCGCGTGCGTACGAGAAGTCGCTCGCGAAAATGTTCGAGACGCCGCTTCCAATGTGGAACGAGTACCAGTGGCCTGCAGAGCCCGTAAACGCCCCCGGCACCGCGCTTGACCCCGCGAAGGCCGTGGTGCTGACCGGCAAGGTCGCTCCTGACGGCAAGCTCGACTGGGAGGTGCCTGCGGGGAAGTGGGTGATCTACCGTTTCGGCGCCGCCCCCACCGGCACGAAGAACGGCCCCGCGAACCCCGAGGCGACAGGGTACGAAGTTGACAAGATGAGCCGCGAACACGTGTCCGCGCACTTCGACGCATACCTCGGCAAAATCCTCGAACGTACCCCGCCGAAGTACCGCAAGGCAATTCGCCACGCGGTGCTCGACAGCTACGAGCAGGGCGGACAGAACTATACCGACTCCTTCGCCGCGAAGTTCAAGGCGTCCTTCGGCTACGACCCCACGCCGTACTTCCCCTCGCTCTTCGGAATGCCCGCCGCGAGCCGCGAGGACTCCAACCGCTTCCTCTGGGACCTCCGTCGCTTCATCGCCGACGAGGTGGCCTACTCATACGTTGGCGGACTTCGCGCCGCGAGCAACCGCCACGGCCTCGGCACGTGGCTTGAGTGCTACGGACACTGGGGTTTCCCCGGCGAGTTCCTGCAATATGGCGGGCAGTCGGACGCGATCGGCGGCGAGTTCTGGAGCGAGGGTTCCCTTGGCGACATTGAGAACCGCGCAGCATCGAGCTGCGGACACATCTACGGCAAGCGCCTGATATGGGCGGAGTCCAACACCTGCGGCGGCAATCCCTTCGGGCGTTCTCCGATGGACCTCAAGGCGCGCACGGACCGCTTCTTCTCGGACGGCATCAACGCGGCGATCCTGCACCTCTACATCCACCAGCCTAGCGACCGCGCCCCCGGCATCATCGCCTGGTTTGGAAACGAGTTCAACCGCCACAACACGTGGTTCAGGCACTTCGACCTCTTCACCGGATACCTCAAACGCGTCGGCTACATGCTGCAGCAGGGTCTCAACGTGGCGGACGTCGCGTACTTCATCGGCGAGGACGCGCCGAAGATGACTGGCATTACGAGCCCGAGCATCCCTCGCGGACGCCAGTTCGACTACATCAACGCCGAGGTGCTGCGCGAGACCGCAGGCGTTGACGGGAAGGGCCGCCTCGTGCTGCCTCACGGCACCGCATACGAAGTGCTTGTGCTGCCGCCGCTGGAGACGATGAGACCGGAGGTAATTGACCGCATAGAGCGTCTTGTCAACGCAGGCGCGTTCGTGCTGGGCCCGAAACCGAACAGGTCACCGTCCCTCGCCGGACAGCCGAAGTCCGACGCATACGTGAAGGTCGTGGCAGACCGGCTGTGGGGCGAAGTTGACGGCAAGAAGGTCAAAAGCGCGCAGCGCGGGAAGGGCACGATCGCCTGGGGGCTTACGCTCGACGAGGCGCTTGCCATGCGAGGAAGCGCGACCGACTGCTCTTTTGCTAAAACTGCGCCGATCGTTTACGGCCACCGCGCATTCGGGAACGTGGACGTGTACTTCTTGGCGAACCAGTCCGCAAACCGCATCATCGAACCGATTTCGTTCCGCGCCGTTGGACGCACTCCTGAACTTTGGCTTCCGGCGACGGGCGAGATACGCGAAGTGCCGTCGTGGCACGCGAACGGCTCATCGACCGAAGTCATGATGACGCTCGCCCCGTTGGAGAGCGCGTTCGTGGTGTTCGCGAAGCCGAGTGATGGGAACGCGGGACGTGCGGCCAGCGTGGAGGTGTCGTCTGAGTTGAAGGGCGAGTGGACGATCTCGTTCGAGAGCGATGCGCTCCACCGTGGACCCGCTGAACCGATAAAGACGGCTAAACTCTTCGACCTTTCGGCGTCCAGTGATCCCGCCGTCAAGTACTACTCCGGTGCAATAACGTACCGCACCACGTTCTCCGTCTCCTCTTCTACGCCCACCGTCCCCACCACACTCGATCTCGGCGACGTGGCAGTGACGGCGAAGGTCAAGGTGAACGGAAAGTACGCTGGCGGCGTGTGCTTTGCGCCGTGGCGGCTTGACGTGACGCAGTTCGTGGAGAAGGGCGAGAACGAGCTTGAGATCGAAGTGTGCGACCTTTGGGCAAACAGGCTCATCGGCGACGACGGCAATCCTGCGCGTCCCACATGGACCAGCATGCCTTGTTGGGGCAAGAACTCAAAGCTGCGCAAGGCGGGCTTGATCGGCCCCGTGCGCATCATCCGATAATCTGTAGTGCTTAGTGACTAGTACCTAGATTCGGCAGTTGGCACTGGATTCAGCCGACTATGAAGACGCTGTTCGCCATAGACGCGCGCGATCGCCGTGCGCCTTGCACAGGCCGCGCACCGAGTTGACTGCCTGCGTCCTCTGCGAGACCGCCACGTCGCGCAGCTCGATGACCTGCACCATCTCGTGGCGCTCGTCGTCGCGCAGTGCCACGGGGTGGAACAGCTCGCGGTCGGCGCGGGCGAGTTAGCCCGCGCGCCAAAGGCAGGTTGTTTTCAAATAGTTGTTTCCAATCATCAGAAGGTTCGGCGGTGAATTACGTGTGGCGCCTTATTTTACATTTACGCTTGCGTCTGCGGCGGGATTTTTGCTACACTCATTGCCGTGGACGCCTTGATTGTGTTTTTGCAGTTATGCGGCGTATTTCAGGCCGGGTAGCTTGATCCGCAACTGCCACGAAAGAGGGGTTTATGAATTACCTCCAAGACACCACAACCGGAAAAAGAGGATACGGAAATGGCGAACCTGCGAAAAAGAATAAACGGAACTGTTTGGAGGGTTGCGCTTGCCGTGCCCGCAATCTGCATGGCGGCGGTCTCGTCATCGTATGCTGCTGAACTGCACGACGGCGCGATCACCACGCGCGTGCCGTTGCGCAACGCACCTGCCGTGTTCGCAGAAAAGGGCGCGGGAACGGTTGCGTTTCTCGGAGGCTCCATCACCGAGGCGAACGGATTCCGTCCGCTCGTGGAGACCAGCCTCACGAACCGCTTCCCGACGGCGCAACTCTCCTTCACGCGGGCGGGGCTCTCCTCGACCTGCTCCACGGCGGGGGCGTTCCGCTTCGGCGACGACGTGTTGGCGCGCGGCGTCCCGGATGCGCTGTTCGTGGAGTTCGCCGTCAACGACCAGGAGAACCCGGACCATCCCTACGAGGTGTGCCTGCGCGGCATGGAGGGAATCGTGCGACAGGCACGGAGGGCTAATCCGAAAATGGACATCGTGATGGTTCTGTTCATGACGGCCGACATGCTTGAGACCGTCCGTGCCGGGAACCTCCCTGTCCCGTACGCTGCGCACCTTGCCGTGGCGGAGCGCTACGGAATCCCCACCGTCAACGTCGCGAAGGCGCTTGTCAACGCCGAGAACGCCGGCACGTTTACGTGGACCGACTACGGCGCGAACTGCCATCCGAACGCGGCCGGCTGCCAGTTCACAAGCGGCCTCATCGACGTGCTGCTCGACGCGGAGGGCTGGGGAACGTCCGTCGGGACGCCCGCGCCATACGATATGCCCGAACGTCTTGACGCCGGATGCTACGAGTATGCGCACTGGATTCCCGCCTCCCGCGTTTCGCTCGGTGACGGCTGGCACTACTCCGTGCCGGACTGGAGCGCGCTTACCGTTTCGTGCCGCGCCAACTACAAGGATGACGCCATTCTCTGGGCGACGACGCCGGGCAGCGTGGCGACCGTCGATTTCAACGGAACGGACTTCGGCGCGTTCGTGCTTGCGGGAAACGACGCGGGCGTCCTGGAGATTTCCATCGACGGCGACGCCTTCACATCGCATCCGCTTTACGACACGCAGTACAGCATGACGCTCCAGTTGCCGTACGCGCGGGTGTTCAGGTCGGGGCTTTCAAACGGGCCTCACACGGCGACCTTGCGCGTCACCCGGTATGGGACGGACGGCAACGTCGGAGGAACCGCCGTTCGTCTCTTCCGCATCGGCGCGAACGGAATCGCCGGTTCCGGCAACGTGGAGTGGGAAGCGCCCTGCGACGTGACGGGCGACTCCGACATCGACACCACGGGCGCGTTTCGCTACGCCTACGGCATCGCGCCTGACGTTGCCCCATACAATTCGGCGACGACGATCGTCAACGGCGTCACGTTCTTCGTCGGCTCGCGCGCAGCCAATGGCTGGCGCGGCGCGGACCTGAAGCTCCAGGGCTTCGATTCGTCGCAAAACGCCAACAACCTTGCATGGGCGGCGGGCATCGCCACGGACGGGGACATCTCCGCCAATTACAGGAATATGCTCGGATGCGGACTCTACTCCACCGTTTCGCCGTGTGCGGCCTCTCTCACGCTCCGCAGGCTCATTCCGGGACGCCGCTACCTCGTGCAGCTCTGGTGCAGTCGCGGCGGTGCGGCGGCAACGGTCGAGACGCTCACCATCGATGACGCCGTGACGCTCTCCACGAGCGGGGCGGCGTCCGGCGCGGGGCAGTACGTCAAGGGCACGTTCACCGCGAACGCCGACACGCAGATGATTTCGCTAAAAGGCAACAACGGCGTCGTGTGCTTCAACATGGTGCAGGTGCGCGACATTTCGCCCCTGCCGACGATCGCATGGGAAGATCCGAAGAACATCACGGGCGATGCGGATGTGCGCACGGACGGCGCGCTCCGGTGCGCGTACGCCTGCAATACGGTGACGATCAACGGCGTTCCGTTCAAGAGTGGAATAAATACTCTGGGAATCCCCGATGGCAACGCCGCGCTTATCGACATCGGGCTTGAGGTGTTCTCAGCCTACTACAACAATACGACTTTTGCGAACAATGTCCCTTCCGGCGCAAGTTCAGGTTATCTACAGCTGCTGCAATCCTCGTGTTTCACTCCGAACGGAGCGCAGAACGGAAGCTCGACAGGGTGGCTGACCTTGAAGCATCTCGTGCCGGGCCATACCTACCTCGTCCAGATATGGGTTCACGACATGCGATCGCTTCCAGGAGACAGGCGTTGGTTATGCCCAGACGGCGACAACACCAAAAAGGTAAAGTACCGTACGTCTAGCGGATTCGGCCAGCACATCTCTGGCACGTTCACGGCGGCGACGGAGGAACATCGCTTTTCTCTCGTCGGCTGGGAGAACGGGACGACGCTGCCCTCGGCGCAGTTCAACTCGATCCAGCTGCGCGACATCACGCCGGGATGCGTCACATGGGAGGCGCCCGTGACGATCACCGCCGATATGGATGTGCGGACGGACGGCAATCTCGTCTATGCCTGGAGCTTCGCGGCGGCGGATTCGACGGCTAACGGCGTCACATTCCAGGCACAGAAGACTGTGGGCGAACGGCTCGGCGACTCCGTGCGCATCGTCGGCCTCACGAGCGTGAACACGACGGTGTTCTCCGGCGCAAGCGGGGACGTCTCGGCGAACTACCGCACGATCCTGCGCGGCGGCGGATTCAACGATGCCAAAAGCCTCGGAATCACGCTCGGCAACCTCACGCCCGGCGGACGCTACCTCGTTCAGCTCTGGTTCAACGAATCGCGCGACGACGGCCCCGACCGCTACATGCTGCCGGACGGCAGCAGCGCGGCGCGTGCGCGGATGCGGGCGAACTCCTCGTTCGGGCAGCATGTCACGGGGACGTTCACGGCGGAATCCAGCGAGAACGACGTCATGATCCTTTCGCAGCACGTGACGAGCAGCGCAAATCCCTTTGGCGCGACGCAGGTCACGGCGTTGCAGCTGCGTCGGCTCGGCGCTGGCACTGGCATTGAATGGCGACGCGACCCGATCACGAAGAGCGTCGCCGACGTTCGCGCCGACGGCACGCTCCTCTACGCACTCAATTTCGGCAACGTGGCGACGACGATCAACGGCACGGTGTTCGCGGCGCAGACCAAGGGCAACATTGACACTGCCAACATCGCCTGCGATCTGACGGGCGAAAACGACACGGCGTTCGCGATCACGGATTCCGAAACGCCGTCCGCCTACTTGAACATGCTCAAGTCCTCGTGTTACATCAGCCAGAGCCCGATCACGCTCACGCTGAAGTGCCTGACGCCCGGCCACCGCTACCTCGTCCAGCTGTGGGTCCACGACGGACGCGACCTCCCCGGCTTTGACCGCATCTTGACAATCGACGACACGCTGACGCTGAACTTCAGGAACAAGGATGCCTACGATCCGGCGCGCGGGGACTATGCGACGGGCATCTTCACCGCCAAGGCCGAAACGCAGGCGATCAAGTTGAGCATGGGGTCGCGGACCGGCGTCGAGCCCATTGTCCAGCTGAACGGCATGCAGGTGCGCGACCTCGGCGCACCGAACGACTGTGCGTACTGCGTGTGGGCCGGCGGCGCGAGCGGCGCATGGGGTACGGACGCGACGAACTGGAACGACCTTGACGGCAACCCTCTCTCCGGGACGCTTTGGAATGCAGAGAACGGCGCGACGAACATCGCGTTCTTCACGACCGCCGCGACGGCTCTGCCGTCGCAAGACATCACCGTTGGTGGCATCATCGCGAAAGGCGATCTGACGGTTGGCGCGGAGAACGACGGACGCAGCGTGAACGTGGTTGGCGCAATCGATGCGCCGTCCTGCACGTTCAAGAGCGGCTGGGCGTCCGACGTCCTTGTGAAGAGCGATTCCGGCTCGTTCACGCTGGAGGGCGCAAGCCCGAACCTCGCGAAGGTCGTGGCGGGCGACGGCTCGCTCACGCTTTCGCGCACCGACGCGCTGAAGACGGGCGCGGACGTCTCCATTGCGGAAGGTGCGATGCTGACGCTTGCGGAGGGGACAACGCCCGTACTTTCCAGATTCGAGGGCGAAGGCACGATAACATTCAACGGGACAGTGGAAGTGACGAACACGACGGTGCAATCCTTCACAGGAACGTTCGACGGCGACGTGACCGTACGTAAGACGGGGCCTGCCGACTACACGCTTGGTGGAAGCTGCACAGCCACTCACGGGCCACTTGCGCTTGAGGCGCGGGTCGGTACGACGTTCCTTGTCACAGACGGTGCGGTTGTTGACGTGGCGGAAGGCGCGGTTGTCAATCTTGCGGGAGCAAGGCGACTTCTTGGCAGCGTTGCTGGCAAGGGGACGCTTGCGCACGGAACCGTCTCGTTGCTGGAGGTATTGGACGGCAGCGATATCACGCTTGACGCGGTGATGCTTCTGAATGGGGTATGGCTTGACGGCGTGTCGTCGGTGGTGTTCGCGGGCGACGCGGACGTGGAAGGGCTTCCCGTGCATGTCGCAGATCCCGCTGCCGTTCAGGCGGCGCACAGGCCGGTAATCTCCGCGACGGGGACGTTGTCTGGCGAGCTGGTGTTCACATTCGGCGCGAGCGGGTACAAGGCCAAACTCACAGATGACCGCAAGGGATACGTCATCTGGCGCCCAGGCCTCATGCTGATCGTGCGGTAGGGCAGGATTTCCCGGGCGCATCTCCGTTTTTCACCCATGCGTATTGGGATTTAGAAACAACCAAAACAACTTTCAAGAACAACATTATCCTGCGGGCGCACCTTGAACATTCAGAATTGCGGTAGTTTGAGGATCGGCAAATGGGCGCGGGCGAGTTGATGCGCCTGTCGCGAAGCGATCAGGTTGGGTGAGCGCGAAGCGCGAACTGCGAAGCAGCCGCAAGGCCCCGCGCCCGTGCGCCAAAGGCAAGTTGTTTAAGTTGTTTCCAATCATCAGAAGGCTCGGCGGTGAATTATGCAGATGCGCCCGGCAGCGTGCGGGCGCGTTTGCACCCGTTGACAAACAAACGAGGATTTTAGTATAATACGAGGCGAAGGGTTAACAATACTCTGACACAGCAAGAAAGAAAAGACGATGGCAAAATACCTAGATCCGAAGGCGGACTTGACCTTCAAGAAGGTTTTTGGCGAGCACAAGAATCTCGTCATAAGCTTTCTCAATGCCCTGTTGCCGCTTGACAAGGGCAAGGAGATCAAGACGATAGAATATCTGCCGTCGGAAATGACGCCGCGCACGCCGTTCAGCAAAGACACGATAGTGGATGTTCGGTGCGAGGAGACGGGAGGGCGCAAGTT
>CACZDG010000056.1 GCA_902779865.1 uncultured bacterium
GGACGCCTAGACGAGTTCTTCAACTGGCGGTTGCGCAATCTCAAGCAGGTAATCTGCACGAAATCGGCATGACCTTGCAGAAAAAAGTCTTTGCACCCACCGGCTGGGCGAGGCATGGTAGCCACATTCCACTTACTTCACAGAAGCAAGCTGTGCAACTGCACTTTACTGCACGCATACTGACCCTCGACGATCAGCGTCTCACGAATTTGCGCGGGGAATTCGCTTCGCTTCCGTTGTCGGGTATCAGGAGATCCCTAGCACTTGCTCGGGTATTTGGGAGCGTGGTGCCACGTTCAACACTATTGCTATCGGTTTGGACGGTTATTCAATTCAGAGCATCGTTCCCCAGAAGCCGGCAGGCGCAGAGAACGCGCTTGAAGATGACGCCGCCAACATTGCCGTGACGGACGAGTATGGTGAAACCGTAGAACAGTACACCTACTTTATTGCAGGGTCGCCCGCTGCAACCAATGGTCAAGCTGGTTGGTACAAGTGGGATGATGACGCAAGTGCTTATGTCTTGGCAACAAGGACATTTGTTCGTGGCGAGGCGTTTTTGTATACCGCCCCTTACTTCTACAATGAAGCAACAGGGGATGACGATATGCCTTCGACATTTTTGACTTCCGGAGAAGTGAAAACGGAAGCGAAAACCGTGACGAGCGCTTGTTCTGGAATTTGGCAGCGTTACAACTACCGTCCTACGCCAATTTCCATTCAGCAGCTTATCCCTGTCCCCAACGCGGACGCCGAGAACGAACTTCAAGACGATGCTGCGAACATAGCAGTCATTGACGAGTACGGTGAGACCATTGAGCAGTACACTTACTTTATTGATGGGTCGCCCGCAGCAACCAATGGTCAAGCTGGTTGGTATATTTGGGATGACGGGGCTGGTGCTTATGTGAGAGCCACCCGTGTCTTTCAACCCGGTGAAGGTTTTATCTACACAGCTCCGTATTACTATAATGAGGCAACTGGGGAAGATGACATGCCCAGTGACCTCAACTTCGCGGATGCGGAATAAAACGATTTTACGGTCGCCGAGCATGCCGTTCGGTGGCTTGTGAAAGAAAAGGAAAATGAAAATGAAAAAGTTAGTATTAACAGCAGCGATTGTCTGCGCGACTGTTATGTCCCACGCGGCAACGGTCTCCTGGTCTATCAGCGGTCTGCAGGATAGCACTGGAGCCGCCCTCAACGGATACGCATATACCTTCACAACGAAGGGTGATTCTGCAACAACGATTGCGGCCGTGACTGCTGCCTTTGCAAGTGTCACGGACGCTAAGTCGTTCAACACTGCGTTGGGTGGACTGAGTTACCTATCTGACCTTAGCGGTGCTGTATCAGGCGGTGCTATAAAGTTCACGAAGGTTGATCAGGCCTCCGCAGGTATTGCTGAGAAGACCTCCAATACACAGCTCTTCGCACTTGTCGTTGACTCCAATCCTGTCTCCGACGATGCGAATTGGTATATCACTGGTCTATCGGCAGGTAAGAAGACCGCTGCGGACAGCACGACCACTGATACCGCGTTCTCCTATACGGATACTGGTTCACATACCGCTGGCAACTGGAAGGCTGTTGCTGCGCCGGAGCCTACGAGCGGCTTGCTCATGCTCATCGGCATGGCTGGTCTCGCCCTGCGCCGTAAGCGTGCATAAAGGTTAACGCGGTTTTATCGAAACCGTAAAACCGGAAACAGAGGCCCGTCCGCAATGCGCGGGCGGGTCTCGATATTATTAAGGATGTCGCTATGACGTGGCAAGTTACATACCGCAATCGCAATGGAGAAAAGGTAGAAGAATTTGTCGAAGCCGAAAGCCGTCAAGAGGTATTTACGCGGCTTCGTACAAAGGTTGCCAATGTGATTAGCGTTGTACCTGCTAAATCCTCAAAGCGAGGAGGTAGCAAGGGCAGAAGCAAAATGATGCGAAACGGCGTTCTTATATTCTCTGTGGTCGTAATAATCATTCTTGTCGTAGCGTCTTATCTTTTATACGTTCCACAAAAAGATATGCCACAAAAGAGCTATGGTAAGGCGAAGGATGAGAAATCAATACGCAAAGAAGTAGTGAAAAGTAAAGCCCAATCACAAATTCAGCGGCCCTTGACCACTCCGCAAAAAGAAGTGCCACTTTCAAATTGGGACATTCGGCATCTTTCTTCGTCAGACACTAATCGCCTTACAGAAGCCGAATTCAAATATTGGAAAATGTACCATCCGAATCCTCCGCCAGATCGAGATCAGCCACAAGCCGCTCACGGGAAATACAGAATATTTAAGCATAAAGCGGACAACGATATTGCATTCGTTGTCGCCACTGAGCCCGGCACCTTGATAATAGGAGAAAGGAATCTTGGACAAGGGTTTAAGGAAAGATTCTTGAAGTCCATGAAAACGCCGATAACCATTAACGAAACGGACTCGGAATATGATAAGAACTTGAAGCAAACCGTTATACAGGCAAGAGCGGAGCTTAAATCTGCGCTGGAGAGCGGTGAAGACATTGGCAAGATTCTCGATGACGCGCGAAGCACGCTTCAAAAGCTTGGGCGGTACAAAATGAGCTTAGAGAAACAAGCCTTGAAGGCGATGTCTAAAACAGATGTTACTGCAAAGGATGCAGAGGACATGATTTCAGCCATGAATAAAATGTTAGAGGCTAAAGGCATAGCGCCAATCGAACTCAATTCAATCTCTCGTCTTGCCTTAAAGTTTCAGAGCCTTAAAAGCAAAGAGGAAAAGGAGAAAAAGCAATGAGACACATAACCACACTGTGTTCACTTCTCGCATGTTGTGCAATCCACGCTGGCGTGACACCAACAAATGTGGCACAAATAGTTGCGCGCTCTACAGGAGGGACGGTCTCCACGATTTTCAAGAACACAAAAAAGATTTATTACATCAATGCACAGGAGCGTATCAAGACGGAAACGCTAGAAGCGGCTCGTCGAAAAATGGAGACGCTCCTCAAAACGCCCATAGAGATGAAATCAGGTACATTTGCGTTCCCTAAGCCGACAATTGAAGGCGAACTTTCCCTCTATGTCATAGACAGGGAGGACTTCCCTATTTCACTTGTAGCACCAGAAGGAAGGTGGGCATTTGTTAATGTTGCCCCCCTTACAAAAGGCCGAGGTAAGAAACCCCAATTCCTTGAGGCCCGAGTTAAGAAAGAAATGGCTCGTATCGCCTGTATCTTATTTGGAAACATGGGATCGTCATACAAGCGGAATCTTATGTCATTTTTGTCTTCTGCCGAAGACCTAGACAGTTTCGATTCAGACAATATTCCAATAGATTCACTGATGCGTTGTTCTCATTACCTTCTCACGCTTGGGGTAAAACCGTACCGTAGAGTTTCATACCGGAAAGCGTGTGAGGAAGGTTGGGCGCCTGCGCCAACAAATGACATACAACGGGTCATATGGGAAGAGACTCGCCAACTCCCCACCAAGCCGATCAAGATCGAGTTCGACCCCGCCAAGGGGAAGTGACCGAGCGGCGGGGTTTCCGGCGTGGCGCGGAGCTCCAGCCTTCGGGCTGGGGCTCTTGCATTTTTACGAACGCCCGATGCCAACTACCTGACGTGATTCCCTACGGCAAACACGGCGACCGTTTCATCCGACGTCCTGACGCATGGGAAAAGTAATCGCCCATATCGAAGTACGGGTTGTCAGAAAGTAAACCAAGAGTTTACTTTCTGGCGGTGTCCACTTGACACTGGGTAATTAGCCTGATAACGGAAGGAGGGTCGTTCCGCACCGTAAAATCACGCATTTCCGCATCGCGATGGTGCAGTAGCCGTGCAGTAAGATGCAGTTGAACTTTCATTTCCGCAGAATGAGTTGTTTTGGTTCGGTCAATTGGTTGTTTTCGATTTGGTCATCATCCTACTTGCTGTTTGGTCAAAACTTTGATATACTATCCCGCACATCCTTGGAGCAAGAAGATGATTGAAAGATGGCTAGAGCCTCATATTGTTGAATCCATGAAATACCGGCGTGTCGTACACCTGACCGGCGCACGGCAGACAGGCAAGACTACCCTTGTATCGTCCATTCCCTTCCCGAAGACTCGCCGCTACACGATGGACAATGCCCGAATCATGGAAACGGCCTTGTCCGATCCAATAGAGTTCACCCGAAGGAATGAAGGCGAGGTGATGCTTCTTGACGAGGTGCAGAAGGTCCCCGAACTGCTCAACGCCGTGAAGATACACGTTGACGAGTCGAACGAGCGCGGGCAGTACCTGCTTACAGGGAGCGCGTCGCTCGATTTCTCGAAGGCGGTCTCCGACTCCCTTGCCGGGCGAATGCACTCCGTCAGGCTTCGCTCGCTCGCGCTCGGTGAAATCAACGGCAACAAGTCGCACTTTCTGAACGACGCATTCAACCGCGTGTTCAAGTCTTCCGGCGGGTCGCTCAACAAGAAGGACATCATCCGGCTGGCGTTCTGCGGCGGATACCCGGAGGCCATGGAACTGCCGCCACGGCCAAGGAAGCAGTGGTATCAAGACTACCTCAAGACACTCATCAACCGCGACATCAAGGCCGTCACGGAAATCAGAAAGTCAGACATTCTCCGCGAAATCGCGAAGTGGCTTCTTTCAAGGACATCAAAGCTGTTTGCCACAGAGGAACTTTGCACGGCGGCGGGCGTGAGTAAGCCTACGACGGACAACTACATAAACGCCATGTGCGCCCTCTATATGTTCGACAAGGTGCCCGCGTGGAACAAAACGGACTACGACCGTATCGGCAAGAGAGCGAAGTTCTTCGCCGCAGATTCCGGTCTTGTCGCCAATTGCCTTAACTGGAAGGAGGATGAGGCGTACATAGACTCTGACCTTTCGGGAAAACTGGTGGAGACGTGGGTTTACCACGAGTTGAGCGCAATTGCCGACGCGGAGGAGCAGGACTATGAAATACACCACTACCGAGACAAACTGAAGCGGGAAATCGATTTCATCGTAACGAACGAGGACGGCGAGATGCTCGGAGTCGAAGTCAAGTCAGGCGGAATGGTGGGGCAGGACGACTTCAAGCATCTCAAGTGGTTTGCGGCGAATCTCGCCAAAAGCCGTTTTACGGGAATTGTCTTGTACGCAGGGCCGGACGTATTGCGTTTCGGCGAGGGCTTCTACGCCGTGCCGCTGGCCACCCTCGGCGCGTGACCCGACGCGCCTACTTCCCCTTGACGGGGTCGAACTCGATCTTCAGCGGCTTTGTGGGGAGCTGCCGCACCTCGTTCCAGATGGCCTTTTGGATGTCGTTGGTGGGCGCTGGCGCCCAGCCTTCCTGACACGCCTTGCGGTACGTTACGTCGCGGTATGGCTTCACGCCAAGTGACAGAAGGTAACGCCCGCAGCGCAGAGGACCATCCACGGGCAGGGTGTCGTCCATAAACTTGTCCAGCCCCTCTGGAGAATCAACGAAGCCGAGAAGGTTCTCCCTGTACGTGGAGCTGATGCCGCCGAGAACAAGGCATCCGATCCTCGCCATCTCCTTCTTCACCCTCGCCTCAAGGAACGCGGGCTTCTCCCCGCGCCCCTGCGCCAGCGGAGCTACGTTTACGAACGCCCACCGCCCCTCCGGCGCGACTAGGCTCATCGGAAGCTTCTCGTCGTCGATTACGTAGAGGCTCAACTCGCCGTATATCTTCGGCGACTGGAGCGCGAATACCCCGTTCGTCGATCCTATGGGCGTCCTGAGAACCCGCTCCATCTTCGCACGCGCCTCTTCCACGACCTTCGCGCCGACACGGCTCTGCGCGTTTACGTAATAGACGCTCTTCGTGTGCAGATAGAGCGTCCGCAGCCTTCCGCCGGTTTCCCTGCGGATAATCTCATGGACGGTCTTGGGGCTGGTCGCTTCTGCGGGCGTGGCCGCCGGGACGGTCGCCGCCAACATGGCGGCCAATGTGAAAGTCAGTCTCTTCATTGTTTGTTCTCCGTTTCTGATTGAGGCTTTTCTCCGTTTTCCGATTGAAGCTTCAACGCACGGCGCAGCATCGGGCTCGGCTCAATCGGCGCAATGCCTTTCTCCTCCAGCATCTTGTTCGCCGCCTTGATGATTTCGCCGATGTCGTTGTCCGTAAGTCCCTTGCGTTCCGCTCCGGACGTTTCCTTTTTGATGAACTTGTCGATCTGCATTTTGTACTGGCCGAGACGCTGTATTTCATCACGCGTGTCGCGCATGATCTTCTCGATGTCCTCGCCGCCGTCGTAACGCTTTTTGAGTTCCTGGCGGGTGTCGATGACCGCCTGCTTGAGCGAACGGTCGTATTCGGAGTCGTCGTCGTTTATGACAATCGGCGTCTCAAGCGACTTCAGGAACTTCCGCGTGAAACCCCTGGCGAAGAACTCCCCGCTCCCGAACACCGGCGTCCCCGGCTCCGTCGCCATCAGGAAGGCGATGTCGTTGTCCGTGCGGCTCTTGAAAATGCGGTACTTGCCTTTGTTGTGCGCGGGCTGGTTCGCGTCCGGCGGCGGGTCGGGATGGTACATCTTCCAGTAGTTCTGCTCCGCCTGGTTGAGGCCGTTCGTCTCGTCCTTTGAAAGGTGCCTGATGTCCCAGTTGGTGAGCGGCTTCTTCGGCTGCGCGGGCGTCGCCGCCGGTTTCGCCTTTGGCGGTTCCACCCGCTCCACACGGGAGGGCCTCGCTCCGTCGCGGCCTTTCGGCTTCTCCACTTTGGGTTTCGCGGGTGCCTGGTAGGGCGCGCTCGCCGAGCGGGCCGAAAACCACCACCACGCGCCGCCGACAATCGCGGCAAGCACTATAGCAGCGGCCACCCATCTTGCTGTCGTACGCTTGTTGTCTCCCGCTCCTCCTACGTGGGAGGGCCGCGCTCCCTCGCGGCCTTTGCTCTTCCCACCCTCCCTGATCCCCGTGGGCGAAATCCCCCGCTTGCGGCACTCCGCCACGCACTCGGCGCGGTTCGCCGCATCAACGCGCTCCTCGCGCAACGCGCCGTCCTTGGCGCGGTATGTAACCGTGAATGTCATTGTGGCCGACCCTCCGGCCACGTCAGATGGTCAACTGTAGCGTTCGGCGAACTCCCACACGTCCTCGGGTCCGATGTCGATCTCGTCCGGCCACACGAGCGTGCCGTACCCAACGAACACCTGATTGAAGAACGACTTGTCCTTCAACCGGTGCCAGTACGGCTTGTCCAGGTACCGCGAACAGTCAAAAACGGCCCTGTCGCCGGTGTCGAACTCGACATCGACCTTGTAGCCGTCCAGCGGTTTCGCGGACACTATGTCGTGTATCGCCTCCATCGTTCCCTCAGCGCAGCGGATCGATCTTGAAGAAGGTTCCCTGCTCAACCAGCAACGTCCAGTTCGCGAAAAGATCCTCGCGGTGGATGCTGATCCAGGCCTTCACCTTCACTTCGTCGTCGCCGTCAAGCTCTCCTGCAAGCATCTCACCCGTCGCGATGTCAAAAGACGCCTCCTTGCCCGCATGACGCGCATGCAGGTGAGGCTTCTTGTGACGCTCCCCTTCCTCGGGGCGCATCGTTATGAGTATGCCGTAGAAAAGCGACAGCGTTGCCATTTGTTGTCTCCTGACGCAGCGTATTGTATCAGAATTACTTTTTAATGTCAAAACGCAAATTGAAAGCCCGCCCGCACACGCGGACGGGCCTTCTTTCAGGTTTTAGCTACTAGCAACTAATCGCTAGCAACTAACCACTAATCCCTTACTTCTGCTTACGACGGAGCGCGAGCATTCCAGCACCAACGAGGAGCAGCAAGCCAGAGGTCGGCTCCGGGGCAGGGGTAACAGTCGTCCACGAACCAGCACCCGCCGTGGCGGCTGCCTGGCTGGCAATGGCGAACGCGGCATTGTTTGACGTACTCGCAGCCGGAGTCTTCACGCCAGATGATGTGGTAGTGACGTAGTAGTTGGAAGCATCCGTAATCGTCGGCGTGTCGAAGACGACGGCGAAGATGCGCGTTCCAGACTGACCAGCAGGCAGACCAGAGGTTGCCAGATCAACGCCGCTCACATCAGCCGCGCCGCCAGAAACAGCGGTATTGAGTGCCGTTAGCGAGTTGGCATCCAAGAACGCCTGCATGGCAGATGCCGTCGTGTATTTGGCAAGCTCCGTCTTCAGCGCGTCAGGCGTTGTGTAGGTGCCAGCCTTGTTGCTGAACACATACGCATAGCCATCCACACCAGTGCCGCCGTTGTTGACGCCAGTCAACGACCAGCTGACCGTTGCCGCCTGAGCGCCGACCGCACACGCAGCAACGCCAAGCATAAACATGATTTTCTTCATTTTCATTTTCCTTTTTCGTTTTCAGTTTCTGCACGGCGCACCTTGCGCTGTGCAAAATTGGTTTATTCGGCGAACGTCAATGCACCGCCAAGTTCATCTCCCTCGCTGTCCTCGAAATAAGGCGCAACATAGAGGAAGCCCTCGCCAGGGGCAAACACCTTGGTGGCATAAGTGTAAACACCAGCGGAATAGGTGTACCAACCCGCACCATTGGAGGCGTCAGGCGATCCATCGACGAGGTAGAAGTACTGCGTCGTCGGCGCACCGAAGTCGTCAATCTCCTGAATAACCGCGCCGCCGTCCGCCAGTTCGTCAACTGCTTCTGTCGGAGGAACGGGGGAGAGCTTCTGAATTGACATCTCCACAGGGCGATAGTTCGCACGGTGGAAGTAACCGGAGCAGGGATTCGTGACCGTCTTGGCAGTCAGGTTCACTTCGCCAGCATTCACGAATGACGATCCAAGTTCATCACCTTCGCTGTCCTCGAAATAAGGTGCAACGAAAAGGAATCCCTCGCCACGGACAAACGTCTTGTCGGCGTATGTGTAAACACCAGCGGAATAGGTGTACCAACCCGCACCATTGGAAGCATCAGGTGATCCATCGACGAGGTAGAAATACTGCACCGTAGGTGCACCGAAGTCATCGATCTCCTGAATGACCGCGCCGCCGTCCGCCAATGCGTCAACCGCACCAGCCGGCGTCTGCGGCGTGATGGACTGAATGCTCGCGCTATCAGTCGCCGATCCAATCGAGACGAACGCCGAACCGCGCTGGAAGTAGCCCGACACGTCATTCGCGTTGTTGATATACCCGACAACGGAAGAAGGCGCGCCTCATCGTGTAAAAGCGGGCTAATCATCTTCGGGGTAGTGCAGAAACCATGCAGTAAAATGCAGGGAAATCGGAGTGGCAGTGGCACGAATGGATGCCAAGTCTTGAGCTGGCCTCGTCTGGTTGTTATAATTGGAGTGATGAACGAGAATCAATGAGGCGGCTAGGCTGATCACAGCCGCGTCATTCTTTTGGACATAGAGTCATTCTGCTTTCAACAAACCCTCTTTCCCACAGATGTGATGATGATATTCACACATTCCCCATTCTCTTAAGTTAGGCAATTTCCCAGCTGTTATTGTTTCATGGCAAGATGAACAATAACACGATTTGACATCACATCTTCAACCGTCCTGAATGGGTGTTCAGATTTACATTTGGCGTATCGCGCCCAGCAAGTGCCTTTTGACACTCGATTTATCACAATTCGTAATCTATTGTACTTTCTTAAACGGGCAACATCAAGAACATTCGTCTCAGCCAATTCTTACAACGGGTAGGCGATGCGCTACAAATCAATCCTGTTTCACCTCTACGGTGTTATTCGTGTAGGGGGCTACAGCGAGCAGGCTCATGTTGCCATTGTCCATTTTCGCTTCCCAGATAACGCCTTGCGCCTTGTCTATGAAGCGGTGTTTCTCGCGGGCGAACTCTTCCTTTGTTACGCATATTGACTGTGCCTCGTGCTTCCGTGGATGTAAAGGTCTGACCGGCATTGCGTCATGGGGCGGGCTTGTCGCGTTCAAGAACGGCAACTTCTTGACTTCCTGCAATAAACTTAAAGGACCATTGCCGTCGTTTTCCCAGTTTACAGGCTTAGGCTCTGGCGGTTATGATACGTATGCGATGTTCAATGAATGTTCAAGCCTTCAAGGTGTATGCATCAACGGAGGCGTCAAACTCAACATAGGGTATATGTTCAGGAATGCGACTTCGATGAAAATACTGCTTGCCGGTCCGAACACGTCAGTCACCGTCAATCTTACTCAAAGCTCCACATTCTCGGGCGTGTCTGGTTGCAAGGCCATTGTGCCGACGGCGGGATGGAGTGGTTGGAAACCCGGCGGATCAAATATTGACGTTACATACTACGGACCTGCCAACGAGATAACTTCGCTGTCCATAGACGAGACTCGGAGGGTGGTTGCGATGACGCCAACGACACCAGACTCGCTTGTCAAGGCGTTGAATCTGGCACCCCTTTTCAAGAACCATCTTGACCTTGACACGCGCATCAGCGTCACGAACACGCTTGACCTGACAGGTGTGACGATTGATTCCACTGCGATGAGCGGCGTGACGTTCGACAGGCTAATGTTCTCTGCGAAGACGCAGGCACAGTTGAACGCCATCCTTCATGCATTCCCCGCCACCACGCCCATATCGATTGATCTGACTGGGCTGACGGAGAACATGACCATCCCGGACACTTATTCCAATGTTCACGTGAAGACCGTTCCCGGCGTGACGATCAAGCGCACATCCAGCGGTTTCATGCTCATCGTCAAGTAGCCCGCGCCCAACTACACGTTCTGCACGGCTAAAAACAAAAGCGAAATCTAAAACACCCCCCGCACGTTCCGTAGCGTAATATCACAACCCGCGCCGTAATATCACGGTTCGGGCTGTCTTTTTTCTCTGCGCCTCTGCGTGAGATTACGGCGCGGGCGGCGGCGGGTCGCTGACGTTCCAGTAGCCGCTACAAGAACATCGTCATGTAGTGCGGCAGCGTTATCTTCTTGCCGACCCGTCCGACGTTTCCGCGAATGAACTTGTAGCCGACCTGAACGTCATCGCTCTCCAGAAGCCTGTCGAACGACTCGGACGTCGTGTGGCCGGCCTTGACTTCGATGGGAATGACCGCCCCATCGCGCTCTATGAGGAAGTCTATCTCGCCGACGGACGAGTTCCTCTGGTGGTAGCAGGGTTCGTAGCCGCGTGCGACGAGCTGCTGGATGACCGCGTTCTCGTACAGCCCGCCCTTGGCGAAGCCCTTGATCGTGTTGTCCACAATCGTTTTCTTGACCTCGAACCCCATCATGGAGGTCAGGATTCCGACATCCGAGACGTACATCTTGAAGCAGTCGTCCGTGCGGTACACGTTCAGCGGCATCGAGGGCGCGGTCGTGTTGAAGCACTGGATGCCGAGCGCGGACTCCCGCAGCCATGCGACAGAGTTCCCGAACTTACGCGCTGAACCCCCGCTGCCAACTTCGGAATACTTGAACTTCTTGTTCTCGCGGGCGAGCTGCGACGGCAGCGAAAGGTAGCAGGCACGGACTTTGGGTTTTTCCGCCCGAGCCGCGTAGCGCGCGATGTCGTCGAGGTTGGAGTTATTGATCCGCTTCTGCACCTTGTACGCCTGCGAGAAGCTGTTGCCCTCGATGAACGAGGACACGACCTCCGGCATCCCGCCGACTGCGACATACTCCCTGAACAGGGAGAGGAACTTCTCGTTGATCGAGGAATCGACGGCCGTCAGCGAGTCGAACGACTCGCGCAGGATTCCAACGGCGTCCTCGCCGTAGCCGAGCGCCCAGAGGAACTCCTCGAAGTCCATCGGACGCATGAAGACCTGGTTCTCGTAGCCGACGGGGATGGACTCCTGCGCCCGCTCCTTTTCAAGCCCGTCGTCGAGGAAGTTGATTCCGAGCAGCGAGCCGGACGCAACGACGTCGGCCCTGCCGTCTATGGCTAGGCTCTTGAGCGCCGTGCGCGCCCTTGGGCAGGCCTGTATCTCGTCGAGGAACACCAGCGTGTCGCCTGGAATGAGTTTGAATCGTGGATAGCGGGCGGTGAATCTCTTGAAGATGACGTCCGCGTCGAGGTTGTCGCCGAAGCATTCAGCGGCTTCCTTGTTCAAGACGAAATTGAGGTAGAGGTATGAAGAGTAGTTCGTATTGCCGAAGTAGTCGATGATAAAAGTCTTACCTACCTGCCTTGCGCCCTTGACAAGCAGGCATTCCTGTCCATGATTGGACTTCCACTCCAGAAGGGAGTCGTAGAACTTGCGTTTTAGCATTGTTTCTCCTTTGTTTCGGAGCGCATTTTAGCAAATTCGCGCAGAGGTGTCAATTGCGGATGCAACTTTCAAGGGGTTGGAATCTTTAAAACGCGCAACTTTCAAGGGGTAGGATTGCTGGGAACGCGCAACTTTCAAGGGGTTGCCTGAATACTCGCGACGAAAAACGAAGGTTGAGACAGCCTTCAAGGGAAACGGAGGTGCTTATGGCAGAGACGGTGAGAGTTGAGGAAGCCTACACCGAGCGCGACGAGACGATCAACGCGCAGGGCGCGGTGACGGAGATCGAGATCCCGTACCTCGTGTTCGGCGTGGCCGACGAGTCGGCCGCCCTCGCGGCGGCGAAGCCGAAGGTGAAGTCGGTCAGGGGCATGGCGCTTGAATCCATCGAGACGGTGGAGCGCATCAACGGCACGACGTGGAAGGTCAAGGCCGTGTACGAGGCCGACGAGGGCGGCGGCGAGTCGGACACGGACGCCGGCGAGGAAGGCCAGCCGATGTTCGCGTTCGACACGGGAAATGCACCCGCGCCGCAGGCGTCGGGTTGCCCGAACGAGCGTAGCGAGTGAGCCGCGTAGCGGCCGCAAGGGGCTGCGAGGCACGATGCACCTCAACCAGTCGCTGAAGACCGACGGACGCTACCCGAACAGCGCCCCGGACTTCGGCGGCGCAATCGAGGTGGACAACGAGGGCAACGTGAACGGCGTTGACGTGACGATGCCGGTGCTGAACTTCACCGAGACGCACACGATGGCCGGGACGCGGGTCTCGACCTCGTACAAGAAGACGCTCGCCGCCCTCACGGGGACGGTGAACAAGTCGTCGTTCCGGGGCTTCTCCGCAGGAGAGGTGCTGTTCCTCGGCGCAAGCGGAACGAAGCGCTCGCGCAAGGCGACCGCGCCGTGGGAGATCACCTTCCGCTTCGCGGTCTCGCCCAACAAGGTGGGCTTCAGGGTGGGCGACATCCAGGTGAACCGCAAGTGCGGCTGGGACTACCTCTGGGTGCGCTACGCCGACAAGGTGGCCGAGGGCGGCCGGAACGTGGTGAAGAAGCCCGTCGCCGCATACGTGGAGCAGGTCTATCCCGAAGGCGACTTCGGGAATCTGGGGCTTGGCAATTAGGCCAATTTGGCCAAACACAGTTTGGCCATCAATGCTATGCCGCCGTGGTGCAATGGTGCGCCATCGCGGCGTGGCGCAGCACAGATTTTGACGGTCGAACTGAGTTCGACCGGAAGGAGGCGTTTCATGGAGAAGGTAAGGCAGGGCGAGGCGGATTCATCCACGGGCGCGTTCGAATCCTCGGCGACCGGCACGGCCCGCATCCTGTGGAGCGCGGGCGGCGGCGGCGAGCAGTGGTGCGTCCTGCAGCTCGGCGGCGCGGGGGCGGGCACGGCGGACGACAAGGCGCTCATGTGCAAGGTACGCGGCGGCTCGGCGACGGCGGGCTACCAGGTGACTGTGTACCCGAACGGGCGGAGCGACGAGGGCGGAACGGAGAACGCCCTCCTCTTCCTGCCGGACGTCGCGCTCGACGCGGACCTCCCCGTCGGCACGTGGATCATCGGGCACCGCTCCGCGATGTCCTCGACGGGAGGGAGCGAGACATGAGCTTCCACTACGTTCCGGGGCAGTTCCGCGTCCCGAAGATACCGAACCTCACCCTGCCCGACGGCGTCTGGTGCGGCGCGGATTCGGACGCCGGACTCTACGCCTTCGACGCGGGGAGTTCCTGGGGCGGGCGTATCATCTCGAAGGCGATGTGCTACTCGCTCTACGTCGGCGGATCGAAGCTCTCGCCCGTGCATTTGCCGCGTACTAAGTCGCAGAGTAATCATTCTTGCCGCGATTTCTGCTCGTTTTCGGCAATTTCGGCAAATCCCCACATTGACTTTTCAGGTCAAAAATGCTATATTAACGCCACTTTTCATTGGGACTGCTACGCTCTGAAACGGAAAGTGAGGTATAAAATGGCAACATCAAGCATAACGGCAAACTTCTACACTGACGACCCAAAGGCCGCCAATGCGATAGTTCATGCCCTTTTTACAGAGACATCATCTCCGCGCAGGATGCCTCCAAGATCTCGTTTCGAAGTAAAGCATACACCCGCTGGTGATAAGGCGTTCTTTGAACGACTCAGGAGCAAGCTTGAGAGAGAGAGGGCTTGCGTAGGGGCATGATAGAGGACTTGAACGTATTCCCGCTCATGCAGTATGAAGCGGAGATAGGGGAGGAAAACCTTGCGTTCTTCCTTTCGGGTTTTTCGTGCCCGAAGAATCTTGAGGTAGAAGATTTCCTTAAGAGCAAAGCTCGCCAATCCTCCCGAAAGTCATCTTCGGCGACCATTCGACGACCGGCGCGGCGGCGACCATAGTTAAGAAAAACACCCTTCGCAATAATATTGCCTTACAAGTCTCAAGAATGCAACCAATTTGTCTATCCGCGATATTGCGTAATCTGCATGCCATCTGGTGCTTTTCGCTAATAGTATGTTATCCGAATCATCTTTATGTATTTTGTATTCGCTTGCCGCAAACTCTCGCCATGAAAGATTTGTAACCCCGGAAAGATTCTCATCTTTGTTTCTCCATCTTAATCCAAATGAACTTATGCAAAGGCCATATTTTCCAGAACTCCACATTGTCGTATCAAAGAAACAAATAACCCTCTCGGACTTGGCGATGCCAAAATAGTTGTTTAGTCGTTCAATATGTCCATCATTCAGTTGCTTGCGTAACAAGCAATCTCTCTCATCCTTGAACGCCCTGTCAAATGCCAATTCAATACCGTGCAAAAACTCACCTGTATCTTTTTTGGCTTCTTGTGCATCTTTCAGTGACGGATAGACAATCCCAAAAACCGTTCGTCTGGATTCATCGATCTTAAGTTTCTTCTTACGGGCGACACATTCTTTCTTTGCCTGTTTGCATTCCTTTGCTTTTACTGTCGATGAATGTTTGTCTATCGTCACACAAAAGAAGTCAGCAAGTTTATCCACAGACTCCCGCTCATCAGGGAAATTATCATACATCCACGCATAGACTTCTCCTCTGTGCGGGCAACCTTTCACGACTTCCAACGCGACCATTTTCCGATCTTCTTCGGGAACAAGACCTTTCCGGAGATTTGCAAACAGAGCATCTATTCTATGCGAATCACCGCAATCCCATTTTGTTTCGTACCCCACCCCATCATCAATGAGACAATCGAACGCTTCCGCAACTGCCCCAGCGAATCCAACAATTGTATTATGGATCGCATCAAGAAGCTCAGTCTGAAAAATAGAAAAAGCTTGAACTGCCTGCTCTATTGATTCTTTTACAGAGCGACTTCTGCCTATTTTATTGAAGATTCCAACAACGGCAGCCCCGGCATAATTCAACAACTCTGCGCGCACAGCACCTTTAAGCGCAGCCGATATGCCTCCTCCAAGAGCGCCTCCGCTCCATGTGCGTTTCGCATGCGACACCCGCTCTTGGCGAAGAACCTCACGACAATCTTCCGCATCTTCAATTCGCGACAGAACTCCACCTTGTATCGTCCATTTGTAAAGGCAGTCATCGACAGGAGACGTATCAAGGTAATAGTCCCAAAACCTGTCGAAATCCATTTCATAGCACTTGTGGCGCCGAAATGTCGCCAATGCATCTTCAACAACAGGATCTATCCATTTATGCTCGAATTGCCGTCCCCATCGCCAAGCACCGTCGCTAATAGTTTCATCTGTGGATAGGTGCCATGCATCGCCAAAATCGGACTCGCCAATTGTCTTGCTGGCTTTCCTACACACATCCGCCGCCAAATCAACATAGTGTCGCCTGAGTTTTAGATATTTTGCATATCCATCTGACACATCAATTTCGCCGTCAAGGAACTTCAGCTTCATGACAGTCTCTCGCAATTTGCCACTATGGCACATTGTTTCATTTTAAACAATGTGCCATAGCGCCCGAATCCGCTATCAAAGCCAAAATATCAAGGCTTGCCAAAGTGGGTAGATCATTCCGCCCCAAATCAAGTCCCAAAGCGACGCGATAATATTGGTACGAAACACATAGCCAAACCAAGACGTTCCATGATCATAGCCACCTTCCAAGACACCAAACAAATTTCCGCTGTATATACCAACCAAGAGATTCGACAATGTTTCGAACGGATGACAAACAGTATTAACAATAGGAGCCAAAACGAGTCCGACGAGTGCAAATATGGCACCAAGGATCAATTTAAAAACAGCCTTGATGTATTGCCATAAGCCATCCATCGCCCTTATCCCGCGAAGTAGCTTATGTGGAACCTGGGCAATGTACGACACATTATATATCAACCCAGAAACACCATCCAATTGGATATAGTTCTTAAAACTATAGCAAAAAACTTCGCGAGACATAGCAAGTGCGGCCTTCCTCTTCGCAAACGCATAGCAATCTTGACAACCAACATCACGGATATAATCGTCCGAATGAGAAAATGTCTTGGTATAACATTGCCAATACAGTTCATCTTCCATATTGAAGGTGACATGTATGTCCGTTCCCAATATATTACGTGTTACATTTCCATCGTCGATAGATTGATTCATTCTTGCCCTATACTCTGCATCCATCTTCTCGCCATCGCTCTGTTGAAGCCCCTCGCCGCACCCAGAGCACAGGAGCAAGAGACATCCCGTTACACCAATTATCATTGTCTTCATGTTCATTTTTGTTTTCCTTTCTTTTTTGGATTTTAGAGAGTTGGAGTTTAAATGACTGTCACCTTTTCAATGGTTTCAAGATTTGAATTAAACTCAAAACGCACTTTGGTATGATTCATCTTCAATTGCAAAAGAACAGTGGTGTCAACTCCGCAACTGTAACCCTTTTGTGCATTAAGTTCACACAGAACCGCTTTGGTCCCCCCTGGTTTTCCCGCACTTTCACTTGATGCGAAAAGAATTTTTTTGCTTGCACCATCTTCAACCAAAAAAGATGGCGTTGGCTCTATCTTGATAACCTTCGTAGCAGTATTGCTAATTGACAATTCCTTTACATACCCCTCGGTATAATAAGTACGATTGCTCTTGTTCGTGTCGTTAGTAGATGCACACATTTTAATTAACCTTTCTTTATCCTGAAGTATTTTACTTAGATGGACGCAGCCTATTGACTGCACCACGATAGAAAGCAAACACAAGCATATTGCGCTTGCTATCATTATACAACATATTGAGTTCATATAGTGCCCTTGTATTCATTTTCCACCAAACCTTTCTTTGATGACTTTGTGAAATCTGCCGAAGTCGGGATAGAGACGGTCTTCGGTGACGTCAAGGATTTCGGCCATTTCCTTTAGTTCATGCTTTAGTTCTGGCGTCACCGTAAGAATACCGATTTCCGCAATGCCTTCGGACGGGGCATGGGGATTGCCATAATCCGCTTCGGAGAAAGTTACATTAAGAGGCTTCTTTTTATCACCACACCCGAAAATGAAGAATTCGCCACGTTGTGCCTGTATGCGCACATTGTTATTCACCGGACGAACACACCAGACCTTCTTGATGTCACGCTTGAGCATATTAGAAACATCACTTCCCTCTTCCCAGTAGAAGCCCGCTCGCTCGTTCTGGCACTCATACGCAAGATATCTAAGATTGTCAATGGTAACATGATCAGGCGCTATCCGAGCAAGATTGCTCAGCGCGACAACAGTATCACTCGTTGAATACTTGATTCTACTCTCCTTCACGCGGAAGACTCGGACAACGCCACACATATCAAGGATGTCGTCGTCTTTGTCGTTGGCACCTGGAAAAACAGTCATTCCCAATGCCGTAGCAAGTCGCGAAGTCACGTCGAGCAAACGAGTCGGAATCTCGAAATGCTCCATTCTCGTTAGACGTTCAAATGTCGTTTCTCCGGAGGGGAAGTCTTGGGGATAAAGAAAGATGGACTCATTAAAGATTATATGTTCATTCTTGATGTAGTTGTCATCGCGGTTTAAAGATGGTACTGGACGAGTACACGGTGGGCAACAGCTTCCCGGATCTTCGAAATTCTTGTTGAGCCCTCTGAAGTAATACTTGAAGCGGCTATCGGAATCGAATGAGTCGAATCGACAACTGTCGCGTCTCACGAGATCAAAGACCTCGCGAAATGCGTCTGAAACAGTTGTGCATTGCATAGACAGAGACACCATACGTATTTATATACGCATGGCGGCGGAAAAAATTAGGCGAGAAAACGAAAAAAAGTTTCCGTCAGTCGGCAAGCTCTGCTTCCACGGCGGAAATCATGCGGTCGAGGCGGTGTTTGAGCTGGCGCAGATTGTTGATTGTCATGCCATGCCGGACTGCGACTTCTGCGGCGGGGTGTCCTTCGACATCTATGAGGATGTTGTCGAGCTTGACGTCTCGGTGTACCACTCCGCATTTGTGCAAATAGTCTAGAGTCTCTTTCGTCTCGGCAAACCATTGTCGCAATGTGGCGTCTGGCACTTTCCCTTGTCTTCTGATATCTTCGAGCGTTGATGGCGTTCCATCCGAACTAACTACCAAGTACATTGCATACCACGGACAGCTGCTCGATTCGTCAATTCCGTATTCATGCACGCGGACGATGTGCGGGTGGTAGAGCGTCTGGAGAATCTTGGCTTCGGCAATAAAACGCTCCTTCAGAAAACGGCCTTCTTTTTCTTGTCTGAAAACCTTGAGGGCGAGACGGCGCCCATCCGGCGACTCAACTTCAAACACATCCGACATTCCGCCGCTGCCGAGCTTTCTGATTCGTCTGTACGGTACGATTGACATGGTTTGCCGATTTGTATGAGAGCTGTCAGTCGTAATGTCCCTTGCAGGACAGAATCTCAATTCGGTCTTCCACGATGCGGAACACAAGCCGGTCGGTCTCATTGATACGGACACTCCACCATCCAGTCAAATCATGGCGCAGCGGTTCGGGGCGCCCGATGCATTCGTAGCCGTTGCGATCAATGCCCTGGAGCAACTGGTGTATGCGTCTGAGCGTTTTCCTGTCCTCGCTTTGCCAAGCGAGATATTCGTCCCAGGCCTCTTCATGCCAAGTCTTACGCATGGGCGAGTTCTCCATCGGGAATCAAGTCGTGTTCTACGACATTCCGCCCAGCATCCATATCCCTTGCGCGGCGGCGCAATACGGACATGTTGGAGGGCGAATAGAACGGATCCGATTTGATTACGAATGGGAATTGACCATCGCGTACCGTTTGAGTGACAAAAATGGTGATGGCGGTTGACATTGTCATGCCCATAGACCTGAAAGTGTCCTCTGCGGACATCTTCAAGTCGTCATCCATTCTGAAACTTATCTGTGCCATTTTCTTTTTCTCCTTAAGACGTCGCATATTATACTACGTTCGCTTTTCACTGTCAAGCACATGCCGTCAATTTGCGATACAGTGTCTGCAATACAGAATCGAGTCCGTAGGACGACTGATGCCGTGCACCTCTTGACGGGGATTTAACCTACCTCCGCTCGCGGACGGCCACCGCGTTTTTCCGAGCGTCAATTCCTTTCGGCGCGAGGTTTTTCTGCGGAAGAGCCGTCCGTTCTTTCTGTCCCACCAGATTTTTCTGAAAATATAATCAAAAGGGCCGTTGCTATCCCTGGAGCATTACGGCATCATGTGAGCCGTTGGGCGACCATGTCGGAAGCCCTCGAAAACCGAAAGGAAACATGATGAAAAACGACGAAAACTGGGAAAACGAAATCGACTGGTCCAAGCGCACCACGGTGGTGGGCGGGACGGCATTCTACGAGTTCGTGAAGGACAAGGCGATCCCCGTGCTGGACGACGGCATCGCCGAGGCGCTGAAGGTCATCATCGAGGTCGGCGCGAGATTGCACGGCATCTGCCGCAGGGCGAAGAAGTCAATCAAGCGCAGCGGCAGCGCCTTCTGGGCGCGCCTCGACGGATGGAACGCTCTCCGCCTCGCGGTTTAACCCACATCGGGCTGGCGGGCTACCGCGCCCGCCTCATTCGGGGTGGCGGGCTTCCATGCCCGCAACTCCCCAGCGGGCCTCCGCGCCCGCTTTCCCTCTCTCCTCACCTCACCGTCATCAGCTCGTCCCACCGCGTGGTCGGGCGACGCGAAAGTTTCTGCCGCTTCATGTGCCACGACTTCGCGCCGATTCCCTGGGCGGCGGAGAATACCTTTCCCTTGCCGAAGCGCGCGTTGAGGGCGTCCACGGCGGCGTACAGGCGCGACTGTTCAGCTGGCGGCGTAGTGTCGAAGAGGTCGGTCTTGCGGGCCGTGCCGGGCTTTTCGAGACCGAAGAACACGATGCCCGTCTTGCGGTAGCGCGTCCCCGGCACGTAGAGCGCGTCCACCTCCTCGCGGATGGCGCGGAGCATCTCGTTCGTCGCGTCCGTGGGCGCGGGGAAAACGACCGTGCGCCCCAGAAAATCGCCTCCTCCGCACGAGGCGAAGACCTGCGCGGCTTGCCAACGCCGAAGCGCTGAAGCTCTATTTCTTTGTGGGCGGGTATATTTCGAAGAAGACGCGCAAGGCCAAGTGGGGCAGCGGAGCGATTGATGCCCTGTCGAACCAGCTGCAGGTCGAGCTGCCTGGGCTGCGCGGGTTCTCACCGACGAGCATGAAAAAGATGCGACTGTTTTTTGAGGCATGGTCATCTTATCTGTCAATTCGTCCGTTGGCAACGGACGAATTGGATGCGGATGACATAGCAGCGTTTTGTTCCATAGGATTTTCTCAACATGTGGAGATTTTCACGGCGGCAAAAAACCTTGACGAACGCCTCTACTACATTCGCGCTTGCGCGAAAGCCTGCCCAACAACTTCGGAAAGACGCTCTCGCCAATGGCGCTGGCGACGAAGGCGGTGCGCTCGTTCCGCGATGAATACTTGCTGGAACTTGTGAATCTCGACAATGTTGACGCGCGCGCGGATCAGGACGTGGACGAGCGCGTACTCTCAAAGGCTCTTGTCGCCGACGTGGAGAAGACGATTCAGGCACTTGGCGGCGATGACTTTTGCTTCATGGGTCGCGAGAAGAGGCTTGTGTACGAGGACGAGGAGTTTTTCATCGATCTTCTTTTCTACCATCGGGGGTTGAG
>CACZDG010000057.1 GCA_902779865.1 uncultured bacterium
CTGGTATCTTTCCACGCTTGCCACAAACGACTGCGAGACGCTTGACGATTTTGACGAGCTTTACGCGAGAGTTGCAATTGGGAAATGTGAAGAATTCAACTACACGAACTCCGCCAGCGCCATGAAGGCGTTGGCCCTCAATCCAAGGGGTATTGAGCGAAACGATGCCATCAGGCTTGCTATCAGATTCAGTTCTGTTGATGACGCTATGACGGCGTTCGTTGAGACAATCATGACGAATTCGGCGAGTTACAACTTTAGGGAACAAGGAACGGCAAGCGCACTGTACGCCAAAAAGCTACTATCTTTCAATGCAATTAATGCTGCTCAACTTGCGTCAAGGGACGCTGGAGTGAGAATGCTTTACCGGAATAGACTGCTGGAGTCTGGAACAGATGCGATAATTGATGAAGTGTTTATTAAGTATATTGACGGATATGGATCAAGTTCCAATCGTCTTGAATATGCAACTAATTCATTCTCTTATCCTGATTGTGCCGAAATCTTTGGCGATTACTTTACCTCCGTCACCAACCAACTTCTTTCATCCGGGCAACCGTTACATTGGATCAATATGAGCGGAGGTGGTAATTGACATTAAAGAGGGAAATAGCCATGCTTGAAAAATCATTCGAAGAAAAGCTGAAAGAGCGCGAAGCGGCGATTCGACAGCAGTGGGCGGCGCAATCGAAGGCGAAGAAGATCGCGGATGCTGACGATTCATCCGATGGGTTGATTGAAGGGAAACGAGCAATGAGAAAAGACAGATAGAAGATTTTGTAGTGCACCATGCGGTTCTTCAAGGTGGTGGTGGAGTTGCCGTAGGGGTGCGCGGGGACAGCAAGCGTACAACAACAAGTTGTGGCCTTGCCACATCGGCCCGCTTGGTGATCTGGCCCTACCTTGTGGACGTGACGCGGCAAGTTTCTCCCGGTTTCGCCGCCAAGATGGCGGGTGGGAAGCGAAGGTGAATCACTACTCGAAGACGATTTCGAGGCCGGGGGTTTCCGCCATCGCGTCTGCGCAGACGGTGCGTAGCCTTCTCGCCACGGCACCTGCGTTTCTGAATGTGATCTTCCAGTTACAGCCGTATTCGGTGAGAACGTCGTAAAAAGCGTCGAGGTTGCGTCCATAATGCTCCGGCAACGGTAGCGTGGCGGCGATTGCCTCGTGCATCTTTGCGGCGCTTCTCACACCGGTGAGATCGATGGTGAAAACCTTCTTTGTCGGCTTGTGTTTCATTTGACCTCCTTGAATGTACGGTAATGGTCTTCGGTGTAGTATATCCTCTTCCCCTTGGACGTGAATACGAGCCTCTTCGCGCCTCTCGGCTTGCCTTTGGTGTCGATGTCGCATTCCTTGTAGAATCCACTGCTCAACGTCGGTAGCCGGCGTTCGTAGTTCCCGAACCTGTCGCCGCCTATGGATTTGCCCGGCGCGTATGGTTCGAGCGGACCTCCCTGCCAGCCGAGTGCGCGGGCCTGGCGCTTGGTGATGAAGTTTTTGGGGAGCGAACCCGAGAACTTGCGCACGTATGCGGCTACGGCTTCCTTGCTTGTGTACTCTCCGTCCTTCGCGATCTCAACGACGTTTGCCGCCGCATCCAGACGCGCACTTGCGGTTAAAAGCGCGACCCCGAGGACAAGCGCGGCGGCGCCAAGAAGAACTTTGATCTTTTTCATCATTTCTGCTCCTTGATTACGTCCAAGGCAAAAGGCCATGCCTCATTGCGTCTGAGGCAGTACGCACTTTGCGCTAGACGCCAAACATTGTACCACTTCTTTTAGGCTCATGCAAGTTTCCGAATTACCACATCGCGGAAAGCGCGCGATGCAAATCGGCGTCATTTCCAAAGGCCGATTTTCGGCTTGCGGGCGGTGGGGGATTTTGGTAATATCCATTCCCCAACGGTTAATTCGCGTTCAATGAGGAGATTAAGACGATGGAAAAAGTCATCTGCAATTCCCGTGAGGGAGAGAAATCTAGCAATTTCGTTCTTGCAGCAACTGCGTTCCTTGCGGTCGCCGCAAGTATAACTCTCCCGGCGAGTGGCGCGGTGTCGTATGTTGTGGATGCCAAAGAAGGGCCAGAGAAGGCGAAATGGGCCGATGACGTGTTGGCGCTCGCCGACCCGTTCATCGGCTCTGGCGGCACGGGACACACCACCCCGGCGGCCGCGTATCCGTTCGGCATGGTCCAGCCGGGCCCCGACACCAGCCATGCTGGATGGGAGCACTGTTCCGCCTACCAGTACGGCGACAAGCGTATCCGGCGCTTCTCGCAGAACCACCTGAGCGGAACCGGCTGTTCAGAATTCACCGACGTCGCGTTCATGCCCGCAGCAGGCGATCCCGATGTGGCGTTGAAGCGCGACTACACCGCCCGCTTCGACAAGGCGACGGAAAAGGCGTCGCCGGGCTACTACGCCGTCACGCTCGCGTGCGGGACGAAGGTTGAGGCCACGTGTACTAAGCACGTGTCGGTATTCCGCTTCACGTTCCCGAAGGACAAGAGGGCGTCGCTCCTCTTCGATCCGTCTTGGTCATTCTCGGATATAAAATCCGCCGAGATAACGCCGATGAAGGAGAGGCGTGTATCGGGCCATGTTGATCGCCATGGTTGGCCGGGCCACGAATACTGGTTCGCGTGGGAAATCTCTACCGAACCTCTGCGCGGTCGGATCGTCAAGGAGGCCAAGGCGGAGAAGGGGAGCGTGCCGGTGTATGCGTATGAGTTTGACGTTGGTATGGGCAATGTCATCTACCTGAAGGTCTCGCTCTCGCGCACATCCGCCGAGGGCGCGCGCCGCAACATCGAGATGGAAGTGCCCGGCTGGGACTTCGACGGTGTTCTCGCGTTCAACCGCGCCGCTTGGCGCGGAATCCTGGAGCGCGTGAAGGCGAAGGGCACAAAAGACCAGCTCAAGGCCCTCTACACGTCGATCTACCACCTCTGCTTCCAGCCGAACACGATCTCGGATGTCGGCGAGCCCGACCTCTATTCCACGTTCTCGTGCTGGGACACATACCGCGCGGCGGGGCCGCTCTATACGATCCTCATGCCCGAATACGTGCCCGCGTTCATCAACTCGATGCTCTGGCACTTCGACCAGAACGGACACCTTCCCGTATGGACGCTCTGGGGCAAGGATAACCAGTGCATGATCGGTGCCCATTCCGTGCCAATGATCGTTGATGCGTATTTGAAGGGCCTTGGGGAACGGGGAACGGGGAATGGGGAACGGGGAACGGGGAATGGGGAACGGGTGGACTGGGAGAAGGCGTGGCGGTGCGTGGAAAAGACGTTGACGGAGAACCGTGGACGCCACAAGGCAAAGTATGAACTGATTGAGAAGTACGGCTACTACCCGTGCGACGTTGTGAAGGACGAAAGCGTGTCGCGTCTCCTTGAGGACTGCTACGACCAGGCGTGCGCCGCTCGCTTTGCGAAGGCCCTGGGCAAGGAACGCGAGGCGAAGTTCTTCCGCGACCGCTCGCTCAACTGGACGAACGTGTTCGACAAGACGACGGGCTTCATGCGCGGCAGAGATTCCAAAGGCGTGTGGCGCAAGGACTTCGATCCCTACAAGATCAGCCACATCACGCACTGCGACTACACCGAAGGCAATGCCTACCACTGGAACTGGCACGTGATGCAGGATCCCGATCTCCTCGTTGGCCTGCTTGGCGGACGCGATGCGGCAGCGCGGCGTCTGGAGAAGTTGTTCACGGACAACTTCAAGAAGGGACTCGACGCGATTCCGGATGTCACGGGACTGATAGGGCAGTACTGTCACGGAAACGAGCCGAGCCACCACAACATATACTTCTTCTCGCTTCTCGGACGGCGCGACCTCGCGGCACGGTACGTAAGGAAGGTTATGGACACTCAGTACCAGACGACGCCGACGGGGCTTTGCGGTAACGACGACTGCGGGCAGATGAGCGCGTGGTACATATTCAGCGCGATTGGCCTCTATCCATTCGACCCGTGCGGCGGCAGCTATGTGCTGGGTGAGGCGCAGATGGAGGAAATCTCCATCGACGTCGGCGGTGGCAAGCGGTTCCGCGTGGTTTCCGAACTTCCGGGCGAGGTCTCTGCCTTTGTCGAACTCAACGGACGGAAGTTGGACGGCGTGTCGGTCAGCCATGACGACATCATGAATGGGTGTACGCTCGGTTTCGTTGGAGGAACTTCGGAGTATGACTACGTCTTCAACACGACCGGCGCCCCAGAACTTGCCGCATGGACGAAGCAGAACATTGTACACATCGTTCGCGAATGGTATCCCAAACTGGTGGAGATGTTCCCGTCGGAAGGATGGAGCCCATACAAGGAAGTCAGGTTCCGCTTCAGAAATGAAAAGAATTATCCGGCGTATGCGTCGGGGCGCTGCGTGACGATGAGCCGCGACTGGTTTGCCAAAAACCCCGAAGACCTCGGCTGCATCATCCATGAGCTCTTCCATGTTGTCCAGGGCGGGTATCGCAACGCGCCCGACTGGCTGACGGAGGGAATTGCCGACTACGTAAGGTTCTATCTCTTTGAACCCGAATCGCACGGATGCGACATGGTCCTTCGCTCCGCCGATGCCCGCTACGACGGCAAATACCGCGTCTCAGCCAACTTCCTCGACTTCGTGGAACGCCGATATCCGGGCGTCGTGAAGGAACTGAACGCTCTCTGCCGTCAGGGCAAATATGATGAAGCTGCCTACTGGGCGAAGCGTACCGGCAAGACGGTCAAGGAGCTGGAGACGGAGTGGAAGAGCCAGGGGAACGGACCGTTTAAACATTACCGCTTCTGTGTTGACGGCACAAAGGCTCCGGCCTACTGCACGCAGCTTTCCGAAATCGAACTGCTCGATGCGGAAGGCAAGGTGATTTCCCGCAGTGCGTTCGAGCTTGGATTCGAGGCGGGCGATGGAGCGTTCGGCAACGGAGAGACGCCGGACAAAGCCGTGGATGGCGACGTCGCCACAAAGTGGCTTGACTTCCGGGCCGACAGCAACGCGCCTGCCACACGTCGCGCTTCCGTCTGGCTGCAGTTCAAATTCGCTAAGCCCGTTAAGCTTTCGGGCTACAGGTGGTACACTGCCAACGACTTTGTGGAGCGCGATCCCGCTGCTTGGCGGCTACTTGGATCCAACGACGGTACCAACTGGATCGTGATCGACAAGGTCGAAGGTTTCCGCGCCATCTCCGGCCGCAACAAGCTCACATTTTCCAGACGGCTTACGAAGAGCGCCAAGTCTGCGCGTCGTTCCAATTAAAGCGGCTTGTGGCATTCCGTTAACGTCAAATCTCCGTGCGCTGCGATTTAATCGTCAATGGAAGGGGAAATATGGTATAATGTCTGCCGTGAAAAAGCAGCGGATACTTTTTGTAGGCAACTTCCTCGTGCGCCATTGGGGTAACGGGCGCACGGGGATCGACATGCGTCTCGCCGCCGGGGCAATCCGCAACGAGTGGGAAATGCTCACGTTCTCGGAGCGCGACGTGACCCGGTTCCTCGCACCGCTCGGCTTCATGCGGAACATAGGCGCGAAGATGATGAACTCGCGGCTCGTGAAGACCGCGCGCAACTGGAAGCCCGACTTCATCTTCATCTCGCACTGCGACTACGTGACGAACGAGGCGCTAGCGGAAGTGCGCGCGGCGTGTCCCGGCGTCCGCATCGTCCACATCAACTGCGACCCCGTCGAGACGGAGCACTGCTGCGCACAGATCGTGCGGCGGATGGAGTCGTGCGACGCGATCTTCGTGACGACGGCGGGGGACAAGCTGAAGGAGTGGACCACCGGGCGCAACGTCGTTGGGTTCTTCCCCAATCCCAGCGACCCGTCGTACGAGGTTGAGGACAACTCCGCGAAGACGGAGTTCAAGTGGGACCTCTTCTTCGCGGGACGTCCAGCGCTCGCGGACGCTCGGCGCGAACTGCTCGCAAAGTTGCGTCGGCGGCTCGATCCCGCGGTGCGGTTCGGGCTGTTCGGAATGGACGAGGCACCGCTCGTCGTCGGCCGCGCATACGAGGAGGCAATCGCCGCGTCGAAGATGGGACTTTCCATCAACCGCTTCGAGGGATGGAAGTGGTACGCATCGGACCGCGTCACGCACCTGATGGCGAACGGCGTGCTGACGTTCCAGTACGACGGCAACGACATGCAGCATTTCTTCACGGGCAAGGAGACCGCATACTTCCACACGCCCGAGGAGCTGGCCGACCGGATCGGTTGGTTCAACTGCCACGACGACGAACGCCGGCGCGTGGCGTCCGCTGGCCGCACGGCCTACCGGCGCATGTTCGACGCGCGCCGCGTCCTGAAGTACATGGTTGAAACGACCCTCGGCGAGCCCCATTCGGAACCATACGAGTGGGCTGCTGAGATATACCGATAATTTTTCGGCACATACAGGTGACAAAATGGAAAGTGGAATTTGCTTAAATAGCGCCATGGCAAATAGTGCAAAGTGTCATGGCATGTCGCGCCGCGCGTTTCTGGGCGGCACGGCGGCCTTTGCTGGAGCACCGCTTTTCGGCGCTGCGCCGCAAGGTGACAAGACGGAGGAATCCGTCCTGCAGAACGCTCCGTGGGAGACGGTCTTCGGCGACGCCACGCCAGCGGTGCTCGTGCGGCGTCTCTACCTCGACCTCGCGGGACGCATCCCGACCGTCGAGGAGGCGAAGTCGTTCGTCCGCTCGCGGAACCGCAAGGGCCTCGTGGACAAGCTGCTCGCGTCGGATTCGTTCGCCGACTACTGGAGCATGCGCTTCTGCGATATTCTGCGCGTAAAGAGCGAGTTCCCGATCAACCTCTGGCCGAACGCGGTGTACGTCTATCACCGGCGCATCCGCGAGTTCGTGAAGAAGGACGAGCCGTGGACCGCGTTCACGCGCGCGCTTCTTTCCGCGACAGGCAGCGACTTCCGCGACGCGGAGGCGAACTTCTTCCGCGCCTCTGCGCTCCGCACGCCGGAGGGCCTTGCCGAGGCGGCCACGGTCACGTTCCTCGGCGAGAACTACGCCGACCTTTCGGAGAAGAAGCGTGCCGAATACGCGAAGTACTTCCGACGCGTGCGCATCAAGAACACGCGCGAGTGGAAGGAGGAGATCGTCTATCTCGACCCGTCCCAGGACGGCCCCACGCCGGCGGCTTTCGCGGAATACCTGTTCGGGCCGGCGCGCGACAAGTTCGCGGCGGCGTTCGTGCAGCGCGTCGATTGGTGGATGCTCGGCCTCGCGAAGCCCGATCCCGCGCACGTGGCGATTTTCAGGAAGAACGGCTTCCGCCTCAAGCCGCTCGTGCGGGCGATTGCGATGTCCAAGGCGTACGGACGCGGTTCCGTCACCGGCGGGTTCCCCTGTCGCCGCCTCGACGCGGAGGTGTTGGACGACATGATCTGCGACCTCACGGACACGAAGCGTGACTACCAGTCCATCGCTCCGGAGCCGTTCACGTTCCTGCCGAAAGACCGGCGTAGCATCCTGATCGAAGACGGCTCGATCTCCAATGCGTTCCTGTTGCTCTTCGGACGTCCAGCGCGCGACACGGGGCTGCTCTCCGAACGGCACAACGAGATCACCGCGAAGCAGCGCCTCTATCTGTTCAACTCCGGCAAGCTGTTTCGTATGCTCGGACGCATCACGGACAACAAGGCATTCCGTGCCCGCCCGCTGCGCACGATCGTGCAAGATCTCTACTGGAGGTTCCTCTCGCGTCCTGCGACTTTCGACGAGGAGGAAATGCTCCTCACGTTTTTCCAAGCGCTTCCAAAGGGTGGCGGAGCACGCTGGCGTTTCTCCAAGGACGTTGCGTGGTCGCTCATGAACACGCGCGAGTTCCTGTACCAGCACTGAGGAGGCTTGAAGATGGCAGCGAAAAGCGTAATTGAACTGTGGCTCTGGGGAGGTCCTTCCCAGCTGGAGACGTTCGACCCGAAGCCGGACGCCTCCCCTGACTACAACAACGGCCTGAAGGCGATCGACACCGTCGTGCCCGGCATGAAGGTACACGAGTGGTGGCCGAACCTCGCCAAGTGCGCGAACCTCTGCTCGTTCATCCGCACGATGACCCACCCGCACTTCGGCCACGAGACGGCCACGTATCTCATGCAGACCGGGCGCAGTCCCGGCGGCGGCATCGTGTATCCCGCGATCGGCGCGGTGATGGCGATGATGCGCGCCAAGACCTACTCGGGCGATCTCCCGCCGTACGTGATCCTTACCAACGCGAAGGGACGTTTCAGCGAAGTTGGCTTCCTCGGCGACAAGTACGCCCCGCTCGTCACTGGCGGCAACCCGAACCAGCCGAAGTTCGTCGTTGACGGCATCGTACCGCCGGGCGGACTCACCAAGGAGGAGATCGGTGTACGTTTCGACCTCCTTTCACGAATGGACACGTTCGGGCGCAACGAGGCGTTTGCCGACTTCCTCACGGCGGGCAAGGAGGCACGTCGCATAATCGAGGGCAGCGCAGCCGCCACGTTCGACCTCTCGCAGGAGACGGACGCCATGCGCGACCGCTATGGACGCACGTGGATCGGGCAGTCGCTTCTCGCCGCACGACGTCTCGTTGAATACGGCGTTCCGTACATCACCGTGAATATGGGTGGCTGGGATTCGCACAAACGTCACTTCGAGACGATGAAGCAGCGCACGGCCGATACCGACAAGGCCGTGTCCGCGTTCCTCTGCGACCTCAATGAGCGCAAGTTGCTAGACAAGACCATCCTCTGGGTGAGCGGCGAGTTCGGACGCACCACGAAGATCGACCGCAATCCGCCGTGGAACGGCGGACGCAACCACTACCCGCGCTGCTTCTCGGCGCTCGTGGCTGGCGGCGGTTTCCGAGGCGGCTGCGTGGTGGGCGAGAGCGACGAAACCGCCTCGAAGGTGGTCAAGCGTCCCGTGACGCCGGTGGACTTCCTCGGCTCCATCTACGAGCTGTGCGGCATCGACCCGGACGGGCAAATGCCGAACAACGTCGGAAAGAAACTCACGGTGCTTCCCCCCGCGTCCTCCGAAGGGCGTCTGCGCGAAATCTATGCATGAGGTGGCTGAGATGAAACGTGTACTTGCATTAGCGCTGTTATGTACGTGGGGAACGACCCAGGCCGCCGACCCTTACGTGGGCTACATCTACCCGTGCGGCATCCAGGCCGGCACCACGAACCGTCTCATCGTGGGTGGACAGGCTTTTTCTGGAAAGGGCACTTGCCAGGCCGTTGTTTCAGGCGAGGGCGTGAAGGTACTGTCCATTGAGATGGTGCCTAACTTCCCTAACGTGTCTGGCAGTCAGTTCCGTTATCTAGCGAAGTGGCTCGACGGAATCGCCGCCGGCGACCGGACCGCGCCGCCTCTTCCGACCGATCCCAAGGCGCATGTGGACGAGTGGCGTTCCAACCGCTGGTGGCAGGTGCTTGGTGAACTAGACCCGCAGAAAATCTCGATCGTCGAGCGAGCGATATACATCCGCCGCAATCCGCTGCAGGCGACGCCGTCGCTGAACCAGCGGATGCTCGTGACCGTGGCCGCTGCGCCGGACGCGAAGCCGGGAGTGCGCGAGTTCCGCGCATTCGGGCCGAACGGGATGTCCGCGCCGCGCCCGCTCATCGTCACCGCCGCGCCTCACGAGGAGGAGGCGCGGTACGCGCCGCCGCACCGTCTGCTTCCGCCCGCTCCCGCCGTCACCAATCTGCCGTGCGTGCTTGACGGACAGATCATGCCCGGCGAGACCGACACGTGGACCCTGTACCTGAAGAAGGAACGCACCATCACGCTCCGAACCGTGGCGCGCGAGCTCCAGCCGTACATCGGCGACGCCGTGCCAGGGTTTTTCAACCCGTCGCTCACCATCTTCAATTCCTCGGGGAAAGAGGTGGCGTTCGCGGACGACAACTTCTTCCATCCCGATTCGGTGCTGGTGTTTACGCCGTCGGCGGATGGACACTACAGGCTTGACATCCACGACGTGCTCTACCGTGGACGCGCCGACTTCGTTTACTCAATCACGGTGGAAGATGGGTCGCATCCAGTTGATCCGCGCAAGGTGAGCCTTTGGCCGAATCCGGTGCCGAATCCGCCTGACGTCGCCGCAACGCAAGTGTTCAAGGGAGTGGTGTCGCGTCCGGGCGTGGCCGTTGCGCACGACTTCACCGTGGAGAAGCCCGGCAAGTACACAATCGACCTGCTCGCGCGTCGCGTGGGGTCTCCGCTCGATGGACGCGTCACCGTGTTGCGCCAGGGCTCGAAAAAGCCCGTGGCCGTTTTCAACGACGCCACGAACACCGTTTTCCGTGGATCGCTGATCCAGGCGGAATGCGACCCCGTGGGAACATGCAGCCTTGCCGCAGGGAAGTACACGCTGCGCGTGGAGGACGAGGCAGGGAAGGGCGGCGCGGAATGGTCTTACGCCCTGCGCGTTTACCCGGCAGCGCCGTCCTTCGAGGTGTGGTCATCGAAGTCGTCGTTCTCGTTCAAGGCGAAGACGCGCTCCGTTCCTGCGATGTTCCACGTGGTGCGCCATGGCGGGTTCAACGGCCCCGTCCAGTTGCTTGAGACGGATGATTTCAAGTTCGTGCCGGAAGTGATGCCGGCCGGAACGAACAGCATGAAGATTGCCATCTACGCCAAGAACCCGCAGTCGAAGGACGCGCATGAGGTGCGCTTCCAGGCCTGCGCGAAGGTGAACGGACATCCGGTGACGGTGGAAATCCATCCGGCGGACGTCTATAACCAGGCGTTCGCCTGGGACCATCTGCTGCCTGCGCGCTCGTTCGTGATCCGCACGACGCCGAATGCGGAATTCTGGAAGAACTGGAAGAAACAGCAACAGATGCAGAAGCGGCAGCTGCAGGGCGCGAAAGCAAAGAGCAAGAAGGAGGCTAAGCCTTGACAACGGGACGCGCCTTCCTCGCCCTTGCGGCAGTGCTGCTCCTTGCGTCATTGTACGCGAAGGAGTCCGCGCCACAGCATCTCGCGATCGTGATCGACCGCTCGGTGCAGGACAGGCGTTCGCTGGAGAGGTCTGTCCGCACGGCGATTCAGGCCGTCAACCGCCTTACGGGCAAAGACACGGTTTCCATCGTCGCGTACGGCGATTCCGCCGAGGTCATGTTGCACGCGACGAGCGCGACGAACAGGTCGGTGGCGGCGAAGGTCAGAGGCATAAGGCCACATGGAATGAAGGCGCTGTTCGCCGGCATGGCGATGGGCGCGGAGGAGCTTCGCAGGCATTCCACGACGGGACAGACGATGCGCGTAATGGTGCTGGCGGGCACGGGGAAGGGTACGCTGATCGGCCCTGACACGCAGGAGGACATCCGCACTCTCGTTGACTCGCTGCGCAAGGAGAACATCGGCGTGAGCGCTCCGTTCGGACTGCTTGGGTCGGGGGCTGGCTCCGGCGGACGCCCGGTGTTCAGCATCGTGCGCGAGAGCGGACAGAAAACGGACAAACCGGCGGAGGCGGGTACGACGAAATGAACCGCGACCTGAAAATCTACCTGCTCGTGATCGGCGTGCCGGCTCTGCTGTTCGCACTTGGCGGGCTTCGTCTGCTTAACGTGGAGTCTGAGCGCACTAGCACGCTTGGACACGACGCGCTCAAGGCGCAGGCGCGCCTCGCCGCCTCCGACATCCGCCGGCGCATACGCGAATGCGTGGAGGTCGTGAGGGAGCGTACGGAGGAAATGCCGGAATGGACCGATGAGGCGTTCGCTTCGATAGTGAAGACCGAGCCGCTCGTGCGCGCGATTAAGGTGATTCCGCCACGCAAGAAGGGCGACGACAGATGGCGCACGCGCGTGGAGCTTGAACCGCTCGCGGTGTTGGCGCGCGTGCCGGGATGGCTGGAGGAAAGCGGCGCGGAAACCCCCGCCACCAACGAACTCAACCGTGCGACCACTACGGAGGTGCGCGGCACGGACGGCCGTCTGCTCATTCCGTCCTCGGCCAGTCGCCCCGGCACGTACTTCGCGTACTCCGGCCTCGGGCCCGAATTGCCAGGACTTCGCGTGGGCGTGGCGTGGCGCGGCGGACGTGAAATGGCCGCGCAGGCGAGGTTCCGCATCTGGTTCATCGGTTCCACCGTGCTCGTGCTGCTTCTCGGCACGCTGCTCGCCGGCGGCATCTTGCTTGTGCGCACGGCCCGTCGGGCGCTTCTGCAGGCACGCCGCGAGACGGACTTCACCGCGAACGTCTCCCACGAGTTCAAAACTCCCCTCACGGGCATCAAGCTCGCTGCGGAATTCGCCGCGGAGCACACGAATGACGAACTTACCAAACAGGCTCTCCAGGACATCCTCGAGGGTACCGACCGCCTTTCGCAGCTTGTCTCGGACGTTCTCGACTACGGGCGGCTAATGGACGGCAAGCCGCTGCCAACGGAGCCGGAGGACGTCGGCGACGGCGCAATCGCCGATGTGAACCACAGGGCTCTCACGCACATTCTCGACAACCTGACCTCGAACGCCGCGAAGTACGCCCCCGGATCGCCCCCGGAACGGCGCGTGCGCGTAGATGGCGAATGGGTTTACATCGATATCATGGACCGCGGGCCGGGAATGACGGCGGAAGAGCGTTCAAAGGCGTTCGACCGTTTCTGGCGCGCCGACAACTCAACCGCCCGCGTGACGGGCGGATGCGGACTAGGACTTCCAATCGCGCGGCTGCTCGCGCGTGCCCAGGGCGGCGACCTCACCGTGGCGCCGCGCGAGGGTGGAGGATGCGTGTTTACGGTGAAATTAAGAAAGGTTACTCAAAATGGCTGACATTCTCATTGCAGAAGACGATGCGCGGATTCGTCTTTATATATCCGCTGCTCTGAAGGACGCGGGGCACACCACGCGTATGGCGGAGGACGGCGTGGCGGCACTTGCCGCATACGCGGAACATCGTCCCGACCTGCTGATCCTCGACTTGATGATGCCGCGCAAGAGCGGCTTCGACGTGTGCGAGGAACTGCGCAAGACGGACGAATCGCTGCCGATCCTCGTCCTTACGGCGAAGGAGGCGGAGTCCGACAAGATACTCGCCTTCGGCCTCGGCGCGGACGACTACATGACGAAGCCCTTCAGCATGGGCGAGCTGAAAGTGCGAATCGGCGCCATCTTGCGCCGCGCGCGTCTCGGCGAGACCGCAGGGCGCATTGAGGACGTCTTCAAGTTTGCTTCGTGGACGGTTGACGCCTCCAAGTTCATGTTGATCTCGAAGACTGGCGAGAAGACCCCGCTTACGTCGCTTGAGCTTGGCATCTTGCGTCTGCTCGCCGCCCATCCCGGCGACGTAATCACCCGCGAGCGTTTCCTCAACGAACTGTGGGGTGTTTCCTACTACGGCACCACGCGCACGCTCGATACGCGCATGGCAACCCTCCGCCGCAAGCTCGGCGACGACGGCGCATGCATCGATACGCGCCGTGGCGTCGGCTACAGGTTCACTCCGCCGGAGAAGAAGTGAGCTTTATGGAGCGGAAGCACCTGCTGGACGATCCATACCTCGCGCCTTTCGCGGGCGCAATTCGCGGAAGGGCGGCGCACGCCCGCGCTCGGGCGCGAGAGCTGACGGGCGGGAAGGGGCGTCTTGCCGATTGGGCGAGCGCCCACGAGTACTTCGGCCTGCACCGCACGCCCGACGGGTGGGTGTTCCGCGAATGGGCGCCGAACGCCACTGAGTTGTGGCTTGTCGGCGACTTCTCCAAGTGGCAGCTCAAGCCCCGCTTCAAGCTTTCGCGCATTCCCGGCACTGACGTTTGGGAACGCAATTTCCCCGAACGCGCCATCCGCCACGGGCAGTTCTACCGACTTGAAATGCGTTGGCACGGCGGCGGCGGCGAACGCATCCCGGCCTACGCGCGGCGCGTTGTGCAGGATCCGCAGACGAACCTTTTCAGCGCCCAAGTTTGGGAACCGAAGAAGCCCTACGTGTGGAAACACTCCCAACTTACAACTTCCAACTCCCAACTTCCACCACTCATCTACGAAGCCCACGTGGGCATGGCGCAGGAAGAAGGCAAGGTCGGCTCGTACGCCGAGTTCCGCGACAACATCCTCCCGCGCATCAAAGCCGCCGGCTACAACGTCGTGCAGCTGATGGCCGTGATGGAGCATCCGTACTACGGCAGCTTCGGATATCACGTCTCCAGCTTCTTCGCGCCAAGTTCCAGATTTGGCACGCCGGAGGACCTCAAGAGCCTTGTGGATACGGCGCACGGCATGGGGCTCATGGTGATCATGGACATCGTCCACTCCCACGCCGTCAAGAACGAGCGCGACGGGCTCTCGCTCTTCGACGGCACGCCGTACCAGTACTTCCACGACGGTCCACGCGGCTGGCACACGGCGTGGGATTCCCGCTGCTTCGACTACGGCAAGACGGAGGTGCTGCACTTCCTCCTCTCCAACTGCCGCTACTGGCTCGACGCGTTCCACTTCGACGGCTACCGCTTCGACGGCGTAACCTCCATGCTCTACCGCGACCACGGCCTCGGCACGAACTTCATGGGCTACGCCCAGTACTTCGACGGCAACGTGGACGACGACGCCTGGTGCTACCTTGCGCTCGCGAACCGCGTGATCCACGAGGCGCACCCGCGCGCCATCACCGTGGCCGAAGATGTGAGCGGAATGCCGGGTTGCGCCGCACCGCTCGCCGACTGCGGCATGGGCTTCGACTATCGCATGGCGATGGGCGAGCCGGACTACTGGTTCCGTCTCGCCGAGAAGGTGCGCGACGAGGACTGGAACATGCACGGGCTTTTCCACGTCCTCACCGACAAACGCGCCGACGAGAAAGTCGTCAGCTACGTGGAGTCGCACGACCAGGCGCTCGTTGGCGGCAAGACGTTCTTCTTCCAGCTCGTTGACAAGGCCGTTTACTGGGGCATGGGCGTTGACCAGCACGGTGTTGAGACGGATCGTGGCGTGGCCCTCCACAAGATGGCGCGCCTTGCCACGCTCGCCAGCTCCGGCGGAGCGTACCTCAACTTCATGGGCAATGAGTTCGGCCACCCGGAGTGGATTGACTTCCCGCGCGCGGAAAACGGCTGGGACTACAGCCACGCGCGTAGGCAGTGGTCGCTCCGCGACGACCCCGCCCTGCGCTTCAAGGGACTCGGCGACTTCGACGCCGAGATGATCCGCGTCGTCATGAAACACCGTGCGCTGCGCGGTACGGAGCCGATCCCGCTTACGGTGAACGACGCCGACCAGACGCTCGCGTTCTGGCGCGGCGGACTCGTCTTCGCCTTCAACTTCAGCGCGTCGAAGTCGTACGCCAACTACCCGGTGCTTGTACCGCCGGGCTGTTACCGCCGCGTGCTCGACACGGATGAAATCCGCTTCGGTGGACAGGGCCGCATCGTTGCCAAGCAGACGTTCTTCAGTGAACCGTCCGTCATCGGCAACGAGCGCGTTGACCACGTAAAACTATACCTTCCCGCTCGCACGGCGATCGTGCTGGAAGCCAGGAAATAATTAGGAGGAAATGCAAATGGACATCACAAGAAGGAACTTCCTTTTAGGCGGCGGAATGGCCGTTGGCGGAATCGTCGCAACGTCGGCGTTGCCGACGATTGCGGAAGACGACCCCTCGCTGTTTCCAGGACGGGGACGCTGGGAGCGTCTCTCGCTCACCTACCACGAAATCAAGGCCGGCGCGACGAAGCCGTTCACCGTCCTGCACATCTCCGATACCCACCTCACGGCGGCGTATCCAGACGAAGGCGAATTTGAGCGGAAGATGGCTTACCGGCGCATCCGCACGTTCGGGGGACGCCAGGAGGAGGCGCTTCGTGACTCCATCGCGTGGGCGAAGGAACACGTGGACTACCTCCTGCACACCGGCGACCTGATCGACTTCCAGAGCCGTGCGAACTTCGACCTCGTGAAGAAGTACTACGGCGAGGGCGGTGCGATGATGTTTGGGTGCCTCGGCAACCACGAACACTATCGGGGCAAGAAAATGGCGAAGAAGGACGGCACTCCCATCGTGCCGGCGGTCGTGCCCGATCTGCTCAAGGGATCGTACCCGTTCCCGAACGACTTCTGCTCGACCGTCATAAACGGCGTGAACTTCATCACGATCGACGATTCGACGGATACGGTGTCCGCCGACCAGGCTACGCGCTTCGAGGCCGAGGTGAAGAAGGGCCTGCCGATTATCCTCTGCATGCACTGCCCGTTCCCCACGCGCGAGATCGTCCGCGCCGCGAGCAGGTTCTGGCGGAGGACAGACCTGAAGGGCATACGGGACATGAGCAGCTTCGTCGAGAGCGAGAAGTACAAGGACAAGACGACAGCGGACTTCGTCGCCTATCTTCGCGCACAGCCTCTCCTCAAGGGCATACTCTGCGGACACGGTCACCTAAGCGTGGTGGACAACTTCTCGCCCACCGCGAAGCAGTACGAAGTTGCTGGCAACTTCATGTTCTGCGGGCAGGAGTTCACGATATCGTGAAATTATGCTAAACACGAAACTTCGCCGAGAGGCATCCGATAGCCTTTAATATCCCCAACGTCACGTGGCGTGTGATGGCATTTCCTGGTAAGGTTGGGAGTCAATGCTCCAGTGGGAGGAAGATTAGTTAATATGGCACATTATTTATGTTAATGTGGCACTATATATAGTATATTGTAACATATTATATATATTAATGTGCAACATTAAGATATATATTGTGCCATAATAATATAAATAATGTGCCACATTATGTTTATTAATATGCCACATTATTCTATTGCACTCCATGGGTAGTTGTGTTATACTCCCTTACGTCAAGACGCCTCCTCCTCTTGGAAGGCGGTTTTCATATAGGAGAAAAACGGTTATGTCCATACAGAAAGTCAATGCGCGTCCAGCGTTCAGGCTTAGCGAGATCAAGGTGCCTGGCAAGACGCAGCCCGAGAAGCGCAAGTTCCGCGCCATCGTCACGCATCGGAATACGCGCGACACCGAACAGGTCATTCAGGAGATGCTTGACCGTTGCGGGCACCACATGTCGGTAGGCATGGTGGAATCGATCGTGAAGGATCTTCTCGATACGATGATCAAGCTTACGCTCGATGACAACGCAACGAGGCGTTTCGGCGATTACTTTGCAGTCCGGCTCGACATACGCGGCTCGTTCAATGAACAGGATTCCATGTTCGACCCGAGAAAACACGAGGTGAAGTTGTCGCTGGTTCCGCTCAAGAAATTCAGGGTAAAGTCGCGGACGAAGCCGCCGCAGAACGTGAAGAAGCAGCCACGTGCCTACATTGCGGAAATCAGGAGCGAGACGGCCGGGGCGGGCGAGATCAAGATTGGCGAGGACATCATCATCACCGGACGGGATCTTGGGTTCTGCAACAAGAACGATTACATAAGGTTGATGACGCACGACGAGCACTTGAATAAGGTAACGGCATTGTTTTTCCGCGAAAACATCAAGGAACATTCGGATACGCGGATCGTGGTGCCGTATCCACAGGAGTTCAAGGACATAACCTTGCACGCCCAGTCTTCATATCGCCATGTGTTCGTCTCAATTAACTCGTCGGGCGGCAAGAAGGGCGCAAAAACGCGTGTGGTCAAATGCAGTCGTAGTCATCTGCCAGTGATCCTTGGCGGCAGGGATTGAATGCACAGAAAATCGCCGTTGTGGTGGCAAGCGGAAAATCAGTAGAAGGGGCGAAATCCTTCACCCGAACTTGACCTGCGTTAGGAGGATGAGCGCGACGGCGGCGAGCATGAGCGCAGAGACGAGCTTGAGGCATGCCGTGGCCTTTGCCGAACCGAGCAGGCGCGCGCGGAAGAAATCGGCGGCGAGGATGATCGGGAAGTAGATGAACGGCACGAGAGCGCAGAAAAGCGTGCCGAGGAACAACACCTGCACGGCGGGCGGGAACGTGGATTCTTGCTGCGTGAAGTTCGGCAGGAACGCCAGGAAGAAGAGTATCGTGAGCGGATTCGACATCGCCATGAACACGCCGCGTCCCACAAGCCGCCAGCCTCTGGCCTTCGCCGGATTGAGCGCGTTTTCGCCGCGTTGTCTGAATCCCGCATACGCCTCCTTGAACGAGCCGAACGCCAAGTAGCCGATATAGACGATGCCGACGAGCTGAATAGCCGTCATCACCGTCGGGTGGGATGTGAAAAACGAAGCAACCCCTGCCGCGAGAAGCCAAATCCACAGCCAGCAACCGAGCACGAGCCCGGCCATCAGAGTGGAGGCGCGGGCCTTGCCGTCGGAGATGGCCGTGGCGAGCGTGCACATCAAGTCCGGTCCCGGCTTGATGATGAGGGCGATACACCCGATGATGTAGGTTGTAATCATTATTTGCCGTTGTGCTTGTGGCCCATGTTGAGGGGACGCGCGAGGTTGTAGGCCATCATCACCGCGAGGAACGCGGCCGACGCCCAGTGGACGATGCCGAGGGCGTGGTGCGCCGAGGCGGACGCCACCGAGGGGGGGAGCGCGTTCGGGATGAAGTTGATCGCGATGCCGCAGAGAATCGCACCGACGATAATCACCGTAACGTACGCGACGGCGGCCTTGCGTCCGAAGAGCGCGGAGACGGTGGTGAGCGACATCGCGTTCATCGCCGGCCCCACCATCAGGAACACGAACGCCGCGCCGGGGGAGACGCCTTTCGCGACGAGCGATGCAGCAATCGGGATCGACGCCGTGGAGCAGACGTACATCGGAAAGCCGACGAGCGCCATGACAGGCATCGCGATCCAGTCGCTGCCGTGGAAGGCGTCCGCGAAGAAGTTGTCCGGCACGAGCACCGTCACGAGCGCGGAAATCACGAGGCCAATGGCGAGCGGTTTCGCGACGGAACCGAGCAGACGCCGATACGCCTGCCAGAAGATCGCCTTGATTCCCCGCGAACCGGCGGGGGCGTCCTCCACGGCGGTTGACTCCGCATCCTCGCCGCCGACCGCGGCCACGACCACGCCGCCGACAATGCCCGTGAGCGCGGCGGCCACGGGACGCGCCACCGCGAACACCGGCCCCATCAGGGCGTAGGTCGCAAGGATCGAGTCGATTCCCGTCTGCGGCGTCGAGACGAGCAGCGCCGCCGTGGGCCCCTTGCCGGCGCCGTGCTTCCGCAGCCCGGTCGCAATCGGCAGCACGCCGCACGAGCAGATCGGTAGCGGCACGCCGATCGCGACGGCGCGTAGAACGCCGCCCAGGCCCGAACGCCCGCCCATCATGCGGTTGACCCAGTTGCGCGGTATCCACACCGCGATGACGCCCGCCATGAGGAATCCGAACACGAGCCACGGCGCCATCATGGCGAACACGTGGCCAAACGACTTGGCTATTTCCAGCATTGTCCTTTTCTCCTTTGTGAAATCATGCCATCTTCGCGAAGCTCTCGAGCGCCTCGGCGAATGACTCGATCGTCTCATCGGCATTGCCACTCTCAATGCCCTCGCGGACACAATGCCTGAGATGTCCGTCGAGTATGATGAGCGACAGTCGGTGCAGGGCACCGTTTGCCGCATTGATCTGTGTGAGAATGTCCTCGCACGGTGCATCCGATTCGAGCATCTTCTGTACGCCGTTCAGCTGTCCGACGATCTTCTTCAGCCGCAGCTGGAGCGCCGTCACGTCTTCTGTACGTCTTTTCACCGGATGTCCTCGTTGGTCCAAAAAACGCGCGTATTATACCATACCCCCGCAGGGTATGTCAAGACGGCACGAAACATGTACCGCTTATTCCGGATTTTCCGGGATAACAGGTCTGTCCTGCAATGAAACCACAACGCCCGGCTTTACTTGCCAATCAGCTGGCGCGACCTGACCAGATGCCTGAGATACGACTTCTCCGTCTCGTTCACCAGCCGTTCGTCGAGAATCGGGAACATGAAGAACCCGTCGCCGCCGGGCCGTGCCGCTTCAAGTACCACGTTCGTACCCTTCATCCCCCTGAACCCGATCCTCATGCTGGTAATGTGCGCCGTGAACGCGCCGGGGCACTTCACGGCGATGCGCCGGGCGTCCTTGCCATGCACGACGTCGCTGTACCACCACGCCCAGCAACTGTCTAGGACGCTCCGGCCGGCGAGAATGAAACCCACGTCGAAGTGGTCGCTGTAGCAGCAACGGTAGATGTTGGAAGCTAGGTCCATGAACCCCACGTTGTTCGGTCCCTGACCGCTGAGCGGATGGATGTTCTGCATCAGGTTGCCGCCGCCCGTGAGCTTCACGCCGATGTTGACGCCACAGATGCGCATGTTGCTGAGGGTGTTGTCGTGTGCCTCGATGAACACGCCGATCGAATTGGGGGCGTTGTTGCCCACGATGTTCACGTCGGCGATGTCGCAGTCGGACGAGTTGGAGTTCGCGCCGTGCTTGATGTGCAGGCCCACCAGCACGTTCTTCATGGAGACGCACCGCACCTTCGTCTCGCGCCCCGAGTCGATGGAGATCCCCTTCGCCACGCCGCTGCCGTCGATGATGCCGCCCGAGAAGGAGTAGCAGCTGCCCGGCGTGCGGATGTCGTTCGCGGGATGGATGCCGCCGAGGCGCACCATCGCCTCGGTGCTGGACCATCCCGGCGCGGCCTTGAGGACGGCGTAGTTCGACAGCTGCAGGTCCACGCTTCTGCGCGGCGCCGCCGGGGTGGCGATGGGCTTGGCGAGCAGGTACGTGCCGTCGGGGAAGTAGAGCGTGCGGTTCGGATTCGCCTCGATCAGCTTCTGGAGCGCGTCGGAGACGTCCGTCCTTCCGTCTGCGGCCACGTAGTCCGTGACCACCACGAAGCCGCGCCGATGCGGAGCCTCCTGCGGCGGACGGACGGGGACGCCGTCTGCGGCGGAAGTGCCCGCTGCGGCGGAGGTGAGAACACAGCTCGCCACGTAGGCAAGCGACAAGGCGCTAAACAATGTCTTTTTCATGGCGGAAAAGTATATCAAACCCCGTGCGCACATGCAATTGCCGAGTCCACGACGGCCTTCCGCCAGTATTGAGCTCGGCGACCATCACCGTAGGGTGTCAGCACGGCGGATAGTTTACCACGGGACGCCCAAAACTGCATCACATGTCGCTTGGCATCCGCCAATCGGCGCGAGGGGAGAGGGAAAGCGTGATTTTCGGGCCGTCGGGGACGCAGTTGCGCTTATACTGGGCCGCGTGAAAACGTCTGATGAACTTGGCGAGCGTGCTATCGACCTTGTCGTGGACGTCCTTGACGTGTCCGATGTCGGAGAGGTGTTTGCGGCACCTTCGCGGCGTCGAAGCCGTGGGCGATGCGCGAAACGTCCTTGGAGTAGTTGAGGAACTCGCCGTTTTCGAGCTTCCCGCCGCTCCATTCGGGTATCTGGTTTCTCTCTGACATTTGCTGTCTCCTTTTTGGTTTGCATGTAGAACGTGTAGTTGGCAGCGGGCTACTTGACGATGATCATCATTCCCTTGGGCTTTACCGTCAACACAAGATTGCCGTCAACAATATCGACGGACTTCACCCACTTCGGTTTATCGACAAGATTCACCGTCTTGCCGGTGAAATCGAAGGTCGAAGTCAGCGTATGCGTCTGGCTCGACGAAGGAATGATCCCCTCATCAGCGGATATCTTCACGTTCACAGTAGCGGGAATCGTCGATGCCGCCGGAATCGCCAGCTGCGGCGCGATCATCTTGTCCGTGAAGTTGAACGCAAGCGCGGCGGTCGAGCCAAGCGTAAGGTTGCCGCCGAGCGTCACCGTACCCGACTGCGCCACCTTCAGCGTCGATGTGCCGTTCATCGTCACCGCGCCGTTGCCGGGCCGACATCCTGGTTTCACGACCACATCCGCAGAATCATTTGCCGTAAATCCACCATCAAAGGTGTTGCTATTGTTGTTGAACGCGATGCCGCCTATACCGTCGACCGCCATGGCTCCATAACCGCTGACTTCCGAGTTCACCGTAATGACATGTCCTTCTCCGCTTTCCGGGTCTGTCGTTTTGAACCGTACTGTCGTGTAACCGCCCAGACTGAGATTGGCATCGATGGGGAAGTCGTCAGTCGCCGCAATGTTTACCGTTATAGGATAACTGGCGGTTCTATTGCCACGCGTGTGAAAAGCATACATCGTGACGCCGCTTTCCGTGCCGTTGTTGCCCGTAAGGCCGTCGGAGCCGATCCACCAACTGGTGCTAAGATTCCTTTGAACTTTGGTATGATACCCATTCAGCATAAACACGTATGACGAGCCGTTTACAAGTCCTTTTACGGCGAAGATGCCGTTTACAGACGTGTCATAATAGAAAGGCGCGGCATGACCGCCATTGGATGAAATGACCTTTCCCGTAACCGTGACAGATCCCACTGGAGTTCCCTCAATCCTAAACACGATGCAGTTCTGCGTGTTATTATTGTGGTCTGCGCACTTCAAACGGAAATCGCCGTTCACAACCAGTTTAGCACCGTTTCGCACCGTGAAGTTGTTGTAGCCGGAGTTCTCCGCTCCGGGCAATGTCAGCACAGTGCCGCTATCGGTTATGTATATGTTGTTCTTGTATGATAGATTCCAGTCCTCGTACTCCTTCAGAAGCGTTATCTTGCCGCAATAGTAGGCGACACTGCCGACTGCGCCGACCAACTTTATCGTGTAGGCAGTCATGCCGCCCGCGAAGTTCAGGTAGTTGTTGTTTGAGTTCGCCGTTATATCAGCCTCTACGCCTTCTGCAAAAGTGACGGGGATGTTGAACTGATGGTGCTGGTTCGCAGTCGAGTTCGTGATTGCGAGAATTTCGGTAATCGACCCCGTACCGCCAATCGTCACCTTCGCGGAATTAGAGGCGAACGTGATTGACTTCGGACTGAACGTACCGCTGCAGGTCAAAGTTCCAGCCGACGCAAGGCCAATGGACGCATTGTCTGTCGGCAGAACTCCGTCAGACCAGTTGAGCGGTTCGCACAAATCCGTGCTTGTGCCGCCGACCCATGTTCCGTCCGCCGCCCACGACGGCATCGCCGCCGCTGTGCATATTGCCGCCGCTGAGACGGCGGCTTTCCATGTTTGTTTTCTCTTGTTCATTGTTGAGTCTCCTTTTTGTTGTTGCCCATGCGGGCGGGTTGGTTTAAGGATTTGACAAAAAGACATCGGACTTCTGACAACGGACGATTTGCGAAGTCCGATGTCAGAAGTCCGAAGTCCTTCCTCGAA
>CACZDG010000058.1 GCA_902779865.1 uncultured bacterium
CACCGGCGGCGTGGCGGACGACTGGACGTGCTACTGTCCCGTCTGCCGCAAGCGCTTCCTCGACTACTACGGCTACGAGATGCCGCGCTACATGACGAATGACGTGAAGCAGTTCCGTTGGCGCGAGGCGCTCGTGGTGCTGAGCGAAACGTCGAAGGCCATCAAGGAAATCCGCAAGGACTGCGAGATTACCTGCTGCGTCCACGCCACGCAGAACGGCTACTACGTGAGCGAGTACCGCGGCTACGACAACTGGGACATGGTGGGGGCATGCCCGTACTTCGACGTGTTCTCGACGACGATCATCAACTGGGCACTCCCCGAGGACTTCTACCGTGACATCACGAAGCGCACCGTCTCCATCGCGAAGAAATACGGCAAGCTCTCCGAGCGCTGGCTCATGGGCTACTACAAGCAGCCCAAGGACTTCGCGCAGATCGACCGCTGGGTGGACATCGCCGTGGAGGAAGGCGTGGACCGACTCGCGGCGTGGACGTACCGTGGCGGCTATGGCACGGTCGTGGGCGCACCCGACGCGTTGAAGCTCTGGGATGGCATCGGCGCGAACTACCGCCGTGTGCTTGGCATCTAAGTTCTAGTTCATTTCAAACGAAAGGAATACCATGCTGAACGACTTCGGATATATTGAGAAAGCGATCGCCAACATCAAGGAGGTTGCCGAGAAGCAGGAGGCCAACATCAAGGCCGCCGCAAAGCTTATGGCGGACGCCATCGCCGACGACAAGCTCATCAACGTCTATGCGGGTGGCGGACACACCACGCTCGCGATGGGCGAGATGTTCTTCCGTGCCGGTGGGCTCGCGAACATCAATCCGCTCATGGAGACGGCGCTATCCGTGTTCAACCAGGCGCTGAAGTACCTTGAGCTGGAACGTACCGTCAACTTCGGCGCGTCCATCGTCAAGTACTACGGCATCAAGGAAGGGGATGTAGTGATCTTCTTCCACAACATCGGCATCAACCCTGCCACGATCGACGCGGCGGAGGAGTGCAAGAAGCGCGGTGCGAAGATCATCGCCGTCGCCTCCTCGTATTGGCAGAACGAAATGCCGAAGGACCACTTCATCCGCCACCCGAACGGCAAAAACCTCTTCGACTACGCGGACGTGTGCATCGACGATTACAACCCCGTGGGCGACGCCGTGGTGAACGTGCCAGGCATGACTACGCCCATCGGCCCCGTATCAAACGTGGTTGACTTCACCATCGCGCACCTCCTTGAGATCGAAACGTGCCGCCAGTGCGTGGAGCGTGGAATCGTGCCGCCGGTGTGGAACTCGGCGAATGCGCCAGGCGGCGACGAGAAGAACGCCGCCTACCTCGCGAAGTACAAGCCGCTTGTTAAGTGCCTGTAAATCGTAGAGGCTACTGTATTTTAACAATTACCTTGAAGAAACGGCTGCCGTTCTCCGTTGGAACGGTGGCCGTTTTGCCGTTCATTGCCTTCCCTTCGCTCGGCCAGTTCGAGAGGTCGTCGGTTGCAAGAAGCGTACAGACGATCTTAAGACCCGGAAGGGCGGGCGCGTTTGAGAGGGCGTCGGCCACCGACACCACCACGCGCCCCTGCTCGTCGAAACGGATTGTCGCCAGTACCTTCGCACCGGCATCCGTCGTCGGAAGACCGAGCGCGTAGTTCATCCAGTTCGCGTATCCGTTCTCGCCGTTTTCGGAAAGGAAGTCCTGCCATGTCGCGCCAGGGTTGTTTTCTTCGTATATCCAGAAGTTCAGCTCGTCGAGCCAGTTGTCGAGCGTGGCGTCGTGCGTGATGTATGCCTCGGTTCCGGGTATGTCGAAGCGGTCTTTTGGCTTCACGATCAGTCCGTTGGCGGCTTTGCAGAGTTCCCAGTTCGCGGCAAGCGAGGTGTCCGCGAAAGCGAAGGTGCCAGCAGGGGCCGGACTTCCGTCCGGCCACAGGACAAGCGTCTTTCCGCCGGAAGGCGAAATGCCGTTACCGAACGCGATGCTCACGGTACCGCTGGAGAATGAGAAGTTCGTGAGGCACGTAAGCACGGCGTCCGCCGAATCAAAGCGAAGCGTCGCGCCACCCGTCAGCTTGATGCCCATCGCGCCGGCGGAATGACAGCTGAGCGTCGCATTCGCGCCCTTGACGACCAACGTGCCGGCGATCTCCACGCCGTGATACGCGTACCATGTCGCGTTCGCGCCAATCGCTGCCTCCGCGCCGGACTTCACCGTAATCGAAGCCGCCTGCGTCGGCAGGTCCTGCGTTGAGGCCGTCATGCCGAACACGACGCGTCGCCCTTGCGCAACATTGCTGCTGTACCACCCATGCTGGACGTTAATGGAACCGGTGAAGTTCGTCGCCGTGTTGAAGACGTACCACTGCATCGGCTTGTCGAGGAACGTCATCGTGCCGTTGCCCTCCAGCGCGCCGAATGCGGAGAAGTTGCTCGAATAGCCGTCCATGATCGTCAACGCCGAATCTCCGTCCAGCACAACCGTCCCCGCGAACGTCGCGTTGTTGTTCTTGAGATACGGTATCTTGCAGTTGGTGAACTGCACCTTTGACTGGGCGTTGCCGTACTTCTCCGCCTGGAAGTCCTTTGCGATGTCCTCGTTGTTGAAGTTCCTGAACGCGACAGTCCCACTCCACGTCTCGCTGGTCAGTCCGTATCCCTTCGTCGGAAGTGTTGCGTCGCAGACCAGCGTTCCCTCGCCAGTGATCGTCTCGATGACGGAAGCGACATCCGAAAGGTTGGTACTTGTCCCGTAGGGTATGTTGAGCACCGTCGAAACGGCATCGGCCAGGACAAGATCCTTCAACCACACCGCGTCGTCGGCCTCTGGCGTGCCGTCCTTATAGTCGCTGGGGTTGTTCATCGCAAAACGCTGCGAGAAGACGAACACGACCTCGTGCATTCCGTCCGGGACGTCCACCTGCGCCTCCGTCCAGCTGTTCGTACACTCCGTCTGCGCAAGGACGGGCGAATCGTCCAGAAGAACGTCGAAATGCGAATAGTTGCTGCCCGCGACGCCTTCGCCGCCGAAGTACGACTTGTGCTTGAAGCGCAGCGTTTTCGGGCCCGTGATCGTAGCCCGGAGCGGGGTCGTGCATTGATGGGTGTAATCGGTCTGATTGAAGCTGCGAAGAACGCCGTTGCCATCGACAGACCACGGGAAGCGCACGCTCGTCTGCAACGTGACATCATCCAACGCCACGCCTTCAAGGGAGACGGCCGCGCCGTCCCGCCACTTGGCCACTTCGCCACACGTCTCCCTCAAGACCCTGGCATTGTCGTTGGACGCGTTGCCAAGCGCCAAGCCGAATTCCGTGGACGAGGTCGAGAAATACCAGGAGGCGTCGTTGTCTCCGCCGTATGCCATGATCGTGTGGCGCGTCACATTGCCGTCCGTGAAGTAGTAGCCTCTTCCGTACTCGAACGGGGAATTGATGATGCTCTGCGCCCGTGCGTGTCCGCACCCCATGTTGTGCGCGTTCTCGTGAATCATCGTATGCTGCTTGCCGACATCTACCGCCCGGATGCTGCACACGCTGAAGGCACATTCGTGCTGGCTGGCCACATTGTTCGGCGAAATGAGCGGCGAGCTGTTGCCCAACGTGTTGCCGGACACATCCACCAGCAGCGTCACCGTGTCCGCGCCATACAGCTCTCGCGCGGCGCGCAGACTCACCGCCGCCCCCGCGCCCGCCGCGATCAATGCCGGCGCCGTGTCGATGTTGTTGTACACGCCGTCCACCTTGCACACGCCCGCAAGGCGATACGAGTAGTACCTGTCCAGACTGTTGGTGACGAGTACGTCGTTCATCTTGCCGATCTGCGTCTGGGCAAACGCCTCGAGCGTCATGCCCTTGTTGTCCACATACGCCTGCGCCCCGTTGTCAAATGCGACGAGGACATCGACCGTCGGCTTCGCGCCTGCGGCGACGACCTTGGCGTAGAGCGTGCCGTTCTCCTCCTCCACGGCCCATTCAAGTCCGTCGGCGAGCGCGGGCAGGCCGTCCGTCTTGACGCCCGCCACGCCGGAGAGCCCGCCGGACGACGAAAGAACCGGATAGGAAGCGCCTTCGGACAACGCGCCCGCGCCTTCCAGGATAAGGTTCACGCCGTCAAGTTCTACGGCCCCTGTGACAACGAGCGGCGCGGAGGCGGCCGCCGGCAGCACAAGCGTCGCACCTCCGTCAAGCGTCAGAGACGGAACCTTCAGCGAACAGCCGTTTTTCACCTTCAGCGTCGCGCCGTCTGCGACGATCCAACCTAGGCCGTATGTCGTAGAACCGGACGAATAGCCGACCTCAAGCGTGCCTTCTTCAATGTCGGTTGCGCCGGAATGTTTCAATTCGACGTTGGCTGCAAGCGTTCCGCCGCCGCGTTTGATGATGCCCCAGCCGGAGGTGTCGTTTCTGTTGTCCGTTTGCGTGCCGAGATTGAGCGTGAGAGTCTTGCCGTCGGAGACATTCACTTCTGAATCGGAATTACGAATCAGCATATAGCCGCCTCCGGCGTTTTCGATTGAAGAGTCGTCGGTCACGAAGACGCCTGGGTTGGTCATCAAGTCGAATCGTTTGGCGTAGATCGTGCCGCCGTTCAAATAGAGCGTCCGCCGCAAATGCTCCATCTGGTTGAACGTCACGGCTCCGCCCTGCTCCACGGTCAGTGAAGTGTTGTTCATTTCGTAGCCGGTTCCGCCGCCCATGTTGAACACGAGCGCTCCGCCAGTACCGACTTCGAGCTTGGTCCTGCCGATTACGCCCGCGCCGCCGTTGATTGCGCCAGTAAAGACGACCGTGCCTTGCCCGACGCGGAACGTCGAGGTGCCGGCGTACCAGCCGACGTTGTTGAGCTTTTCCAAGGTCTGCGTCTTGCCGACGCCCGGCGCGACGGTCAGCATGCCACTGGGGCCGATGTTGACCATGCCAGCAAAGGTCCCGCCCGACGAATCGACAGTCTGCCCAAACGGCGCATTGAACGCAAGCGCACATCCTGGCATGTTCGTGAACGTCGTCGCGGCGAGCTGCACGGGGGCATTGAACGTCACGTCGCCCGCCGGTGCGAAGTTGGCGTCGGGGATCGTGATCTTCGCCCCGTCGTCGCCGGCATCGAATGTGTATGCCGTCTCGCAGGCCGAAAACGCAACCGAGCCGGGCACAACCGCATCCTTTACCGTCACGGTCGCACAGGAGACGCCGGCCAGATCGCCGAACATCACCGCGTCGCCATCATAGAAGTACTCGCCGCCCCACGGACGCACGGAACTATCGTTTCCGAGCCAAAGGCCGGCGCCATTTGCGTCGCCCGCCCAAACGAGCCCGTCGTGCAGGGTTATGGATCGAATGGATTGCGCCTTGCCATCTACAACAGCGCAAGCGGTAAGTGTTCTCGGACCGTTTACGAGGTACATGTACACGTTTGTCCAAGAGCCGCAGTGAAAGGATTCTGCCGTTGGAATGGATCCGTCAAGTGTATAGTAGATTTCGGCCTCGGGATTCTCATTCGTCAACGTTACATTGTACGACCCGTAAAAGTACGCACCGTCCGGAATGTCCCTGCCGCTGTCGTCAACGAACCGCACGTCCCAGTCGTATGGCAGGACATGCTCGCGCAGCGAGGCGATGTCGGCATGGGTGAGCGTCAGCGTCCGCCTGTTGTTGTTGACGCCCTCTACGCCCAAGGCGCAGCCATACTCCGCTGGCGAGATGTCCGGCGTGGAAAAGTATGGAGCGGGGTTGTAGTAGTTGCCGTCGTCGCCCGTGTACGTGTAGGCCATGACCGTGCTGCGCCTGACATTGTTGGCGTCGGTGAAATGGTAGCCGCAGGAATCGGAATATCGCCCCGGGCCGGAATTGCTGCCTTGTCTGTTACTGTGCCCGCAGCCCATGTTGTGTCCTGTTTCATGGCTCATGGTGTAACGACTGTAAACAGTGTTGATGTCGCACACGTTGCAGGCGTAGTTCATGCTGTCGAAATACTCGATGGTCTTGCCTGCATTGCCGGAATACTCGAATCCGATGCCGGAGGTGTTGCCGCTCGTGCGGTTGACGAGGAGCGTAATCGTATCGGCGCCGCAGTTGTCCCTCAGCTGCGAGAGTTTCGCGAACTTGCCTTCGCGGGCACGCATGCTCAGCAGCAATTCATTGTTGATCGCCGACCACGAACCGTCTATTCCCACGACGCCGGCCAGGCGATAGCAAAACTGGTCGTCGAGCTGCGAATTGGCAAGCACCGTGTTCATCTTGCCGACGGCATAGTCGGCGAAATCGTCCATGCCGTCGAAGCCAAGTTGTACGCACTTCGCTTTCGCGCCCTGGTCGAAGGCGACGAGGATATCGACGATGCTCTTCTGCGCGGCGAGGGGGAAAGGCGTGCCAGCGGCCAAACGCAGTTTGGCCGTCGTGGCTTTGGGTGCGAGGTCGCCGGTAGTTGGCGTGGGCTCGGGTAGAGGCAGGCCTTCGCCACAGGTGGCGCAGGAATCTGCGGTGGAGTCTATGGTGTCGCGCACGGAGCAGTGCGCAACGCCGTTTTCGATGCGCACGGTGAATGTGCGGGCGTGCGTGAAGTCGTCGATGGCGATGCGGAGTCCGTTGGTCGTTGGCTTGATGATGGCTGCGACTTCGGAGTGCTTGTCGCGTGCGATGAAGGACTGTCCGGCAATCCCTGCGGGCGGTGCTGAGACCACATCAAGGGAGAATGCCACGCCATCCGGCAACGCGAGCTCCAAAACGTCTCCAACAGTTATTCGCACAGGCGTCTCCGATGGCGAACCGTTCCCGGCGGAGATGTCCAGGGTATGCGTCACGGCTGATGCGCTGAATGACATCAACAGGGCGGTGAATGTTGCGAGGGCCTTGTTCATGAGTCGTGTTGGCTTTTCCAACATGGTATGCCTTAGATGATCACTTTGTAATCCACTTAGAGAATACTGCTGTGCCTTGTGCTCCGTAACAGTTGGCGGGTGAGACGGCGAAGCGGTATTTTCTGCCGCGCGCCGTCTCCAGCCTTCCGTTGGGCTGCGGCAATTCCGATGTGGCGAAGAGGCACGTGACCGTGGCGTCGTCTTTTTCCGCCGCCCAGTAATAGTGCGGAGAATATACGCGTTTCGTCATCCAGATTTTCTCGCGATCCACATCCCTCGCCTCGACCTTGACCTCGAAATCGAACGCGCGTGCGTCTCCGCACGTTCCGCGCACGTTCGGGAACGTCACGGCAATCTGCTTTACAGGGTGTCCAGCGCGGTTTTTTCCGTCTATCGGCTTGGTCGTCACCTTTGCGTCCGACTGGAACTGCGGCACAGGTGCATTCTTTGAACGTTCCTCGAACGATGACGCACCCGCAGGCAACGGCACCACCCAGTCCGGTCCCGCCGGAAGGTCGTTCTCGAAGTCACGGCGCTCCAGCACGAGGCGGTCGTCATAGACGGTCATCAACTGCCCGTGGTGTCCGTCGGCGCATTTGAGAAAGGGCATTTGCTGTGTGCCGATATCCTTTGCGCCGAAGATGCGCGAGTTCTCGCGTCCGCCGAACGGGATCAGGTACCTGAGCGAACCTGTGCCGATGCTCGTGAAATCCCCGCGCCAGAGGGTGCGGTCGTCGGTGAGTGGCGTGTGGGAGTGACCGGTGAAGGCCACCGCGTTCGGAAACGCCTTGAGCGCGGCGGTGGATTCGCCGTTGTCCTGCCCCCAAACCCATGGCGCGGAGCATGTAGCCCTCGGATGGAAGTGCTGTGTGTAGAAGAAGGGCTTCGTGCCGGACAGCTCCGCCTTGTGCGCCTTCAGGAACGCGGCGACCGCGCCGGGCTTTGAGAACTCATTGTAATGCACGCCCACGAATTTATAGCCCTTGATGTCCTTGACGTACATCGGGGCGTAGTCCTCGTCGAACACGCGCTTCCAGCTTTCGGCAATGTGGAGCGAGATGATGTCGTGCGCATGCGTCTCCTTCGTCACGCCCAGCTTTTTCGCGTAGCCGTATTTCCAACCTTCAAGGTCGTGGTTGCCGGTCACGAACACTTTCTCCACCTTGCCGCCGTCCGGGCGCAATCCGCCGGGGAACACCTTGCGCCAAGCGTTTCCAAGCTGCATCAGCTGCGATTCGAGTCCGTTGTCGGCCATGTCGCCCGCGATTACCACGGCGTCCACGCCCTGGTCGCGGAAATACGTGAGTGCTTTCTCGAAGGTTGCACTTGACCCGGCGTTGGAGCCGTAGTTTTCTGCTCCGTTGACGATGTGTATGTCGGAAAGTATTCCGACGCGTAGTCTGGCCGTGGACGCAGTTCCGCCCATTGCCCTTTGGCCGAGTCCGGCCGCTACGAAGAAGGCGGCCGCTCCGCCGCCGAGGAAACTCTTTCTTGTACAGTTCATTGTGTTTTCCTTACATTCTGAAACGACAACTCACGCATTATGGCATACCTATGTGTGGAAATCAAGCCCAAATTTGCAATTCCAGAAATTGACGAATGGCCTCCGATATGGCCTTGCGAAGTCGTTAGGCGGCTTTCCCAATGCGGGAAACGCTGAGTGATTGACAAATCATTGAAGTATGTGATATCATACTTAACACCTTTTTATACAAATATGGAAACAAAGATGATTCGCGTTGCACTTGCGGCAATATGCGCAGCTGCGCCGGCGCTGGCCGACACGTACGCCTACAAGGTGCAGTACCTGCAGTCGTCCGGTGTGCAGCACATCGACACGGGTGTCGTACCAGACCGGAACACGATGTACAGGGGTTCCTACGAATACCTCGGCACCGCCGGAGCAAAGGCGAACTACGACATGATCGCGGCTTGCACTTCGCCAAGGTACTCCCGAGGAACCAGGGGCCTGTAACGGTGGAACTCTGGGCTCAGATCAATTCACACGTAAACTGGGGCAAGCTCTTCGCATGCGGCAACGCGAACGCCTCAAACTCCTTGCTCCTCTACGAACAGGGTAGTGCCGCCGACCATTTTGTCGGCTATCTGGCATACGGTGGCAAGACGTCGGGCGATACGGCGTGGAGCACTTTCGAAACGGCACGATTCGGGACGATGGAGCATTTCGCGGTCGTCATCAGCGATGTGAGTCCTGCGACTGGTTGGTACGGGACTGTTTGGACGCGGCGCACGCTCGATGGTTCGTATGTGGGCGGAGGCCTGCCGAATGTCGCCGGATGGTCGCCGGACAAGCTCGACCAGACGTACACGTCGATCGGCGGCGCATGGTGGAACAACTCCGACGCCGCAGCCACGTTTGACGAAGAGAGCTCTTGGGTGCAAAGGCTCTCGCCGACGGCCTCTACCTCGACAGGCGCGGCTTCATGCTCATTGTGCGATAGGAGTGTTCGATGAAATGAGAGGTGATGAAGATGGAATCGTTTGAGGTCAATAGGAGAGGGTTCGTCTCCGGGTTCGTCGCGGCGGCTGCTGGCGCGGCGTTTGGCGCGCCTTTGAGCGGGGACGCCGGCGCGGCTTCCGCGCGTCCGTTCAAGGTCTGCGTGTTCACGGACATCCACTTCGACGACTTCTGGACAAACAGTGACGACACGTCTTTCCTCGACGGGATCATGGCGCGCGCCGAGCGCGAAAAGTGCGACATGGTGATCCATCTCGGCGACTTCATGCATGGCATCTGCAAGCCCCGCCAGCGGATGTTCGTCGAGAGGTACAACGCATCGCGCATCCAGGCGTACCATGTTCTCGGCAACCACGACCAGGACCAATGCGACCCACAGGCGACCCTGGATGCCTATCGCATGAAGGGGACCGGGTATTACTCCTTCGACCGGGGCGGGTTCCGGTTCGTCGTTGCAGACGCCAACTACTTCTGCCTCGAGCCCGGGAAGTTCGTCCATTACGGGAAGGGCGGGCATGCTTTCATCAAGGGGCGGCACAGTTATTCGGTGCCGCCGGAGCAGCTGGAGTGGCTGCGGTCGGTGATCGTGGACTCGCCGTACCCGTGCGTCGTCATGGCGCACGAAAGCTTCGAGCGCGCCAACTACATGCCGGTGCGGAACGCATCCGAGGTGCGCCGGATATTCGCCGAGGCCAACGCAAAGCGGCCGGGAACCGTCCGTCTCGTGATGAACGGACACAACCACAACGACAACCTCCGCATACTCGACGGGATTCCGTACTGGGATGTCAACAGTGCGAACTACCAGTGGTTTGGGAAGCGTCACGACAAGTATCCGTCCGAATACGTGAAGCGCCATCCGGGGTCGGTCCACATCCTCGGCTGGACGAAACCACTTTCGGCGATTCTCTCCCTCTGGCCCGACGGGCGGGTGCGGATTGAGGGAAGCGAGGCGGATTGGCTCTTCGGCGTCACGGCAAAGGCCGCCGGATTCCCGGTGTGCGACGCAGACGGACGCGAGACCCACCCGAAGATACTCTCCGCCGACTTTCGCCTTTTCGCGTAAGGCACTTCTTGGAAACTTTCAGAGTCCTTGGTGAATGTAGGGTATTTATGGTATAATGTTCGCCGATGGAAAACGAAGAGCATAGAATCAAGGTGCCCACGACGGGCGTTTTCGACTTTCCGAGGTTGATACTCGGAGGGAAGGGGAAGTACGTCGATAAGACGGACCTGCTGTACCAACTTGCGAACGATGCGGATCAGCAGCTGTTCATCTCGCGTCCGCGTCGGTTCGGCAAGTCGCTCATGCTCTCGACCTTGAAGGCAATGTTCGAGGGGCGGCGTGAGCTTTTCAAGGGGCTAGTCATCGACAAGTTGCCGTGGGAGGGGTGGACGCAGCCGACGCCTGTGTACAGCTTCACGATGTCCAGCGCGGTGGGCGGGACGTATGAGTTGTTTCGTGAACAGCTTGCTAAGCTCGTGAAAAGCCTCTGTGCGCAGGCGGATGTCGAGTACACGGGAGAAGGTGACATTTCAGGGCAGTTCGACGACTTCCTTGTCGCCGCCGCGAAGAAGTCGCCGACGGGAAAGATCGCCGTTCTCATCGACGAGTACGACGAGCCCGTCGCCAAGTTCCTCGACGACCTCGAAACGTTGAAGAAGGTGCGCTCTGACCTTCACGACTTCTACGAGAAGTTGAAGGTCAATTCCGGCTCGATCCGCTTTCTGATGATGACCGGCGTCACGAAACTGACAAAGCTCTCGATCTTCTCTGGCCTGAACCACCTCAAGGACCGCACGATGGATCCACGTTTCGCGACGCTCCTCGGTTACACGACAGACGAACTCGACGGTCCCCTGCGCGAGAACATCGAGGTGTTCGCGCAGAAGAACGGCATGGCCTTCGCCGCCGCGAAGCGGGCTCTTCTCGCATGGTACGACGGCTACCGCTTCTCGCCGAAGTCCGAGGCGAAGGTGTGCAACCCGGTGTCGCTCGGTAGCGCACTGGAATCCGGCGATCTGACGAACTACTGGGAGGCGACGGGGCACGCCTCCATGATCGTCAACCGCATCAAGGCAGCGGACGAGATTCCGGCGGACTTGAACGGACTGGTCGTTTCACAGACACAGCTGGACGTCTGCGATGCCGAGACGATGCCAATCGAGGCACTTCTCTACCAGGGCGGCTATCTGACCATCAAGCGCGTACGCGCGTCAGGGCGCATTGAGCTTGGAATACCGAACGAGGAAATCTCCACATCCCTGTCCGAGGGCTACGTCTCCACCTTGCTGCGCAACGGCATTTCCGACTGGAACGAGGAACTTGCGGACGCGCAGGACGACCTGATCGAGAAGGGCGTGGAGTCGCTCCTCAAGAAAAACCTAAAAGCTGCGTTCGCCGCCGTGCCGCACGAGTGGCACATCAAGAACGAGAGGGAGGCGAAGCGGTACTTCCTCCTTTTCATGAAACTCATCGGCGCGGACATCTCCGGTGAACGTCAGAGTGCGCGCGGAAGGGCGGACGCGGTCCTTCAGGACAAGACCGGCACGTACGTCTTCGAGTTCAAGTACGGCAAGACCGCTCAAGAGGCGCTGGAACAGGCTCGGACGAAAGAGTACGGCAATCCGTGGCTTGATTCCTCCTTGCCCGTGTTCTACGTGGGCGTTAACTACGATCCCGAAAAGCGTGGCATCGACGACCCGCTCGTGGAGGCTGCAAGGTGATCTGGTACATGTTCTACGCAGGGGCATACAACCACGAACACCAGCAGATCGGCGTCGCATGGTCGGCGGACGGCGTGAACTTCACGCGGTGGCGCGACGAGCCGGTGTTCCCGCACGGCCCCGCAGGCTCGTGGAATGCGTGGGAGAGCGGGCATCCCGGCATCTTCGAGGACGATGACGGGCAAGTGTATCTGTTCTACCAGGGCAAGGCGACGCTGAAGGGTGACTACCGCCTCTCCTGCGTGAAAGTGAGGTTCGAGGATTGACGTGTCGATGATAAAACCGCACGCGAAAGCAATGAACGTGCATCAATGGCAGAGAGATTGTAAAATCGTTTTTTAAGAAAGGAAAGTAAAATGAACTCGAAATCGATTATCTTTACGGTCGCGTCAGTTGTCGCAGCGGCGGCGGGTGCGGCGGCAATCCCGGCGGCGCCGTTCGCCGACAACATGGTGCTGCAGCGCGGAATGCGCGCGCCGGTGTGGGGAACGGCCCAGCCGGGCGAGAACGTGACCGTCTCGTTTGCCGGACAGACCAAGTGTGGCACCGCCGGTACGGACGGACGCTGGCGCGTCGACCTCGACCCGATGGCGGCGAGCAAGGAGCCGCGCACGCTCGTGATCGGCGAGCGGAAGATCGCGAACGTGCTGGTGGGAGAGGTGTGGCTTGCCTCGGGGCAGAGCAACATGGAGGACCCCATCCTCAGCGGCAACTCGCGCTACCGCGACGGCTGGGGGCAGACCATGACGGCCCTCGCCCGCCGGAGCGACATCCGCTTCTACACGTCGCCGCAGTGCAAGATGAAGAAGCCGAACTTGAACCAGAAGATCGTCTGGCGCGACTTCTCCGCCAAGACGTTCAAGGACCCCGACGCGCGCGTGCCGATCTGCCTCTGGACGAAGGGTCTTGTCTCCGCCGTCGGCTTCTACTACGCCCTTGCCATCCACGACGCCATCGACGTGCCGGTGGGGCTCGTGGACGTCAGCTGGGGCGGGTCGCGTCTCGAGCCGTGGATCGCGCCCGGCGGCGAGATGTGGAACGGCATGGTGGCGGCGTTCGCGCCGATGGCCTGCCGGGGCTTCATCTGGTACCAGGGCTGCTCCAACTCGAAGGACGGCGCCGCCTACACCGGGAAGATGCACACGCTCTACAAAAGCTGGGCGAAGGCGTTCTGCAATCCCGACCTGAAGATGTACTTCGTGCAGCTGGCGCCTTTCAACAGGAGCTGGTACGACGTGCAGCTCGCGCAGGCGCGTTTCGCCGCCGAGGAGAAGAACGCCGGCATGGCAGTCACCTGCGACCTAGGCAACCCCTACGACATCCATCCCAACGCCAAGGAGCCCGTCGCCCGCCGTCTCGCCCTCCACGCGCTGAAGGACGTCTACGGCTTCGACGACGTGATCGCCGACTCGCCTACGCTCAAGTCTTCGCGTGTCGATGAGCACGGGCGCTTCGTGTTTGAATTCAACGATGCGACGTCGTGGTACGGCTATACGCCGAACAACGCCGCGCCTGACGGGTTTGAGATTGCCGGAGAGGATGGCGTTTTCCATCCCGCGCGCGTCGCGAACCAATTGATCGAGAAAGGGCGGAAGGGCAAGATGTACGAAGGGCGCGAACTGATCGTGGCGAGCGACAAGGTGAAGGCCCCGAAACGTCTGCGCTACCTCTACAGCAAGCCGTGGGTGGGTTCGCTCTATGCCGGCGACTCCGGCCTGCCGCTGGGACCGTTTGAAGTAACCATCGCGAAGTGAAATTATGCTATGATCAGTTTTCCCCCTACGCCAACGGGAATTTTGGTATAATGTGCGGCGATGAGACCGATAGCCACAGACACGCACGACTTCCCGTCCTTGCGGCGGGACGGAAAGATCTACGTCGACAAGACGGGATTCATCTACCGTCTGATTGCGCATAACGACACGAAACTGTTCTTCGTTTCGCGTCCGCGAAGATTCGGTAAGTCATTGACGGTCTCCGCACTGAAGGCGCTCTTCTCCGGGCGGCGCGAGCTGTTCAAGGGGCTTTACATTGACGGGACGGATTGGGAATGGGAGAAGTACCCCATCATCCACTTCGAGTTCAATGACCTCACCACGACGAGCCTCGAAGAGTTTGAGAAGGATCTCGCGCACCACGTGGAAGACCGATTGGCGGAGGCAGGATACACATACGATGGTACAAGGTCCGCGCATGAGAACTTCGGCAAGGCGATAACGGAGCTTGCCGCGAAGAGCAGGGAGAGAGTCGGGGACTCCGATGGCGGCGTCGTGATCCTCGTGGACGAGTACGACGCGCCGGTGGGGCACGCGCTCGATGACATAGACTTCGCGGAGAAGGTGCGCGACCGGCTTTCCGCCGTCTATTCGCAGATGAAGAACCGCACGGGCGACATCAAGTTCCTGTTCATGACGGGCGTGAGCAAGTTCACGAAACTTTCCGTGTTCTCCGCGTTGAACAACCTCATGGACGTATCGCAGGACGACGAGTATGCAACGATGTTCGGCTACACGGAGGATGAGCTGTCGGCGAACTTCGAGGAGCATCTGCGCGAGCATGCGCGGATCATGGGCAAGTCCTACGATGCGTACCGCGCCGAGATGAAGTGGTGGTTCAACGGCTTCCGTTTTGCGAAGAACGACAAGACAACGGTTTACAATCCGATATCCGTTGCCTACACGCTGAAGAGGAAAGACCCAAGCGGATTCAGCGCGACGTGGGCGACGACGGGTCGTCCGTCGATGCTGATGAACTACCTGAAGCGCGAGGACCTTCTCGCCATAGACTACGAGTGTATGGAGGACGTGTCGGAGGCGGAGTTTGATGTTGCCGAACTGCGCAAGCTCCGTCCGACCGCCATGCTCTACCAGTCGGGCTACCTTACGGTGAAGGACTACGATGACGGCCTTTACACCCTCGGCGTTCCCGACGAGGAGGTACGCCGCGACCTTGCGACGCTCATCGCGGGCGCGGCGGCGGACGAGGACATGCAGTGGGCGGCGTCGCTAAGCGCAAAGCTCGTCGGCGCGAAGTGGCCGATGTTCTTCGTCGGTCTCAAGTCGCTCTACGCGCACATGCCCTACGGCGCGCTGGAGGGCACGATCCACGAACATTCATACGAGCGCATCCTCTGCACGCTTCTCGCCGCGCAGGGCGTGACGAGCCATGCCGAGGACGTGCAGTCGAACGGGCGTGCCGACGTTGTCGCGAAGCACAAGCGGGGAATCTACATCTTCGAGCTGAAGGTGGACGAGCCCGTTGACAAGGCGTTCGCGCAGATACGCAAGAAGGGATATGCCGAGCCCTACCTTGCCGACGGACGCCCCATCTGGTTGATCGGGCTCTCGTTCGACTCCAAGACGCGTCGTCTCGTCGATTGTGCGGCGGAACGATTTGACGGAAGCAATTAAACCATGGAGAATATGAAGAGATTCAACACGACTGGACCGTGCTTCCCTGACGAGCACTACATGCTGCCGGCACTGGACCGGCTGCCGGGCGTTCGCGAACTTGTCGCGGGTGGCAGCTACTTCGTCGTACACGCGCCGCGCCAGACGGGCAAGACGACGGCGCTCAAGGCGCTTGTGCGCGAAATCAACGAGAAGGGCGACATGTTCGCCATCTACTGTACGCTCGAGACGATGCAGGGTGCGTCCGATCCGAACGTGTCGAACATCGCCATCCGCGATCTCATTGCGGACAACGCCGAAATGTCTCCGCACTATTCGGCTGTTCCAGGTGCTCCCGAACTGAGATCTGATCGCGGGGGCGTTGGCCTCGCCATTCGCACGGTTCTACAGAACCTCTGTCGGGCGGTCGAGAAGCCGGCCGTGGTGTTCTTCGATGAGTTCGACTGCCTTGTTGGCAACGCCCTCATCTCCTTCCTCCGCCAGTTACGCGACGGCTATGTCAACCGCAAGGAGATTCCCTTCCCCAAGTCCATCGCGCTCGTCGGCATGCTGGACGTACGCGACTACAAGGCGCAGATCCGCTCCGATGGCGAGTCGTTGGGGCAGATCAGCCCGTTCAACATAATCGCAGAGGACATGCTGATTCCGAATTTCACGGAGCCCGACATCCGCACGCTCTATGCGCAACATACGGCCGCGACCAGTCAGGTGTTTGCAGATGGAGTTGTTGATGATGTCTGGCGCTTGACGCGTGGGCAGCCTTGGCTTGTGAACGCCATTGCCCACGAGTGCGTGGCGAAGATACATGGCTCGCGCTACGACGAGGTAATCACCGTCGCGGACGTCGAGGCGGCGAAGGAGGCAATCATCCGTCGGCGCGATACGCACGTGGATTCGCTCATGGAGCGCATGCGCGAACCGCGCGTGAGGCGCATCGTCGAGCCGTTGATACTCGGCAACGATACCGAACTGACGGCGAATGACGATGACTGGCGCTTCATCACCGACCTCGGTCTTCTGCGCGTGGAAAGGGGGACGCTGGTCCCGGCGAATCCCATGTACGCCGAGATCATCGGACGCTACCTCTCGCGCGGCGAGCAGGATCGCATGATCCGCAGCGTGCCGGAGACGCCGTGGGTGAAGGACGACGGACTCGACATGGCGGGGCTCATGATCGCGTTTCAGCAGTTCTGGCGCGAGAATTCCGGGGCGGACCGTGACATCATGGGCTACCGCGAGGCCGTGCCGCATCTCGTCCTCATGGCGTTCCTCCAGCGCGTCACGAACGGCGGCGGGCACATCAACCGCGAGATGGCGGTTGGAACCGGGCGCCTCGATCTCTGCGTGGAGTTCCGTGGCGCGCGTTACGCGATCGAGGTGAAGACATCCGACAACTTCAAGGGCGAGAAATCGTTCGAGCAGTGCGCGCAGTACCTCGACACCCTCAAGCTCACCGAAGGATGGATGCCGATTTTCGACAAGTCAAAGACGAAGACATGGGACGAGAAGATATACACCCGCGACGAAACTTTCAATGGCAAGACCATCCACGTCCTCGGCTTGTGAACGTAAAAGATCATCGTGAAATGAGCGTCAAACTCCCCAAATCGGCATGGATTAAGGTGATTACGCCGTGTATGGCGGCTTTCACCATCTGTGGATCGGCGTCTGCCGCCGATGTGCGAGACCTCTTCGCGGACACCTGGGACGCGATGGACGATCTCGGCCGGTGCGTCGCCACCGCCGGACTCCCCGCGCCGCGCGCGAAGAAGGTGGGCATCTTCTACTGGACCTGGCACCAGGGGCGCAAAGGCCCGGTGCTCGACAACTCGAAGCTCCTCGCGGAGGATCCCACCCTGCCGCAGCGTCCGCAGGACCCAAAATGGGGCCTTCGCAAGACCCACTACTGGGGCGAACCCGCGTTTGGCTACTACGCCACCACCGACGCCTGGGTGCTGCGTCGGCACGCGCAGCTGTTGAGCGCGGCCGGGGTGGACGTGGTCGTGTTCGACGCGACGAACGGCACGCTCACGTGGATGGACTCCCTCCGCACGCTCATGCGCACGTGGGGCGACATGCGCGCGAAGGGCGAGAGCACGCCGCAGTTCACGTACATGCTGCCGTTCTGGCCGGGAACGAACCAGGCCGTCAGCATCCTACAGCTCTACCGCGACGTGTACAAGCCAGGTGTCCACAAGGAACTCTGGTTCCACTGGGATGGAAAACCGCTCATCCACGCAACGCCCGATCTCGTGAGGAAGATGGCGAATGATCCAAAGGTCCCGGAAAATGACCGGCGCGACTACGCAGAGATCGCGGAGTTCTTCACGTTCCGTCCGCTCCAGCCCGCCTACGCCGTGGGGCCCAAGCGTCCGGACCACTGGTGCTGGCTGGAGGCGTATCCGCAGCACGAATATGGCAAGCGCGCGGACGGCACCGTGGAGATGTGCGCGGCGGGCGTGGCGCAGAACCACTCGTGGCGCAGGCTGGACGGCGGAAGGGGACTTGCCGCGATGAACGACACGAACGTGTTCGGGCGCGCGTACATGGGTCCGGACACGAAGGGCCTCCGTCCCGGCGAGACGCTGCGCTTCGCGCCCGACCGCAACCCGCGTCGCGGCGAGCCGAACCGCTTCCTCTGGGGCGACAACTTCGCGCAGCAACTCGAACGCGCGCGCAAGGTCGATCCCGACTATCTTTTCGTCACCGGCTGGAACGAGTTCATCGCCGGGAACTTCGACGTGTGGCAGGGCAAGCAAGGCGCGTTCCCCGACCAGTACTCGCCCGAGTTCAGCCGCGACATCGAACCGTCGAACGGAATTCTGCAGGATCACTTCTACTGCCAGTTCGTCGATGGCGTGAGGAGGTTCAAGGGGGTGCGTCCGCAGCGTTCCGCCGCGCATGGACCCGTGTTCCGCGACGCGGCGGGCGACGTGGACCACCGCGACGCGCAGGGCTACGGCGACACGCGCTACGTGGATAAGACGGGCCGCAACGACATCGTTGAATGCTTCGTCTCGCACGATGCGCAGTCCATCACGTTCAATGCCGTCTGCGCATCGCCGGTCACGCCGCGTACCGATTCCGCGTGGATGCGGCTCTTCATCTCGCTGCGGCTCGCCGCGGACGATCCTGCGCCGCATTGGCACCATCTGCACTTCGTCGTCAACCGCGTTGCGCCGCCCAACAACGGCACGGCTGTGCTGGAGCGCTGCCTCGGCGGATGGTCGTGGCAGGAGACCGCGCGCGTGCCGATGAGGATCGAGGAAAACGCGCTCTCAATTACCATCCCGCGCACGGCGATCTGTCAGACGGCGCGTGTGGACGTGCGCTTCAAGTGGGCGGACAACACGCCTGCCGATTCGGGCGACATCCTCGACTTCTACCGTCATGGCGACGCCGCCCCGGACGGACGTTTCCTTTACCACTATTTTGAATAGGAGTGCAAAAACATGAAAAGCATTGCAAAGTCTTGTTGTTGTACGCTTGCCGCCCTGGCGACGCTGTTTGGCATGGCGGCAACGCCGCCCGCCTCTGCCAAGGCGCGTGCGCGGAAGCTCGTCTGGAGGGAGGAGTTCAACGGCTCTTCGCTTGATACGAAACGCTGGAACCGTTGCGAACAAGGAAAGAGCGACTGGAACCGCCACATGTCCACGCGGAAGGACCTCGTGGAGGTGAAGAACGGCGCGCTCGTCCTGTGGGGCGTCGCGAACAAGGACAAGAAGTCCGATCCGCGTCCGTTCCTCACCGGCGGCGTGCAGAGCAAGGGCAAGGGCCTGATGGGAATCGGCAAGGTCGAGATGCGCGTCAAGTTCGAGGATCACCAGAAGGGCGCGTGGCCCGCGTTGTGGATGTGTGGGGAGCAGCCAGACGCGCAAGGACGCAGCTGGCCGTGGAACGGAGAGATCGACATCGTGGAGCGCCTCAACGGCGATCCCTTCGTTTACCAAACCGTCCATTCCGGCTGGACGTACGTAAAGAAGCACACGAAGGATCCGCCGCACGGAAGCGTGAAAGCGGCGATTCGTCAGGGCGGCTGGAACGTCTATGGCCTGGAAATTACGGAGAAGGAGTTGATCTGGAGCGTGAACGGCAAGGAGACGTTCCGCTATCCGAAGACGGACTGCGGCGACCCGGACCAGTGGCCGTTTGACAAGCCGTTCTATTTCCTGCTCGACATGCAGCTCGGCGGAAAGTGGGTCGGAGAGGTTGATGTCTCCACACTCCCCGTGCGGATGTACATCGATTGGATTCGCGTTTACAAATGACGTTTACAAATGATTTGAAATCTCGAGGATTGCAGCAGCCTTACGAGCGTGATGATTCCGGCCAGCGTAAAGGACATTGGGTGTACTGCATTTAGCCATTGCTGCAATTTGACGCGGCTTGTCGCCGTACCCAGTCGTTAGGGCGCGATCACCGAGCGCGCCGCAAGGTGGTGCGAGGCACAAGGTGGGGCGAGGCGTCCACGCCGAGCCGCAACGGCTCACCCGGAGGGTTCGCCCCACCCACGGGCCGCCCGGTGGTCGTCCCCTACCGGTTCGCATTGGCGCTTGGCGATTACGGCGACTTCGACGAAGGCGTGGATGCGACCCTTGCGGAAGGATATGCCCCCGGTACGTTTATGGTACATCTATGCGTTCCGCGCGAAGAGGAACTTCCGCGCGTGTATCTTTCCGGGCGTGCGGATTTTTCGGGGGTCATGGCATGAGTGCTGACATCTTTTCGCATTCCGTCAGAAGGCAAATCGCCATTGTGATTTTCACCTTACTTTGGGCATGACAGCGGCGCGACCGAGCGATGTGCAGAACGCACCCTGCGGCGGCAAGCGAAAGGAGTAGTTGAAGGATGCAGAAACTGACAAAAGCAATTCTCGTCTCATCCCTCGCGTTCGCCGTGATGATATTGTTCGCGGGCTGTGTGAACATACCGGCGCAATTAAACAATTTCTCGTCGGAGGTCAACCCGCTTCCATTTCCAACGGTGCAAAGACTCTTCAAGGATGCAGTTGCCACGTCGCACGAACCGGATTCTGTTGGCATTATTAGTTTCTCACCTGATGCGAAATGGTATGATGTGACTTTAGGATATTTATGTTTAACACCTATTGCCGCGTTGGAGTGTGGCGTTGCTTTGGTAAACGATGCGCTGTTTCTGCCGTACA
>CACZDG010000059.1 GCA_902779865.1 uncultured bacterium
TCTTGCCGCAGGCGGACGGGAACGCCGCCGTGACGTGGTACTGCTTCTTCTCGGGCGAGGTGAGCGTGAGGATGAGCATGTGCTCGGCCATCCAGCCCTGGTCCTTCGCGAGCTTAGACGCGATGCGGAGCGCGAAGCACTTCTTGCCGAGGAGGGCGTTCCCGCCGTAGCCCGAACCGAACGACCAGATCTGGCGCTCTTCGGGGAACTGCGTGATGAACTTGTCCTCAATCCGCTTGGCGCACGGCCACGCGACGTCCTTCTGGCCCTTCTTGAGGGGGGCACCGACGGAGTGGATGCAGGGGATGAAGTCGCCGTCCTTGCCGAGGTGCTTCAGCACCGCGTCGCCCGTGCGCGTCATGATGTTCATGTTCACGACAACGTACGGCGAGTCGGTGATCTCGATGCCATACTGGGTGATCGGGTTGCCGATCGGACCCATCGCGTACGGGATCACGTACATCGTGCGGCCCTTCATGCAGCCCTTGTAGCTCTTGAGCATGAGCTTCTTCATCTGGTCGGGATCCATCCAGTGGTTCGTCGGACCCGCGTCGATCTCCTTCTTGGAGCAGATGAACGTGCGTCCCTCCACGCGCGCCACGTCGCTCTCATGCGAACGGGCGAGATAGCACTCGGGGCGCGTCTTCGGGTTCAGCTTGATGAACTGGCCCTTCTTGACCATCATCTCGCAGATATCGAGGTGCTCCTTCTTCGTGCCCTTCACGACCACGATCTTGTCGGGCGTGCAGACCTTGTTCCACTTGTCAACCCACGCGAAGACCTTCGCGTTGGCGAATTTGGGCGTGTTAGCCATTTTCTATTTGCTCCTTATGCATTCTTTGCTATTTCAATGATCTGCTTGAAGCCCTCGGGGTCGCGGATGGCGATCTCGCTGAGCATCTTGCGGTTGATCGTGACGTTGGCCTTGATGAGCCCGGCGATGAATGCGCTGTAGCTCATGCCCTCGGCGCGGGTCGCCGCGTTGATGCGGGCGATCCAGAGCTGACGGAAGTCGCGCTTCTTCAGCTTGCGGTGGATCGTCGCAAGACGGCGGGCGCGGTCAACGGCCTCGGTCGCGATGCGGAAAGTCTTGGAACGGTTGCCGCGGAATCCCTTCGCCAGTTCAAGGCGCTTGCGGCGGCGTTCGCGGGAAGCGGGGGCGTTTGTAGCACGTGACATTTCTCATTCCTCCTTATGCGTACGGTTGCATGCGGTGCATGGTTTTCGAGACGGTAGCGTCGGTGACGGTTGTGCCACGGAGGTTGCGCTTGCGTCCACGGCTCTTGTAGCCGTTCAGGTGGGCCTTGCCACCCTGGGAACGCATAACCTTGCCCGTAGCCGACATTTTCATGCGCTTGGTGGCGCACTTCTTTGTTTTCATCTTAGGCATTTTGTTTGTCCTTTTTTGTTGGTTCCTTACCGGCCAGGCAGTCGGTTACGGCCTGGTCCAGACGGAAAATTGGCGTATAGTATATCGGATTTTGGACAGTAAGTCAATCCAAAACCCGACATTTTCACGTTTTTGAAGTCACTTTGGATAGACGAGCGGCGGGGACGGCTTCCGTCCGGCGATCTCGGCTGCAAGGACTTCCAACGCGGCGTCGAGCTGCGGGTCGCGGCCAGCGGCGATGTCCGCCGGCGTAAGGTCAACCTCCACATCCGGTTTCGCGCCGTTGCCCTCCATGTTCTTACCGTCGGGCAGGAAGGTGCCGACGTGCGGACTACGCACCTCGCCGTAGTCGAAGAGCTTTTCGGACGTCGTGGCGATCACATCGCCGGCCGTCTCCATGCCGACGACCTTGGCGCGCTTGAGCGTCTGCATCGCGTGCGCGAACTCCTCCGCGTTCGACTGGCTGCGCTCGTTTGCCAGCACCACGACCGGCAGGTTGGCAATCACCGGACGCGCATAGCGGTCGAGCAGATAGCCCTCACAGTCCGTGCCGCGGTAGCGGAGACGCTCGTGGCGGTTGCCGCAGAGGATGTCGATGAGCCTGTCCGCCGTCCGGCCGCCGATGTTGAAGCGCACGTCAACGACGAGTCCATCCTTGCCGAAGCACTCCGCAAAAACCTTGTCGGTGAATTCATCCGCGCTGGCTGTGTTCATTTCATCTATCGCAATGTACCCGAAGTTGCCCCTTCTGCGGACTGCGGCCTTGGCGGACTCTATGTCCTTCGTGCGCAGTAGAGTCCGCGCCTTGTCGAACGTGATTGCCTTGACTTTGCGGGAAAGGATTTTCTCGCAGCCCGGGCGTTTCACCTGAAGGCGGTACGTGTGCGGCAACGGACCGTTCATCGCCTCTGCGTAGTCCATTCCGGACGAAACGCTGCGTCCGTCTATCGAAAGGACCACGTCGCCCGGCAGCAGGCCATCCACGCCCCTGTCGGCCGGGGAGCGCGGCAGAACGTCCCGCACGCGCCATCCCTTTCCGCGGTACTTACGGTCGAAACGCACGCCCAGATGGCACGTGAATATGTTCCATCCGCGTTTCCACGGGAATTCGGACCAGCGCTTCTTCGACACGTCACTGGCGCCAAACCATAGGTGAGATGCGTCGATTTCGCCGTTCATCATCCATAATATCCTTGCAAACATGTTCCAGCACGGCGCGTTGCGCGCGGCGAGGCGGAACTTGTCGCGCACCGCGAGCCAGTCCGCGCCGTGCAGGTTCTCGTCGCAGAATCCGTCGCGTATGCTCGCCCATGCGGCGAGGAACGCGAGCTCCTGATAGTCCTGGACGTCGATTGTGCGGAAAACGTCGAATTCATACTTCTTTTTGCCGACTGCGGGACAGTTGCCGATGGTTCCGAGCAGTTTGTCGTTGTCGCCATCCTTGAGCCATGAAACGATTGAAAAGTCCTTGCCCAGGAGCTTCTCAGACGCCATCCGCCCAGGAATCTTAATCGTACACAGTTGTTCGTCTTTGTAGTAGAAGAATCCGAGAGTCCGACTGTCCGGCGCGAAGAAGAGCCTGTAGCCCTTCACGCCCGTTGCGCGCACGCGGTCGGGAAGCGTGGCAAAGTCGGGCCGGCACGGCTCTTTTCTGATCTCGCCTCCGTTCGCCTCCGCGTTTTCATCGGCGGGATCGAGATAGGCGTAGAATATGTACGAAGTGTCGCCCGTGGCGGTGCGGTCGCCGGAAAATGCCACGACGCGACCGTCCGGCGACCAGACCGGGGAACCGTCCCATTTCCAGTTGCGGGAGATGTTGCACGGGGCGGGGGCCTTCTCGCCGTTCGCGTCCACGTCCCACGTCGGCACGATCCAGACGTCCACGTTGTTGTAGCCGTCTTTCAGCGCCGCCGCGACGTACTTTCCGTCTGGCGACCAGACGTACTTGCCGATGTCCGTAGATGAAACCTTTGAGACGGTCTTCACAACCCCGTTCGTATCGGCGAAATGAAGCTTTCCGGTGAAATCCATCCACGCTAGCTGAGTTCCGTCGGGCGAAACGGTCAACGAGCGGCGGCAGACGTCGTCGGACGTGAGGCGCTCGCGCATGAATCCCGTGTTGGCGGACCACAGCTTGTTCGTATCGGCGCGGCGGACGCGCCAGACGTCGGTTCCGTCACCCCGGTTGGAAAGGTAGTAGAGCGTTTCGCCGTCCGGCGAAAACGCGCAGTCGCGCTCGTGCGTGCGTGACGAGCCGTGTATGCAGACGGGCTGGCGTCCCTCGTCCACAAGCTCCATCGCCCACACGTCGCCGCCTGCCGTAAAGACGACCTCCCGTCCGTTGTCGCGGAACGTGCAGTTGCCAGGTCCATAGTCGTTGTCGATCGTTTCGTACCAGCGGCGGACTGTTCGCGGCGCGGTGGGATCGAGGAATGCGGGCTTGAGCACGATGCGCTGCGCCACCGGCTTCTCCGCCGTCGGATCGATGCGCCAGAGGTCGAGTCCCTTCGCGAATACCATCGTGCGCCCGTCGCGCGAAAGCGAGGGACAGAAGATGTGGTCGTCCGTGAAATGCGTGATCTGCCGTTCCTCCCCCGTCGCAAGCGAGCAACGGTATATGTTGCGGACGCCATCCGCGTCGCAAAGGTAGTAGAACCCCTTCCCGTCGGGCGTCCAGATGGGAGACGTGCAGTTTTCGGCGCGCTTCACTACCGGCGTGAACGCACCCGTGTCGCGGTCGTACATCCAGATGTCGCCGGAGTAGGACGTCTTCGACCAGACGTGCCGCTTGCGGAACTCAAGCCCCCTCTCCTCTATCTTGGACGCGAACAACGCCTTGCGTCCGTCGGGCGAGAGCGACGGACAGAACGCGGGCGCGTCGAACAGCAGCTTCTCCGCCCTGCGCTCGCGCATGGAGACGAGAATCGGACGGCGCGACAGGCGCTTGAACGCCGTCGTCACCGACGCGTCGTCGCGGTACGCCAGCGCAAGCATCTCCGTTCCGTCCGGCGTGTAGCCCCATGAGTAGAGGCTTTCGGTGTGGAACGTGACCTGCCTCATGTTCCGGGCTGTCTTCGCGGCGACGTCCAAGTCCATTTCGAAAAGCTGCTGCGTTCCCCAGCGGTCGGAAAGGAACGCGATGCGCTTTCCGTCTGGCGAGATGAACGGACGCGCATCCGCAGACATCCCGTCCCCGATCGGCACCGCCGTGCCGCCCGCAGTGGGCGCGAGCCACACTCGGTCCTTCCACTCGAACGCGAAGAACGAGCCGTCCGGCGATACGGACGGGCTCAGGCCGAGATATATCTGCGACCAGTCGCGTCCGTCATCAGCAGACAATGCAAACGCGGAAACAATCAAACATGCGGCAAACAATATCTTTTTCATCTGGGATATTCCCTGGTAGGCAGAACACCATCATTTGTCAGTCGCGTGGACGAAGATAGAACCGCCCGATCACGCGCGACGTGCTTATCGTGTTTATGAAGGCGTCCTTGTCGATTTTCTTGCAGAGCGTGTAGATATGCGGTGTGTCGTCCGCCGCAACGACCGAGTAGATTACGCTCGTGGGCTTTTGGGAGTATCCGCCGGTCCCGCGCATGACGGTCGCGCCATGGTGGCTTACGCGGTATATCGCCTCGCAGATGCGTTTCGGCTCGCTTGTGACGATCAGCAGCGTCTGGTATTGGTAGGTGCGGTACATCAAGTGAACCACCTGGAGCGTCACGAACTGGTAGATGATGGAGTAAAGCGAACCCGACCATCCGAACGTAAACCCGCCGGCGAGGAGGATGGCGGCGTTTATGGCGAGGATCAGGCTCCACGTCTCGCGCCCCTTCTGTTCGGAGAGGTAGATGGCGATGAAGTCCGTGCCCCCGGTCGTCGCGTTCCACCTAAGGCAAATCGACATTGCGAATCCGAAGATGATGCCGCCGAACAAACTGCACAAAAACGGATCTGCGGAAAGGCGCGCAAGCTCGGCTTCGGAGATGAACGACGTGAGAACCTTGACCGGCAGGATATCCATGAAAAAGCCTGTCATGAAGATGACGTAGAGCGACCATAGCGTGAACCGCCACCCAATAAAGCGAAAACCAATCCAGACAGGTATCACGTTCAAGGCGAGGTTGATCGGCGAAAACGGAACGACCCACGTACCGCCGGCGATATTGACAAGGTGCTGGGCGATGCGTTGCAAGAGCATCGCAAGCCCCGTGACGCCCGCCGGATACAATCCGCCCCAATTGACGAATGTCAGATAACCGACTGCAATCAAGAACGACGCAATCGTAAGAACCACGAACGTCGCCACTTGACGGCGGCGTTCAACTTTAGATGACTTCCAAATCATGGCAGCTATTATACCAAACCTTCCGCGTATGCGCTAGACCGTAAGTTCCGCGTGGATTGCGCGGCCCTTTAACCCGAAACACTCGACAGGCCGCACGTCGAAGCGATAGCGTCCCCTGAGGGGAAGCTGCGCAACGGCAAACGCGCACGAGCCAGGTTTCCCAGCCGCCGTCTCCGGCAAGTGAAAATCCGGCGCCATCACGCGACGTTGTGCCTGCACCAGATCCACGTCGTCCTCAACCAACGTGGCCGTCACCTCGTACTCGAACACGCGGCACTTCGCCTGCGTCTTCGCGGCGGGGAACGTAATGTTGACGATTTCGCCCAACTTCCCGTCCTTCACCTTCTCGGCCTTCGCCACGGATCCTTCCGCGAACTGCGGCGCCATGCGCTTCTTCGCGTGTTCTGCGTAGGCAAAGGGCTTCGGCTCCACGCAGGGGAGCGGAATCACCCAGTCGTCGCCAAGGGACTTGTCCGTCACGAACTCGCGCCGCTCGAGCGCGATATGGTCGTCAAACACGGACATCAACATTCCCTGGCGTCCATCGGACGTCTTTATGTTCGCCATGGCGTGCTTGCGCTTATCGCCGCGGTAGCCGTGTCCGTTGCCGGGCATGTTTTCGCGGAGGGCGTAGTCGGTCGAGGCGTATTTGAGGGAGGCGGTGTTCACGGACGTGAACGCGCCTTGCCACACGGTCCGCTCATCGGTGAGCGTGTAGTGGCTGTGCCCGGAGAACGCCACGGCGTTCGGGAACGGACTCAGCGCGCGCGTAGAGCGTCCGTCGTCGCGTCCCCACGCCCACGAGCCGAAGCAGGTGTTGCGCGGATGCGCGTGCTGGGTGTAGAAGAACGGAAGCGACGGATCGAGTTCCTTGCCGTGTGCCTTCATGAAATCCTCGATCTGGATGTTGCCCCAGTGTGCACCGATGACGGCGTAGCCCTTGACGCGCTTCATCCATATCGGCGCGAACTTCTCGTGGAATATCTCTTCCCACACGCGGGCACGGTTGTTCTCGAAGCCGATGGCGTCGATCGACTTCATTTCGGGATGCTCCTTGTAGAAAGCGGCGTTAGACTTCCAGTTCCATCCGTCGATGTCGTGATTGCCATAGACGAACAGCTGCTCCACCGGACGCCCATCCGGTGCCTTGCCGTTCGGGAACGTCTTGTACCAACAGTCGGCACAGAGTTTCAGCTGCGCGGCACGGCCGGTGTCCGCGATGTCGCCGGCGATCAGCACACCGTCCGCTCCATGATCCCTGAAGTAGGCGAGAGCCTTGAGGAACGTCGTCTCGTCGCCGAGCCTCTTCAAGTGGACATCGCTCAAAACGCCTATCTTGAGCCGCGCACCCGCACGTGCCGCCGCGCCAGGGGCGGCGAAGAGGCGCGTTCCACGCACCATTCCGAGGCTTGCGGCCATGCCGCCGATGAACCAACGGCGGGTAAGTGCATTATTAGTCATTTGACTCTCTTCCGTCTCGCGCCGCATTTAGCGGAAACGCCACTCAAGGATGCCGCCGGACCAATCGTGCTGGAGCTTGATGGCGAGACGGACGGCCTGAGCCTTCACGGGCGCGGGGAAGTCGATGGTGCAGAACTTGTCCTTGGCGATGGGGCCCTCGGCTGCGACATCCTGCCACGGGGCGTTCTTCGCTGCGCGCCACTGCACCTTCCAGGACGCGGGGATGCGGCAATGCCCCTTGGCGCCGTCGTCGAACCAGTAGACGCTCACGCCCTTGACCTCCTCCGGCGAGGAAAACTCGCACATGACCCATTCGTCCGTGCCGCAGTGGTCCCAGAACGTGAAGCGCGGGATGGACTCGTCGTTGGATGCCTTGGGCAGAACGCCGTCGCACATCGCGCCGACGCTGTCCTTCGGGAAGCAGTGCGACGCCGACATCTTGAAGTCGGACGCGGCGTTCTCGTCCTTCGCCTCCGTCGGGAAGAACACCTGCATCTCGCCGGCGCCACGGTGGCACCAGGCGAAGTACGGGACGAGCGTGAGCGTCGTCGCCTCCTTGCGGACGCCGGACGTGAGCCCGCGGCGGAGCGAGACCGCCGGCGCCGTGAACGCGGGATAGACGTTGCCGAGGATGTTGCACGTCGTGGGCGTGAACGTCGCGTCGGCCGCGAGCACCTTGTCGAGCACGTGCCCGCCGTTGTCCACGCCCTCGGCGCAGTAGAGGATCGGGCCGCATTCCACGGCGAGACGGCCGCGGTCGTTCACCACCGCGTCGTGCGCCTTGATGCGCCGCACGGGCATGTTCATGCACACTTCGACGACGTCGCCCTTCTTCCACGTGCGCGTGATGGGGCAGTAGCCCTTCTGGGGCATGAACGCGAACGGCTTGCCGTTCACCTTCACAGTGAAGTCCGAAAGCGAACCGGACACGGTCTGCGTGTAGAGGTCGCTCGGCACGGGACGACCCACGCACCATCCCGGCACGCGGACGTTGAGAGTGAAACGACCTTGTTGTTGTACGCTTGCTGTCTTCCCCCCAATATCCCCAATCTCGATCCGCGAGAGGCCCTTCCACGGATACTCCGTCTCCTGCTTGAGCGTCACGTCGCCACCCGCGAGGTTGAGCTTCGCGTCGCTCGCGACAAAGAGGTTCACGTAGGCCGCGTCGCCGCGCGTCGCGTAGGCGAACTGCGCGATCTGCGGGATGAAGCGGACGATGTTCACGGGGCAGCAGCTGCACCCGAACCACTTGGAGCGCCTGTAGCCGCCGCGCGACGCCTGCGGGTTCGGGTAGAAGAACTCGTCGCCGCCGAGCGAGATGCCGCTCAGGAAGCCGTTGTAGATCACGCGCTCAAGAACGTCGACGTACTTCGCGTCGCCGTACATGAGGAACATCCTCTGGTTCCAGAGGGCGTTGCCGATGCCGGCGCACGTCTCGAGGTACGCGCGCTCGTTGGGCAGTTCGTAGTTCGCGCCGAACGCCTCGCCGCGGTGGCGGGCGCCGACGGAGCCGTTGAGGTGGAGTTTCTTCGAGACGACGTTCTCCCAGATCGCGTCGATGGCCTTCACGTATTCGGCGTTGCCCGCGAGCGCGGCGACGTCCGCCATGCCGCAGTAGAGGTAGGTGGCGCGCACGGCGTGCCCCACGGCCTCGCGCTGCTGCGTGACGGGAATGTGGTTCTGGTTGTACGAGCCCTTCGCGCCGAGCTCGCCACCCTTCACGAGGGCGCCGCTCTGCGCAAACACCTTGCTCTCGCCGAGGACGCCCTGTCCGCGCCTGTCGAGCAGGAACTTGGCGAGCCGGAGATAGCGCTCCTCGCCCGTGGCGCGATAGAGCTTGCAGAGGGCCAGTTCGATCTCCTCGTGTCCGGAGGTCTCCTTGAGCTGCGTCGGGGCGGGGCCGAAGACGCGGTCCACCATGTCCGCGCTGCGGATGGCGACGTCGAGGAGCGTGCGCTTGCCGGTGACCTGATAGTAGGCCACGGCGGCCTCGTACATGTGGCCGATGTTGTAGAGCTCGTGGCTGTGGGCGAGATAGCTCCAGCGAGTGGGGCCCATCATGCGGCCGTGCCGCGCGCGGCCGTCCTTGGTGAAGTTGTAGCCGAGGGTGCGGGCGGTGTAGAGGTAGCCGTCCGGTTCCTGGGCCTTGGCGATGTGTCCGATGAGGTCGTCGAGGTACTTCTCGAGCTTGGGGTCGGGATGCGTGGAGAGCGTGTAGGCCGCGCCCTCGATGATCTTGTACACGTCCGAGTCGTCGAACGGGATGCCGCGGAACCCGGTCGCGGCGCGGCGGCCCGCCGCGCGGAAGTTCTCGAGGCGGCCGGTCTCCTCGCTCTTCTGGAAGTCCGTGCGCACCGTCACCAAGCGGTTTGTCTCGAAGCGTGGGTACCAGAACCCGGCGCGGATCGCGACGTTCGTCATCTCCGCCGGCTGGAACGGGTAGTCGCCAGCGATACAAAGGCCAGCCGCCGTCACGGCCATACCAAGAATGAGTCTCTTCATTTACTGCTCCTTGTTTTGTTTTCTTGTCTCTTGACGCCACATAGTATATCATATCCAGACACATCCGTGGCGGACGAAATAACTCTCCGCCCACGTGCGCAGTTACAGATACTTTTTCACGGTGTTGCGGCTGACGCCCAGTGCTTCGGCCACACGGGTGATGTTCTGGCCGTACTTGTCGTAAACGCGGCGCACGTGCAACCGCATTGCAGCCTCTAGGTTGTCGGGGACACGACCTGTTTTTAGTTCAAGTCCCGAGGAAAGCCCGGCGTTCATCTCCCGGTGCTCCCGCATGATGAGCGCGAAGTCGCTTTCCTCCAACGCCGTAGCACGGTCGAGGATGTTGATGAGCTCACGCACGTTGCCGGGATAGTCGTAGTCCATGAGCGCGGCGATCTGCTCGTCCTTCAATACGTGGTTGTCGTGATACTTGCGCCACCATGCGTTGGCGATTATCGGGATATCGTCCTTGTGCTCGCGCAGGGACGGCGTCCTGAGCTGCACCACGTTGAGCCGCTGGTAGAGGTCTTCGCGGAACTTCCCCTCCACGACAAGACGCGGCAGGTCGCGGTTCGTGGCCGTGATGAGGCGGATGTCGCACGTCAGTTCCTCCTTGCCTCCGATGCGCATGAAACGCCCGCCCTCAAGGACGCGCAGCAGCAACGCCTGCACCTCAAGCGGCATCTCGCCGATTTCGTCGAGGAAGAGCGTACCGCCATCCGCCTGGAGGAACAGACCGTCCGTGCGCTCCACGGCGTTCGTGAACGCACCGCGTTCGTGTCCGAAGAAACGGTCCTCCAGCAGTCCCTTCGTCACGCTCGCGCAGTTGAAGGCGATGAACGGCATGTCGCGTCGCGGACTCTTCGTGTGGATCTGCTGCGCTACGGTCTCCTTGCCGGTACCGCTCTCGCCGAGGATCAGCACTCGCGCGTGTTCGTGAGCCGCAACGCGGTTGATTCGCTCCTGCAGCATCGCGATCTCGCGGCTTTTGCCCAGAAGCTCCCTGCCACCGTAGCGGTCGTAATGCTCAACGGCCCTTTTGACGTCGGCCTCCCACGCCGCAGGGCGTACGCCGTTCGCGAGATACCGCGCAGCCGTAGCATAAAGTGCTTCGTCCTGGTAATTGCGGTAGTAGAACTGCGCCGCTTCAATCAGCGTAAAGTATGCCTGGACGTCGGTGGTCGCCCTGCGGTCGCGTGGCGGCTTCCCTACCGAAGTAAAGGGAATGAACTCAGCAACGTCATTGCCGAACGCCTGTCCAACGGCCTCAAGAAGCGAACCTTCGCGGAACTCAACGTCTAGCTTCCCTTCCAGCACTTTGGCGACTTGTTCAGGCATTGATATTGCACTGATCCACGTTACCTTCACGCCTCTCGCCTTCAGCTTCGCGAGTGCCGACGCAAGCGCATCCGGGTCGCCGCTCAACGCCACGCCGAGAATGTATATTCGCTTCCAACGCAGGGCATCGCGAGTTGAGGTCAGTTCCGTGAGGTATTCTGGCAGACGCCTCCGGCTCACGCCAAGGACGTCAGCCCTGCCATCAAGCGCCCGCAAAGCAACCGCCGCCGAGGCCACGTACTCCGCGTAGCCCCAGCCAGTCAAAATCAAATTGTCGTTCTTTTCCATGATAGACACCTCCTGGACATTTCAAGACAGGCGGATATTCTATCATATTCCGCGAACCAAATGTACTAGTAACGGACGGCATTAAACACCGCCGCCTTGTCGTTAAAAGTTGTTCACATTGCCAATCAACACGGTGTTGATCGACTTGAGGATATTCGAGATCATGTCGTATGTCTGGTCGCGTTTGGTCGTCTGCGACTGTAGCTCGATCATCGTTCGCTGGCTGAACGAGTTTTTCGAGTCCATCGCCGACTCCAATGACGAAAGAAACTCAGTGGAATCCTTGTTCACCGTGCCAGACGGAACATATTCCACCCCAGCGAATCTATCCAGAAAATCCTGATAGGTGTAGTCCATGCCTTGGTATTTGATTTTCTTGGTACCCATGTTCACATCGCCTTCAAGCACGTTAGTCTCGATCTCCGTCATGCACTCCAAGATTTCGGTGGTGCTCTCGAGTTCATTCATTTTCCTGACGATGTCGGTCTCCAGTTCAGCCGCACGCTGCAGGCAGATTGCCATGACGAGCTGTCCGACGGAGAGCAGCCGCGGCGTCACGCCGTCCGCCTCGTACACGCCGTCGATGGTATAGACGTTCGCCAGCAGATACTCGCCCGTGTCCGGGCTCTGCATCGAAAGATAGATTTGATCTACATTGAAAGCCATATCTGCCTCCTTTTAGAAATTTGCCGCGTTGTTGCCCTGGGACGTGCCGAGCGCGCGGACGATGTTGGACGATGCCGAAAACGCCACGTCGCGCCGGTTCACCAGCGTCTGCATGTCGATCATTTCCGTCTGCTGCTGCTGCGTCAGCGTGTTAGCCTTGCTTCGGAGGGCCGCGACGGCCGACATGCGCTTCGCGTAGGTGTCGAGATTGTCCGGCAACTCATCCGATATGCCCAGCGCCGTCTGGCAATACGCCTTTATCTCCGCCCAGTCGCCGCCTCCGTCCGAAATCGCCTCCATGAACTCGGCGATCTTTTCAAGCTTGTCGGAACCTCCCGCCATGCGGTTCATCTTCACGATGCCCTGCGACTCGTACGCGGCGGCGGAGCGCATCGAGACCGCGATGACGAGCTGCCCTATGGTGAGGTGCGACCCGCCCTCAAGCCCCGTCGAATACAGAAGGACCTTCTCGCTCCCATCGGGCGCGTAGCGGTTATCGGAAATCGCCTCTATCGATATCGCCATTACAGGTTCCTTATAAGATTGCTTCTCGTGTCGCTGATCTCGCTCATGAGGCTGGACGCGGTGGAGAACGCCTCGTCACGACGGTCAACGAGCGACTCAAGGCGCGTCATGTCCTTCTGCGCCGCGTTGTTGAGCGCGTCGATCTTGCTCTTAACCTTCTGCAGCCATTCCTCGACCTCGTACTTCGTCATGTGCCGGTCGCTCCAGTCCAACGTTCCGAATACGCCGATGAGAATGTCCTTCGACGTCTGCTGCAAATAGCCTTTGCGGTCGGTGCCCTTCGATTCGCTGTCGAACTGGGCCTGAAGCTTGGTAAGGTCGGCCAAGACGTTTCCGAGGTCTTCGAGCGTCGAGTTACGGTTTGTGATCCGCGTCGCAAGCGGTGAAACCTCGCCTTCCACCGCCGTGGCGCGCCGTTCGGATAGGGCTATCATGATATCCTGGAAATCCACGCCCTTGCCGTCGAGCTTGTAGTCGCCGAACGACGCACCCCACGTCTGCGACAGCGTGATGTTGTTTGTCGTGATACTTGCCATTTCCTTATCCTTTCCTTTTCACTCTTAACCGCTAAACACTAGGCACCAATGTTGTTAATCGTCGAGCCTGCCGCCTGATTCGCCTTCCGGATGACCTTGGAGGCGTTAGAGTACGCATTGTCGCGCTTGGAGATGAACGACTGCAGAGTCACGATGTCCTGCTGGATATCGTTGTCCTCTCTCTCTATCGCGTACTGCACGTTCGTCTGAGCCTTCTGCAAGTTGCCGCGCGTCATCTGGCTGCCGTTTGATTCCCAGGAAAGTGACACTTCGTACTTTGCGGCGATATTCTTGACCCACGAGGCGTTATCTACCGTGACCTTGTCGGTCGATTTTGCATTCTTGTTGTTGAGCTTGCCAACGGCCTTGGCGATGTAGGAAAGCGCTTCGCTGAGTTCGTCGATCTTCGTCTGCCGAGCAGTGACGACATGGGAATAGGCTGTGGTCGCGCTCTCGATTGCGACGGCCTGCTTGAACGCCGCGAGCGACATGGCGTCGATGAAGTTCTTGCCGGACTCCTTGCCCACGGTGTACTGCGCTTGCCGCACACCGTAAACGGAGTTGCCCGTTATCACTTCTGCGCTTATCAGATTACTCATCCTATTCTCCTGAAAAACCAACACGTATTATACCATAATTCTCCTCATCACCGATAGTAAAATAAAAAAAGTCAAAAGAGCCACCTTCTTGGAAACACGATAGAGAAGCGCGTAGTTCACGGGCACGACGACCATGACGATGATCATAAGGCCGCTTGCAGTGCCTTGATTTCGCCGACGGCGAGGCTGGGGAGCCTCTTTTGTCGCCTCGCCGATTTCCGTAAGGAAGCGAAGCCACAGAACCTGCATCTTCTTCTCGGTGAGGTTCTTCGCCTTGAACTTAGGAAGCTCAACTATTGCTTCGGCAATGAAATATGTTAAGCCGCAAAGAACGCATAGATCGCAAAGACTTTGTGTCCTTTGCGATCTTTGCGGCTGAAAATCACGATATTTGATTGCCGCTTCTATAAGTAGTTGGCGCGGGCTACCTGACAATTACCATCATGCCCTTGGTAATATACAGACCGTCATCTTTCACGACAAACCCGTAGTTGCGATCCGCATCGCCGCGCACGAACTTCACCGTGCCGACGTTGGCCGGCTTCGTGTCTTCAGTCCAGCCGATGATCCTCTCGCCAGCGGAAACTGGCCGCGTACCCAACTTCACGTTCATCCGCGCACCTTCCGTGAAGGCAAGGTTCTTCGCTCCCTTGCTGAAGAACGAGACGGCGGACAGTTCACTGGTCCTCGCCGATAGGTCGATTGTCGCGCCTCCATGCAGTTCGCATGCGTGCCAATAGTCCGTCAGTGGCTTGAACACCCCCGCAACGCCAATCACTCCGCTTCCATTGTTGCCAGTCGCTCCATCATAGTTGCTCAACAAGTATGAACTCGTGTAGTCAACAATCTCAACGTTTCCAACCAGGTTGAATGAACTTGCCACTTCAAGGCGTACACCGCTCATGTCGCGGCAGGAAACGTCCAGCCATCCCCCACCAGAATACGATATCGTCCCATTTTCAATGCTCTGGCATCTTACAGTAAGAACAGCACCTGGTGTCGCATTCATAAAAAGAGTTTTCCCGTTGAGGTCAACCGCATCGATGCCGGTTCCAAACACAATCTTCGTCTTCATGTCGATGTAGGAGTCTTTCGTCAACGCCACCAGGGATGCTCCACCCCAGGAGGTTTGGGTCATGTGGAAACCACTGTTCCTCAACGTGCCGCCGTCAAGGGCGATGTAGGTGTAGTCGTAATTGCCACGAAGGTCGAAGACCGCCCCCTCCGACACGGTTAGCACGCCCGTGCCGAACGCCCTGTACTTCGTCCCGCTGTACGTGGCGTTCGCGCCCGTCCCATCCGGCGGCTGCGCCGTTCCGCCAGCCACAAGCGTCCCTCCGGAATAAGTCTGCACCATTCCAGAAACATACGTGCCGGAGCCCTCCTTGACAAGCTTCAGGTTGCCGCCAATCGGCAAATGGTCATTGCGCAGCGTTCCCGACGCGATGTTCATGTGCAGTTCGGAAAGCATTTCGGTCGAGTTCGTCACGCAGGTTGCCGCGTTGCGCATGCGCACAAGCGAGATCTTGTCGGCTCCGCCACATGGATTGGTTCCGCCGCCGAACGAGCTTGCCGACGACGTGAACGTCACGCGCCCCGAGGCGACTTCCACGCCGCCCGCGCCGCGTATCAGGCTCGACACCGTCGCGTCGCCCGCGTAAACCGCCCGTGCGCCCGCGCCAAGCGAAACCGTCGCCACGGACGCCAGCGCCGACGGCACTTCCGTCCGGACAGTCTCGCCCAGCGCAAGTTCGCCGACCGCGACAGACGCGCCGCCCGCGACCGCAAGCGAGTTGGTCGAAGCGCCGTCGCCGCGTCCGTTTTCGATGATCAGCTTCCCGATGTTCACGTTCTCGTCGAACGTCAGGACGGGGTTGTTGCCCGTCACCTTCACGCGCACCGTCATCGCGGCGTCGTTCAGCGGAACGCCACCCGTAAACTCGCTCCAGCTGCGGTTTGCGTCCAGCGTAAACTCCCGTTCCGGAGTCTCCACCATCGCCGTCAAGCCGTAGATGCCGTATGAGGCGCCTGATGTACTCGTTGCAATGCTGGTGTCGTGGGAGGACGTATAGGTTCCATCCGTGCGGCACATGCGGTAACCAAGAAACAAGTCAGCTGTCGTGAGCACGTAGCATCGCCGGATTGCCTTTCCGTAGATGACGCCGTTATTCTCCGTGAGCTCGGCAACAACGCACTTGACATACCCGTCGTCATACGTCTGGAACTCGACGATGATCGACGTCACGTCCCCTTGCGCGTTTCTCGTGATGTTTCTGTTGTAGGCATAGATTTCGTCGATGGATGGCATCATCGCAGAGCCCGCAGTATGGGCGGCGAACGTTGCTCCGGCAAGGTCGTTCAACGTGAGGGGATGCTCCGGGTCTCCGCTCGTCCAGAGCGGTACCGTCGACGTTGGCAAAAAGCCCGGATAACCGCGCAGTCCGTAGAGGTCGTAGTTGCCGCTACTGGGTGAAGACGCTCTCCCTGCGTTGGCGCGGCGCGCTCGGTGATCGCGCCCTACCGCTGCGATCCGGTAGGGGCCGACCACCGGGCGGCCCGGAGGTGGGGCGAACCCTCCGGGTGAGCCGTTGCGGCTCGGCGGGACGCCTCGCCCCACCGTAGGGGTAACAACCCGTCAGGGTGGGGGTAGCAGCCCGCTAGGGTTGGGGTAGCCACTCCCTACCCCATACGTTTGTCGTTTCCCGCATGCGGACGCGCTCATTGAGGGCGGCGTTCCCAGTTAGCGCTGCTTGGAGTCCTTCTGCCGCGTTTCTCTGCGCTTCATCAACAGAAGCGTAGTCGCGTTCTGGCCGAAGTCGGTTTCTCGCGCAACGAGGTCGTAGCCCCGCTTGAGTTCCTTGAAGAGACGGGCCTGCTCAGTTGTATCGGTTTCAGCGCACGTCGGCGCGGAGATTGCAAAGGCGTACCCTGAACACGCGGCGATGCCGCACGGCGCGGAATCAAGCAGGTCGTACATCAACTCGCGGTTGAGCACGTGGCGGGCTCGCGCGTCCTCCGTGGAGAGTTCGGGGAAATACGAGAACGGCCCCATCTCAAGCCCAGGCGGCACGGTGCGTCCTGTCTCCACGGCGAGGTAGAGGTCCTGCGTGAGGATGTCCTTCCCGTCTGGATCCAGCGCGTTGACAAGCTTTCCCATCTCCCTGAGCTTGGAGAGTTCCGTCTGCTCCTTCTTCTGGCTCCAGAAGCGGTCCTGTCCGTAGGTGGCCCAGTCCTGCAGGAACGGCGAGGTGAAAGATACGAGACATGCCGCCAGCACCGCAAACCACGCCGTACCGCCGCGACGGCAGTACCACGACGCCACCAGTACCGTCAACATGCCCATGAGCGGCACTTGGTAGTCGTCGTACGGAAACGGGGCGGACAACTGCAGACAGAACACTGCGGCGAAGGAGAGTCCTAGCATCCAGAGCATTGCTGACTGTTCCACGGGCATTCGCGGCGAATCCGGCGCGGGACGCCGCGTCATCAGCACGCCAAACAGCACCACGCCGAGCGCCATGTAGCCGCGCGCGAGGCGTGAGACGCTGCCAATCGCGAAGAACGGATCGAATCCGCCGCGTGCGGCGTGGTAGCTCTGCGCGGCAAGCAGTCCGGCACGGGACGCGGGGTCGAATGCGAATAGTCCATACGTGAGCAGCAAACCGAGCGCACCACCAAGTCCGAACCAGAGGAAACGCCACCTGAAATCGCGGAAGCGCACGAGGAGCGTCACGCCGACTACGGGAAGGACCAGGAGAAGCGAGATGCGCGTACCAGTGGCGAACGCCAATGACAGCCCGCCAGCAAACGCGGCGAATGGAGACCTGTACGTGAGCAGCAGGAATCCCGCCAACACGAAGAGGCTTCCGAGCGCGTACGTTTTCGGAATCGTAGTGAAGTAAACGTGGTAGATGTTGCAGGCGAGGAGCGAAAACACCACAAGAGACGCCCTTCCTCGCCTGTCCTCCGGCACAAGCCTGCGCACAAGACCTATTGCGCAAGCCGTTGCGAAAAGGCCGAACATAAAGGTGACGATGCGTCCGCCAAGCAGCCCTGCGAGCGGCGAACCCTGCCCCCACACCCAGGCGAGAGCCGAATACACGAACGGGAGTGTCGGCCCCTGGGTGTAGAAGAAATCGCGGTACGGAAGTTTGCCGTCCCGCACCAGCTGCGCGGAATACAGGTACCAGCCTTCGTCCTGGTTGAGACCTCCATACCACACCGCAAGGAACGCAACGCACACGGCGACTCCTGCGGCAAGCAGCCAGGGGAGTCCAGGAACCTTCAATATATCGCCTAGTCTTTTCATGTGCCTGTTATTTCATCCTACCTATTATTTATTGAAACCCTTGTGGTTCATAAACTCCCAGATGCGTCCAAGCCAGGTGTAGCTTCCGGTGCCGGGGGAGGCCTTCCGCTGGAAGCAGTGCGGACGCAGGCAGAGCGTGTGCAGGTCGCTTGCAATTCCCATGCGGCGCATCTGCTCCCACGTTTTCACCGAGTTCATCGCGGCCCAGCCGTCCGCGTCGCCGTGGATGAACACCATCGGACACGTATCGGGGTCGAACGCGAACTCGGGAACGAGCCGCGCGTCGCCGTCGTTACCGCCAGTGGAGTTGTGCTTGTCGGCGCCATCGGTGAGCGCATACGCGGGGTAGATGCCCACGCCCCACTGGACATTGCACGGGATCTTGTCGAGTTTGTCGATGTCCCAGTACGAGCGGCTGCGCGCGCTGGTGACGCCCATGAGCGTGAGGTGTCCGCCAGCGGACGACCCCATGATGCCGATGCGGTTGGGATCGAGCCCCTTCGCCGCCGCCTTGCTGCGCACGATGCGAATGCACCTCTGCAGGTCCTGCCACGCGGTCGTGTGCTTGGCGAGTCCATTCGGACGCGGCGTGCGGTACTTCATCGTGACGACCGCCATGCCCTTCTCGTTCAAGAATCGACGCGCGGGCGCAACTTCGAAGTCGTCTGGTCTGTTGCCCTGATATGACCCGCCGGAGTAGATTATCTGGATTGCCTTCGTCGTGAGGTTTGCGGGAATGTACCATTCAAGGTACGGCACGCACTGGTGCTTTTGGAAGTCTGGGATTTTACCCTTCGGCCACAGTTCCTCCTTGGCGTACTTCGCCGGATCGTGGAAGTCCTTCGCGTAGCGCTTCAGCAGGTCCTCGGCGGGTGCGAGCGGACCCGTGAAGCCGAGCTGCGTCAGGAATTCCATGGCACGGTCGAACCAGTTGTCGTATGCGGCCGCCTTGTCGCCCTTCCCGTCCTGACCCCAGAATCCGTGAGGACGGTCAGCGAAAAGGTGCAGTTCCGCCGGCACCTTGTGCTTGCGCAGTTCGCGATAGACGAACGTGGATGCAGTCGGCGAATAGACGTCCGCGCTGCCGTGGAACATGCACATGGGCGCGGTCTTAGCGTCGAACTTGAAGCAGCCGTCGAGCTTCGCGTCGATGGCCTGTCCGTTGCGCGTGTTGGGAACGCCGATGCCGTCGGTCATGGCGTACGCGATTGCGCCGGTGATCGCCCAGTTGATGTGGCATGGGATGTCGTCGAGCGCGTCGATCTTCGCGTATGCGGGCGTGAGCGCGCTCGTTGCGAGGAGCGTCGCGAGGTGGGAGCCGGCGGACATCGAGATCGTGCCGATCTTCTCAGGGTCGAAACCCTTCTCCTTAGCGGCGGCCCTCACCATGCGGACGGCGCGCTGGCCGTCTTCCCACGCGCTCTGGTGGATCGGCAGTCCATTCGGACGCGGCGTGCGATAAACGAACGTCACGCACTGGAAGCCCTGCTCGGTGAACTTCTTGTTCCACGTCCTTATGAGCCCCACGTCGCAGTAGCAGTTGTAGCCGCCGCCGGAGATGAGGATCATGCAGCACCCGTTCGGCTTCGCCGGCGCCGCGCACCATTCGATGTACGGACATCGCCATTCGTCCGCCTTGAACCCCTTTGCGCGCGCATCCTCAGTCGAGGCCGCGATCTGGTGCGGCTGGGCGTTGGGCATCTTGCCTTCCGGCCAGAGGTACAGGTGCTCGCCGGCATTCACCACGAACGCCGCTGCGGCAAGCAGTAGCGCAATCACGCGAATCTTCATTTACGACTCCTCCTTGTTCCGTTGCGTTCAGCCCTGCACCTTGAACCGGAACTCCGTGGTGGAGTAGAACGGCACGCCGGGGCGGACGATTGTGGACGGGAATTCAGGATGGTTGGGAGAGTCAGGGAAATGCTGCGTCTCGAGCGCCACACCCGCGTTGCGCACGGGAAGGTAGTAGCCGTCGTACACCTGCACGCCGGGTTCGGTAGTCCACACCTCGATCTGGCGACCAGTCGCCGGGGACGTGAGGATGCAGGCGGGCGAGAGTTCGTCGCCGGGCGTCTTGCGCAGCACCCAGTTCATGTCGTAGCCTGCGCCGTATGCGAGCTGGTCGTAGTCCCAGTCGTGCATGTCGCCGATGGCGTGCGTGGTGCGGAAGTCGAACGGCGTGCCGGTGACGTCGCGGAACTCGCCCGTGGGGATCATCGCGGGACCGTATGCCGTGATCACGTCGGCGTTCACGTAGAGCTGGTGGCCCATCACCGTGGTGCCGGCGTCAACGCCGTCGAGATTCCAGTAGGCGTGGTCGGTGAGGGAGATCGGAGTCGCCTGGTCGGACGTCGCCTTCCAGCCGATGTGCCACACGTTGTTGTTGTCGAGCGTGAGGGTTGCGCGCACCTTGACGTTGCCTGGGTAGCCGCCCTCGCCGTCTGGGGATTCGATTTCCATCACGAGGCCGACCTTGTCTTCGTCGTGTATCTCTTCAACCACGGTCCATTTGCGCAGAGCGAAACCGCGAAGACCGCCGTGCAGTGCGCACGGGATTCCGGCAGGCTCGTTGTTCAGCTCAAGGGTGTATTCCTTTCCGCCGAGCGTGAACTTGCCCGCGCCGATGCGGTTGCCGTAGCGGCCCACAAGTGCGCCGTAATAGGTGCCGCCGTTCTCGGCCACGTACTCGTCGAGCGTAGGCCAGCCGAGCGTCACGTTGTCGAACCGGCCGGCACGGTCGGGGACGATCGCCTTCACGAGCCGTCCGCCGAAATCGGTGAACTGCAGCTCAAGGCCGTTAGCGTTTACGAGGTGCCAAAGGCGCACTTCTTGGCCTTCAAAAGCGCCCCAGGGCATTGATTGAATCGAGTTCTTCATAGTGGTTTCCTTGTGGGTTGAAAAAAATCAAATAAGATTATAGCACATTCGGGCGAAAATGTGGTAAACTATATGACGTTTTTCGAGAGCCCCTGTAGCTCACCTGGACAGAGCAGCTGCCTTCTAAGCAGCGGGTAGCAGGTTCGAGTCCTGTCAGGGGCACCAAGGACCCGTAGCTCAGTTGGTCAGAGCTGGCGACTCATAATCGCTAGGTCGTGGGTTCAAGTCCCGCCGGGTCCACCACCCTTTTAAGGCGTTGCCGCAGTTTCAAGAACCTGCCGCGCACGCCATCCACCCCATACGAACGGACGCCACGGGCGGATGTTACGCACGACCTTCACCACTTTTCCGTCGCCGTCAAGGAATGTGGCATCTATCGCGTAGGACATGAAGAACGTGTGGATCGCGTTGCAGCGCGGGATTAGCAACCCCTCGCCCTGCGGCGGGGGCGGGGATCCGATAAGCCCCTTGGCACGGGCGAGAAAGCCGTCCGCCACGCGGGCGCGCACTCCACACGTTTCAACGGTTCTCATACTCACGGACTGCTCCTTAAGATTTCGGGCTCGTCTTGAAATCGTATGCTCCAAGAACGCGGTACTGCTCGTCGGACGCGTCCACCATCATCAGACGGTAGCTCGCACCGTCCGGCGCCACATCGACTACTGCGTGCGCACCCTTGAACGACTCCGGCGCGACGTCTTTCATCCACGCCTCGGCCGCGTCCTCCTTCCGCCGTTTTTCGGGGAACAGTCCCGGCGCGTAGAGACACGGCCATCCGCCTTTTGCGAGGCGGCGCATGGTATCCCGCGTCATGTGCGCCAGGTGCCAGACGCCTGCGAGGACGACGCGCGCGTGCAGAGCGTTCACGAGCTTGTCGGGCATGGAGTGGTGTCCGTGATGGTTGGCCTTGACCACATCGACTTGCGGACATTCAGCCGCGAGGATGTCCTCGATCTCCACGCGCTTACCGTCCGCGCCCTTCACGCCACCCTGGAAGTCGCCGGCCGTGAAATAGCGGAAGTCGCCCAGCGACAGCACGAACCCGACGGACATCTCGTTCTCGCCAAACTTCGACCGAGGCCTGCCGAACTTGCCGAGGTCGAGCACGGTCCCGTCGCGCTTCAGTATTTCGCCTCTGGCGCAGAGAGGAGTGAACGAGAATTTTCCGCCGCCGCCGTGCAGCTGGCGTATCTGGTCGCTGCCCTTCTCAAGCCGGAATCGCTCGATTTTGATTCCGCGCCTCTCCGCCTCTGCATAAACCTCCTTGAGGTGCTTCACGGTCCAGTCGTCGAAGTTGTCGGCGCGCGGCGCGGGGTCGTTCATGTCCGGCCACGAGCGGTCGATGAACGTCGTGAAGTCGAGCATGTCAATCGCCTGCCCGATGCCGCTTATGCTGTACTTACCGTTGGCGCTCCGCCCCGCGTTGAATGGAAGCCCGCCCGCGTGGTCGCTGTGGTAGTGCGAGAGGACGAAGTAGTCAACTTTCCTGCCATTGGGGTTCTCCCTGAGGATGTACCGCGCCGTCCAGTCGCCCGCGCGGCGTGAGCCGTTCGGCAGCGCCGGCACGCCGCAGCAGCGGTAGTCGCCGCAGTCTATCAGCATGGACGTCCCGTCGGGGAATACGAGGAACGACGCCTCCGCACTGCCGGTGTAGAGCATGGATATGCGGAAGTGTCCCTTCTCCCACTTCGGGAGCGTCGTGCCGGCAAGCGGATGCTTCGCCATTTCCGCCCAAGCGCTGCGGCCAAGTGCGCCAATACCGAGCGCGGCAAAACCGCGTCCGAGGAACGAGCGCCGTCCAAGAGTTCCGAATTGCATGTCGCCTCCTGTCTTTAAAGTTCGCGGATCTTGATGTTGCGGAAGGAAACAGTTGAATCGGTGTGGTCCTGAAGCTTGATGCGTCCAGTAGGTGCCTCGCCCCAGTGTTCGCCGGGCTTCTGTTCCTTGACGTACTTCGACTTAGCCACGATTGCGCGGAATTCCTCGCTGCCGCGCTCGTACTCCAGCACCTTGTGTCCGTTCAGCCAGTGCTCAACGTGCTTGCCCTTCGAAACGATCTTCGCGGTATTCCACTCGCCGAGCGGCTTGACGTACGGTTCGGCATTGGCGGGGATCATGTCGTAGAGCGATGCAACGCGGCGGCATTTGCCGTCGCGGCCCTTGGTGGAATCGGGATGGGCCTCGTGGAGAATCTGGTACTCCTCGCACGTTCCCTTGAACTTGTCGCGGTTGTAGAAGTACTTGATGCCGCTGTTCGCCGCCTTCGTGAGGCGGAAGTCCACCAAGAGCTCGAAGTCGCGGAAGTCCTTCACTGTCACGAGATCTCCGCCGCCGCCGAGAGCCGCCTGCTCCTTCGGGAGCTTCTTGCCGCGAACGCCGCTGCGGGGAAGCACGGTGAGGACGCCGTCCTCGATCTTCCATCCCTTTGGGGGCGGGGTTTTGCAGCCGGTCTTCTCGCCGACCCATCCGTCAAGCGTCTTGCCGTCCCACAGGAGTTTCCATCCGGCCGCCTTTTCGGCGTCGGTCAACGTGTTTGGAATATCCAAGGTGCATACGCCGTTTGCGCAGTCGGCATACCCGACGAGCGTTGCGGTTGCGACTGCAACGATGGTGAAAAGGCTACGTGTCTTCATTTTGTCATTCCTTTCGGTTTCATTTAAATCACAAGTGTCAGTGCGCCCACCATGCAGGAGGCACCTGGTAGTTGAGGAAGCCTGTATCCAGGTAGTCCTTCACCTTCATGTCGTTTCCGACGAGGCGCAACGACCGCTGGAACGGGACGTCGTGCGAGACGGGCGAGCCCCACGCGGCGAAGCCGGACCACTTGTACATGTTCTCCCAGTCCTTGCCGCGCAGGTGATGCCACGTCGTCTCGACGAAGCCGAAACCGCCGATGTTCACGATGTGGTCGGACATCGACTTCATCTCCGCCCCGTTCATCCACGGACAGGCCACAACGGGGAAGCCCTTCTTCTTGAAGTGCGTCATCGTCGGCCAGGGATTGCCGTCCTTGTCCTTGGTCTGCTTCAAGTACTGCCAGTCGCAGATGATGATGTCCTTGGGCAGCTTGTCGAGGATGGATGCGGTCTCCTTGCTGCCGAACTTGATGAACCCCTTCCAGCGCGGGTCGTGCGCGTCCAGCAACATGTCGTGCCACATCATCGCCCGTGCGCCGCGGGACCTGATGAACTCCGCGATCCCGGAGAGGTGCTTCAGCAGCAGTTCGTCCTTGGGATGCTTGACGCACTCCGGACACGTTTGCGCACCGAACGCCTCGTCGCACCCAATGTGGAAGAACGGCGGGTTGCCGAAGTTCTCGTGCATCTCGGCGATCAGCTCCCGCAGGACGCGCTGAGTTTCGGGGTTGGAGAGGCACCAGCTCCATCCGTCGCTGAAATACTTGCCTCCATTCGGGGGACACGGTTCAAAGAGCGGCTCGTATTCGGGATGCAGGTCGAGCACGGCGTGCTTGATCGTGCAACCGCGGGAGGCCGAGGCGTGTCCGTAGCAGTTGATCTGCGGGATGAGCGTGATGCCGATGTCCTTGCCGATCGCCACTAGGCGGCGCACCTCGTCCTTCGTCATGTTCGCCTGCGGCCAACCCCACCACGGGTGCTTTTCGCTCTTGTACATCCCCCACGGCTCGATGATAGCGTAGTTGAACTTCATCAGCGCCGCAAGGCGGATGGCGCGTTCGATCTGCTGCGGACGCGTCTCCGGGAACCAGCAGAGATGCACGGCGCGGAACGCGAGGTGCGGACGGTCCGTCATCGTGAGCTTCGGCAGAAGGCATCCTTCCGTCTTGACCGTGCCGCGCTTCGCAATGGCGAGCTGGCGCAGGGTGTACGACGCCCAACGCGTTCCGGCGAGCGTGTTCGCCGCGATCTTCACGCCGTTTGAATCGGCGCTCGCCGCATACGCCTCGTCGCCCGACTCCGGCTTGAGGCCGGTAGCGCCGACCGTCACCTTCGGCGCGGACTCCCCGTACCACTGCGCGTAATGCGCCTTAAGCCATGTGGCGGCAGCGGGATCGGGACACTCCAGCGTGACCGTCGTCGTCGCGTCAAACGGCACGAACGTCTTCGGCTCCCATTTGAAGTTCTGGTACTTGTTCGCTGAAAATGCCTGCAACGCGGCGGCACACGCCACGACCGTCAGCAACTTGCCGTTCATGAGGCCTCCTTTTTGACGTGTTCTACGAAGCTCAGCTCCACTTCACTTGATCAGGGAGCGGGCGGCATCGCCACGAACATCTCGCGGGTACCCCATGCCTTGGCTTCTGCGTGTGACGGGAACCACAGGTCGATGTGGTAGCCCTTCACCTTTGCACCGGTATCCTCCACCGTGCCCTCACCGTATCCCGGCACGTTCAACTGCGTGCCGAACGGGAAAATGGACGGATCAGCGGCGATAGTTCCGAGCTGCGCCTTGGTGCCGGACGCCGTGAGTCCGGAAGCGTTAGCGCCGCAGCACTCGGGGCAGCTGCAGTAGCCCGTCACGACCACGCGCTGAAGCGCGGCGTTGTTTTCGGCGGCAGGTGCCGGGGCGGCCTCGCGTCTCTCGGCGCGGCGCTGTCCCTTCTTCGCAAACCACGTATAGCCCTTCTCATTGGAGGCTTCGGCCGTGACGGGCGCGGCTTCGGGTGCGGACGATTCCTTCGGCACCGCCTTGCAGGCGGGGAGTACGGTCATTGCCGCAACGGCCACAGCGATCGCGGGCAGGATGTTCTTTGATGCTTTCATGCTTTTTTCCTTTCAGTGTTCTTTTTCAATGAGTGCGGCCTCCGCACGTTTGAGGAGGTCGCGGTTCTTTTCTACAAGCTGCGGTTTCTTCTTGAAACTCGCGCAAAGCGCGGTCTCGAGAGAATCGTCGCCAAGGCCGGTACACTTGAATGCGCGCAGTGCCGCGAGCATCATCGTGTTGGCTGCCTTCGGCACGCCGAAATCCTCGGCCATCTTGATGGCCGGCACCTGGTAGAGCTTCACGCCTTCGGGCGGCTGCTTCGTAATCGGCACGGTGGCATCGACTATCACGATGCCGCCCTTCTTCACGTCACCGACGAAACGCTCGTAAGAAGGCTGGTTCATACAAACGAGCACATCGGGGTGCTCCACCGTGGGCGAGCCGATCGGCGTGCCGCTCACCACCACCGAACAGGACGCCGAACCGCCGCGCTGTTCCGGTCCGTATGACGGGAACCATAGCGTATGGCGACTCTCAAGACGCGCGGCCTCGGCAACGCAGATGCCAAGCGAAAGGATGCCCTGCCCACCGTATCCGGCGAACTTGAATCGGCGCTCCGGCACGGAGGGATCGTCCACCGCCGACGGCGCATCGACTCCATCCGACACGCCAAACAGCTCCGCGCACGAGGCGACCTGCGGCACGGGCTTCACTTCAAGTGCAACGCTTGCCTGGTGCTGCGCACCAATTGCATCAGGCGTCACACCCTTCTCCGCATCGCGGAAGGTGCCAAGCGGGAACTCGGCCTCCATCTCGTTCTTGCAGAACTCGGCCGCCTTGAGCGGGTCCATGCGGAAGTTGGTGGGACACGGCGCGAGGATTTCGAGGAGCGCGTAGCCCTTGTGGTCGCGCTGGATCTCGAAGAGGCGCTTGATTGCCTGCTTGCACTGCAGGATGCGCTTCGTATCGGCCACCGAGACGCGCGCGATATAGACGGGCGCCTGGAGCTGGTTGAACACCTCGCACACGTGGAGCGGGTGGCCCGTGAGTGCGGGGTCGCGTCCAAACGGCGTGGTGGTTGTCTTCTCGCCCTCAAGCGTGGTGGGGGCCATCTGTCCGCCGGTCATGCCGTAGAGGGAGTTGTTGATGAAGATGCAGCCGAACTTCTCGCCGCGCGAGGCGGCCTGGAAGGCGTTGTTGAAGCCGATCGCACCAAGGTCGCCATCTCCTTGGTAGGCGACCGTGACGGCGTCAGGCCGTGCGCGGCATACGCCCGTCGCTGCAGCAGAGGCTCGACCGTGGGCGGCGGAGATGTGGGCGGCGTCCCAGTAATAGTAGGTGAACACGCCGCAGCCGACGGGATCAACGAAGATCGTGCTGTCCTGAAGTCCCATCTCGGCGCAGCACTCGGCAACGAGCTTGTTCACGATGCCGTGTCCGCACCCGGCGCAGTAGTGCGTCACGCGCGTATCCTTCCCGCTCCGCGGGAACTTCTGGTACATTCCTTTTTGCTCAATCGTCTTCATGTCACTTCCCTAGAATCATCTTCGCAGCTTTCACGGCATCGTCAACGGTCACGACCTGTCCGCCCATGCGGTGGATCATCATAACGTTCGCGGCCTCCGCACCAAGCCCCGCCTTCGCGAGGTTGAGGCGAACGTCGTCCGCGAACTGCCCGGCGTCCAACTCAATCGTCATGACCTTACGCCCCTTCGCGGCGGCGGCAAGCCGTTCGCGCGGGAACGGGTTGAGGGTGATCGGACGGAACACGCCAACCTTCAGACCCTTGCGGCGCAAGGTCTCCGCCGTCGTGCGCGCCACGCGGCTCGCGATGCCGAACGCCACGATGATAAGCTCCGCGTCGGCGGCAAGGTACGTTTCCGCCATCGCGTCGGCGGCCATGTCCTCGTACTTGCGCTGGAGATGCTCGTTGAACACCTCCTGCGCGGCGGCGTCGAGGAAGATGGACTTCACGAGGTTCCGGCGCGTCGCGGGTTCGCCCTGTGCGGCCCACTCGGAGAAGTCGGGACGCGGCAGTTCCGCGTCCGGCAGCTCCACCGTCTCCATCATCTGGCCCTGGAGGCCGTCCGCGAAGACAATTGCCGGCGTGCGCCACTTGGCGGCCATCTGGAACGCCTTGATGGTGAAGTCGCACATCTCCTGCGCGCTTGCCGGGGCGAGCGTGAACGTCTGGTAATTGCCGTGTCCACCGCCCTTCACGGCCGGCGTGTAGTCGCTCTGCTCGGGATAGACGTTGCCGAGGCCTGGTCCCGCACGGTTGATATCGACTATCACGGCAGGCAGCTCCGCGCCCGCGAGGTAGGAGATGCCCTCCTGCATGAGGGAGAAGCCGGGGCCGCTCGTCGCGGTCATGCACAACTTGCCTGCACCCGCCGCGCCGAACATCATGTTGACGGACGCCGTCTCGCACTCGGCCTGCACGAACGTGCGCCCCAGCATCGGGAACCACTTCGCCGCACCGTGCGCAATTTCGCTCGCCGGGGTGATCGGATAGCCGAAGTAGAGGTCGCACCCCGCGTACAGCGCCCCCATCACCACGGCCTCGTTGCTCTTGACAAACTTCGTCATGCCTTCACCACCTTTATTGCGTATGGTTCGGGACAATTGTAGAAGCACATCGCGCATCCGATGCACCCATCACCCTTGTATGCTACTGGCTTCACTCCCATCTTGTTCATTTTTTCGGAGATCGCAAGGCATTTTTTCGGACACGCCGCCACGCAGCGTCCACAGCCCTTGCAGCTGTCCGCCTCTATTTCCGGGTGCGTCTGCACCCTCTGTTCACTATCTTCCATATTATCCTTTCGTGGAAACGGAAGTATTATACCATTTTCAGCCTCTACAGGGCAAACATTTACGAAACTTAAATCACTTTACTACTGCGGCAAGCGCCTGAGCGGTGACGCCGTGCAGGAGGAGGCGCTTGGTCTTGGAGGTCTCGCCGCTCTTGAACGTAACGGCGCTTTTCGCGAGGCCGAATGCGTCCGCAAGCGTCTCGATAAGCTCCTTGTTCGCCTTGCCGTCCACAGGTGCGCACTTTATGCGCACCTTCACGGCATCGCCAATCAAGCCGTCAATGCCCGCGCGCGAACTGCGCGGCTGGGCCTTGACGTTGAGGATTACCCCTTCTGGCGTTTCGACGTAATACACGGCAACGGTAAACGCAGGGGGTTAGAAAAGACCGAAGAAGCGCTTGCCCTTCACCGGCGTGAGGGTGACGCTCCACGTCTCCTTCTTGATCGGGAAGATGTACTTCTTCATCGGAATGGGGCCGCAGCTTCCGCCACCAAGGCCAAGCTGGCGGACATCGAGGTTAAGCACAACTTCCTGACGCGGCATGAGCGGCGTGTTGAAGCGTTTCTGCCCAGGACGGTGGCGAGCGAACTCCATGTCCTCCACCCCGTAGTGCAAGGCCTGCACGAAGAGCGGGACGTCGCCGCTGAACTCAACGCCGAAGCCGTTGCCGTCCGTGAAGCGCACGGTGCGAACATCGCACTTGTAGCCGTTGTCCTGCGGACGCACGTAAGGCTCGAACTGCTCCGTGACGGTGCCCTCCCACCAACCGAAGAACGAACCGGTGCAGCGGTCGATGTAGTTCTCACGCGGACCACGTCCGTACCACGCCATGTTCTCAAGTGACTTGTCAAGCTTCCACGTGGTGCCGATGCGCGGAAGTGCGCTGGGCATCGTGCCGTGCGGCGTAACGGTGTTCTTCACCGTCGCCCTGCCGTCCGCGAGGAACGTCCACTCAGCCTCGTGCGTAAAGCCGGCGGACTTCGACCCCGTCACCTCCACCACGGCCGTCACTTTGACCGCATCCGCGCCCTCGGGGTAAACGACCTTGAGCGGACGCGCATGGTGGCGCAGCTGGGAAAGGCCAGTAGAATAGAAGTTCTTCGCGGAACGATCCTCATGCCACGGATTGCCGTCGCGAATCCAGCGGTCGTTGTCCGTGAAGGCGCGCCCGCACGTGAACTGAGGACCCGCAACCACACCCGGAGCGAGGTCCTTCAATATGGTCTTGCCGTTCATCTCAAGTTCGCAAAGCGTGCCGGAGCGGCGGCAGAACACCGCACGCGTATCGCCAGCCTCGACCGTGACGGTCTTGTCGTCGCCGAAGTAATTCGGCTTCGACTTCGCCGCGGAAGACGAGACGAAGGAATTAGCCACCTCAGTCCGCGCCTGCAAAAGCAGCTGGTCGCGTGCCACAACGTGCCCCGTCTTCGCCCAGAGCGTATCTTCCCTCAGGGCGAAGGAGAAGTTGATGAAGTACTCCTTGCCGGGCTTTACGACGTCCTTTGGCAGAGCGACAAGGAACGTACCACGCGAGAGCGGCGCAACGGGCGTTACGGCAAACGGCCCGGTGGCGACCGTGAGGCCGTCCTCCAGCAACTCCCACGAACCGGCGAACACATCTGCGCGCGTGAATCCGAAACGGTTCCAAAGCGTGGCAGTGCCGGTTTTCGCGTCGAACTTCTCAACGACGAGGTTGCGGTGGACGTGTCCGACCTCTATGAGCTTCGCCGTAACCTCGCGGTCCGGCCCGACCACGCCGTTGCAGCAGAACGGTCCGTCATGCGGTTCCTCGTCCCAGTCGCCGCCGTAGCCAAGGATGCGTACGCGCTTGCCCGTTTTCCTGCACACGCGGTCCGTGTCCTTCCAGATGGCTTGGTCAATCCAGTCCCAGATGCAGCCGCCGGAGAGAGAGTCGTACTTGTAGAACACGTCCCAGTATTCCTGGAAGTTGCCGATGGCGTTGCCCATCGCGTGGGCGTACTCGCACATGAAGAACGCCTTGCCATCCGTCTGGCCGTTTCCCGTCGCCTTTGGCCCGCGTGGGAGGTCGCCCTTCTTGCCGCGCGCCTCAAGCCATTCAACGGTCGGGTACATCGTCGAGTCCACGTCCGCGTCGGGGTTGCCGCGCTCCCAGTGGACCGGACGCGACGGGTCGAGCTTCTTGACAGCGGCGATGGCCTTGACGAATCCCTCGCCATGGCCGGTCTCGTTGCCCATAGACCAAATCGTGACGGACGGATGGTTGCGGTAGTTCATCACGTGGTTTATGTTGCGCTCCATGATCGTTCCGAACCACTCCGGCTGGCAGCCGAGCCCCTCCTTGCCGTAGCCGTATCCGTGCCCTTCCACGTTCGCCTCGGCCACGACGTAGATGCCGTAGCGGTCGCAGAGGTCGTACCACGTGTGGTGGTCGGGATAGTGGCAGGTGCGAACCGTGTTGATGTTAAACTGCTTGAAGAGCGTGATGTCGCGCACCATTTCCTCAAGCGACACGGTACGCCCGTTCTCGGGACTGCACTCGTGGCGGTTCACGCCCTTGAACTTAATCTTCTTGCCGTTGAACAGCACGGCGTTGCCGACGATCTTCACCTCCTTGAAGCCGACGCGGCAGGCGCGGATGTCCTCGCCCGCCTTCATGACGAGCGTGTAGAGGTACGGAGCCTCGGCGGACCACAGATGCACGCCTCGCACCTCGAGTTTGTCGGTGAAGGTATCGACCATGTTGAAGTCCGCGTCGTAGAGCGTGGCCGAAACCGGCACATTGCCGCCGCGCACAGTCGTCGTGAGGCGCAGCGTCGCGTCGCGGTAGTCGGGCGAGAACGTCTGCGTGACGGAGAAATCGTCAAGTCGCACCTTGGGCGCGGCGAAGAGCGATACGTCGCGGAAGATGCCGGAGAAGCGGAACATGTCCTGGTCCTCGAGGTAGCTGCCGTCGCACCAGCGGTACACCTCCACCGCGAGCAGGTTCTCGCCGGGCTTGAGGTATTTCGTGACGTTGAACTCGCTGGGCAGCTTGGAATCCTCCGCGTAGCCGACGCTCTTCCCGTTCACCCACACGTAGTACGCGGAGTACACGCCGTCGAAGCGCAAGAACACGTCGCGCCCCTTCCATTCCGCAGGAACGGTGAACGTGCGGCGGTATGACGAAACCGGGTTGTAGTCGTGGGCCTTGGTGTCGTTGTCGAGAATCTGAGGCCACTGCCTCGCGTGCGGGTAGCGAGTGTTCGTGTAGCCTGGCGAACCGAACCCGCGCATCTCCACGCAGCTTGGAACGTCTATCGTGAACCAGTCAGCATCGTTAAAATCCGTCTTCCAGAAGTCCTTTGGACGCAAGTCGGGATTGCCGCACCAGCTGATCTTCCAGATGCCGTTGAGCGACTTCACGAACGGCGTCGCTGGCTCAAGGTCCTTTGTGAGCGCCGCAGCGGACGTTGCAAGCGGCATCGAATACGCGCGAGCCGGCTCGCGGTTGCGGGAGTTGACGGCGGGGTTCTCCCAGTCGTTCGGTTCTGCGCCGGCGGCGAGCGCCACCGACATCGCGGCGATAACTGCATTCTTCATGTTCGTTTCTCCTAGTTGGTCTGTCCAGCGCATAGTATGACAAATCCGCGCCCTCCGTGCAAGTGAAAACGGAGGGGCGCGGTTCTTGTTCAAACACTGTCGCCGTATTCTACGGCCCGAAACGGGCTTACTTGTTCTTGTGGCGCTGCGCCTTCATGCGCTTGTCGTACTTGTGCTTCGACATTTTCTTGCGGCGCTTCTTCTTGATGGAACCCATCTCGTTCTCCTTTTCTTTGTTTGCTTCTTTATTTGCTCGTGGTTTACGATTGACTGGCGGCGCCTGCGCGCCGCGCATCAGAAAATAACCTTGTTCAGCGGCAGCTCGATGATGCCCGTGGCCCCGGCGGCGCGGAGGACGGGGATGAGGTCGCGCACCTGGTGCTCATCCACCACGCTCTCGACGGCGAACCATTCCGCATCGTTGAGCTTGTTGACCGTCGGCGCGTGCAGCGCGGGCAGCGCGGCCGTGATCTTGTCCAGCTTCTTGGCGGGGGCGTTGAGCTTCAGCAGCACACGCTTCTGCGCCTCCAGCGCGCCCGTAAGCAGCATCTTCAGCTGCTCGAGCTTCTCGCGCTTCGCCTTAACCTTCCACGCCTTCTTGTTTGCGATCAGGCGGGTGGTGGAGGTGAGGATCGTATCGACGATGCGGAGGTTGTTGGCGCGGAGCGAGCTGCCCGTTTCCGTGAGATCGACGATGGCGTCCACGAGTTCAGGGGCCTTGACCTCCGTCGCGCCCCAGCTGAACTCTACGTCGGCCTTGACGCCGTTCTTCTTCAGGTAGCGCTTCACGAGGCCCACGGCCTCGGACGAAATACGCTTGCCATTGAGGTCCCTGACGCTCTTGATCTTGGAGTCGTTGGGGACCGCCAACACCCAGCGCACCGGGTTGGACGTGGCCTTGGAGTAGTTGAGCTCGCACACCTCCTGCACGTCGCTGCCATTCTCATAGACCCAGTCGTAGCCGCAGATGCCCGCGTCGAGGAGCCCGAGCTCCACGTAGCGGCTCATCTCCTGCGGACGCAACAGACGGCACTTGATTTCCGGGTCGTCGATAGACGGTATGTAAGACCGCGACGAGCATGTAACGGTGAAGCCCGCGCGCTTGAACAGCGCGAAGGTCGATTCCTGAAGACTGCCCTTCGGCAGGCCGAGTACTATAGCCATTTCGAAACTTTCTCCAAAACGTGAAAGCACATAGTTTATCACAATTACCCCCATAACGCAAGGGGTGAGCTTCCACGTTTTTCAGTCACAGCTGACTATTCCACTATTACGGCCCACGGACCGCCAGCGGGCTTCTTGCACGACGCCTCGCCGTAGCCAACGCCATCCACCACGAAACCAATCACGTTCACAGTATATTTCACAAGCTTCGTCTTAGTGGGGCGAGCCGTCCCCGGCGAGCCGCCGCCCTCCAGCGAATACACCTTGAACGAACCCTTGAACTGCCCAGTCTTCGCCGCATACGTGAGCTTCAACCCGGAGAGGTTGGTCTTGCCCTTGGTGTTGTCCACTACAAGGCCGTACTCCTTCGTCACACGATCCTTCGCCCACTTCACCGTAGCCGCCTTCGCGAACGCCCACTTACCATTGGAGACGCTGAACGATTCCTCATTCGGCAAAAGGTCATCCAGCAACTCGCCTGGGACGGCGAGGTCAAAACCATCCATCCGGAACGTCCCATGCGAGCCACCCTTCAGTGCCCCGCCAATCGTCGCCTCTGCCATCAGATACGACCCGTTCTTCAGCGTGAACGATCCATCCGCCGCCATCTCAAACGCCATCTCTCCAATCGGTGCCTTGAAGGCAATCTGGTAGGGCGCGTTGTCCCCAACGCGCCGAGCGTCTATCGACACCGCCTTCGCCGTAATCTTCTTCGCCTTGCCGTCGACAATCAGCGTGGCCGTGGCGGAGACCTTCACAAGCCCCTTCCTGTTGATCTTTCCGACCTTAACCTGTACCGTACCAACGAGCGCATCACCCTTATACAACGCCCCATTCACCGTCTGCGCCTTGGCGAAGCTCGTATCAAGCGTGCCAGCCTTGATTTCCTCCCATACCGCGTACAGCGTCATACCTGCAGAAACCGTAATCGCCTCCCCGTCCTCATAGACAACCTCCCCGTCCTTACTCGTCGCCCAGCCTACAAACTCATAGCCGAACCGCGTATATCCATTCGCGCCCAACGTCTGCGCAACTCCGTTCGTGAACACCTGCGCCGCCATCGCGCCCGCGCCGCCATTGGCGTTGAACGAGACGACACATACACCGGAAACATTCTGATACTGAATATTCAACCCGCGCCACGTGCCGGGGATGGTTACGCCCCAGCCGGTCGTACCTTCTCTTACATACACGGTACAATCGCTTCCTACATCATCAAAAGCCCGATCACCAACTGTCGGCGCATTGCCCTCAAAGATTATACTCGCCAACCCACTGCAATCGTAGAACGCATACTTCCCGATGCTCGTCACGCTGTCAGGGATCGTCACGCTCGTAAGGCCGCTGCAACCACTGAACGCAGAAGAACCGATGCTCGTCACGGAGTCTGGGATCGTCACGCTCGTAAGCCCGCTGCAATCCTCGAACGCATAATCCCCGATGCTCGTCACCGAGTCTGGGATCGTCACGTCGCCATTTACGCCTTGTATAAGCCTCGTGCCGTCCTTCGACAACAACAGGCCATTAACCGACTTGTAGTTCGCGTTCCCTGCACCAACCGATATGGACATCAGCCCGCTGCAACCGGAGAACGCAGAATAACCGATGCTCGTCACGCCGTCTGGGATTGTCACGCTCGTAAGGCCGCTGCAACCGTAAAATGCACCATCCCCGATGCCGCGTACACCTGTCAGATCCAGATTGCCGGAAAGCGAACCTGTGGTGCCAATCGCCCAGCCATCCACCAACTTCACGCCAGGAATCGCCGTCGTATCGAAAAGAGACTCGCTGCAATTGTAGAACGCACACCACCCGATGCTCGTCACCGAGTCCGGGATCGTCACGCTCGTAAGCCCGCTGCAATTGTAGAACGCATAATCCCCGATGCCGCGTACACCTGTCAGATCCAGATTGCCGGAAAGCGAACCTGTGGTACCAATCGCCCAGCCATCCACCAACTTCACGCCAGGAATCGCCATCGTATCGAAAAGAGACTCGCTGCAATTGTAGAACGCATAATACGCAATGCTCGTCACCGAGTCCGGGATCGTCACGCTCGTAAGCCCGCTGCAATTGTAGAACGCATAATACCCAATGCTCGTCACCGAGTCCGGGATCGTCACGCTCGTAAGCCCGCTGCAATTGTAGAACGCATAATCCCCGATGCTCGTCACACCACCACCAATCGTCACGCTCGTAAGGCCGCTGCAACCGGAGAACGCACTACCCCCGATGCTCGTCACAGAGTCCGGGATCGTCACGCTCGTAAGGCCGCTGCACACCTCGAATGCACACTTCCCGATGCTCGTCACGCCGTTGCCAATCGTCACGCTCGTAAGCCCGCTGCAACCGGAGAACGCATAATCCCCGATGCTCGTCACGCCGTTGCCAATCGTCACGCTCGTAAGCCCGCTGCACCAGTAGAACGCATAATCCCCGATGCTCGTCACAGAGTCCGGAATCGTCACGCTCGTAAGATCGCTGCAACCGGAGAACGCACTACCCCCGATGCTCGTCACGGGCTTGCCGCCGAGCGTAGACGGAATCGTCACGGCCGTCGGATTCGGCGAGACTGTGTAAATCTTCGCCGTATCTCCGTTGATTTGGTACGTCCACGTGTAGCCCGTGTCCGGGTCCGTCCACGTTTCGGCCCACGCGCCAAACGCCACGGCAACCGCCGCAGCCATCATCATCAGTTTCGTTTTCATTTTGCTTTTCCTTTCAAATTGGTTCTTTTGTTTGCGGCTCGGCGGGACGCCTCGCCCCACCGTTTTCCGCCTCACTTCACGACCTCCCAATGGCCGCCGAACAGCAACTTGCCGCCCTGCATGTTGGCAAACGCGCTGACACTCTTGAGCCAACTCGTAGGGTTCTTGCGCTCAAGGATCAGTTTCTTGTCGTAAGACGTCGCCTCGCCGATATAATCCTTAATTTTCAAAACACCATTAGAATACCAAAATCCGCCCCACGGCGCAAGACGTATTTTCGTAAAAGCGTAATTTCGGTGTTATGCATTCTGCCGTTATGTATCTGGAGGCAGTGGTCAAACCCGCTAATGACACCATAAATCGGGCTTGAAGTCCAATGTTAATGCCCTTCAAGGTGGACGTATCTAAAGGGACATGTCCGTTGCGCCAAAAGGGACAGGTCTGCTTGCTCCAAGGTGACATGTCCGTTTGCTCCAAGGTGACATGTCTGTTTGCGCCAAAGTGACATGTCTGCTTGCGCCAAGGTGACATGTCCGTTTACG
>CACZDG010000060.1 GCA_902779865.1 uncultured bacterium
CGGTAGGGGCCGACCACCGGGCGGCCCGTAGGTGGGGCGGGGGAAACAACAAGCGTACAACAACAAGTTGTGCGGCTCGGCGGGACGCCTCGCCCCACCTGGCCTCGCCCCACCTGGCTGGGGTGCCGCCAAGATGGCGGCGTTCCCAGTTATGGGGGCATCAAAGCAATCTTGATTTCCCGTCTCACCGCCCGCGACGTTTTACACCAGCGGTACTACCAGTTGAAGTTCGCGGACACCTACTACGGCGAAATGATGCACTACGGCCTCTACCGCCTCGCGTGGGTGGACGTGAGGAGGACAAGGCGAAGGTGAGAAAATGCCGAAACAGAATTGACAGGGCAAAAGAAATCGTATAATATACGTTTAACAGCCCAAGAAAGGAAGAAGTCCATGACAACAGGAATAGCTTTCAATGGAAAGCCGTATGCGGGAAATCCGCACGTACGGTTTGACGAAGGAGAAGTCGCATCGGCGGCAACGCCGAGGCGTGGGTCTCTACTCTACAATGCGAAAGTCTTTGTGGTTGTACCTGCGGTTGCGGCGGTTTGCTCCGCTGCGGGCGTTCCCTGCGGAAACGTCGCGCTCCGCGAGGTGGTGCGCGGGCCGGACGCCCAGGCCGTCTCGATCACGACGAACGCGGCCGGCCACGCGGTGCTGGACTTCGGCAAGCACCAGTTCGGCTGGCTTGAGGTGGACGTGAAAAAGCCCGGTCCCTACAAGATCGTCTGGGGCGAACTGCTGGACGAGAAGGGGGCGGTGCAGACAGGACGCCGCTACATACGGTCTGAAGGCAGAATCCGCTGCGCCACGACCGAGGGCGTGTTCGACGGCGTCGGCACGCAGCGCATCCCGTACAAGACCGGACCCGGCAACGCGTTCTTCACGGGAAACCGTGTGGTGAAGCGTGAACTTCCGAAGTTCGGGATGGTGATGCCGTTCAGGTGGGCGGAAATCGTCGAGCTGCCTTTCCCCGTCGCGTCGGACACCGTGCGCCAAGTGCCGATCTACTATCCGTACGACATGGCGGAGTCGCGTTTTGACAGCGACAGCGAGGCCATCAACCGCGTGTACGGCTTCTGCAAGCACTCCATCCGCGCCACCACCTTCACCGGGCTTTTCATCGACGGCGACCGCGAGCGGTGGCCGTACGAGGCCGACAGCTACATCACGCAGCTGAGCACGTACGCCATGACATCCGACTACTCCCTTGCCCGCAAGATGGTGGACCATCTGAGGGACAACTCCACCTGGCCGACGGAATGGAAGCAGTTCTTCATCCGCATGTGCCATGCCGACTGGATGTACACGGGCCGTCCCGACCGCATCGCCGCGCACTACGAGGCCATGAAGACGCAGAAGCTCTGGTTGAAGCTCGCACGGGAGGACGGGCTGCTCGTCACGGGGACGAAGGAGGCGGAAGCCAAGGGCGCGAGGGATATCGTCGATTGGGCCAAGTGCTACCGGGACGGGTTCGAGTTCCGCCCCGTGAACGCCGTCGTCAACGCCCTCCACTACCGGAACCTTGTGGAGATGTCCGAGATGGCGGCGGCCATCGGCAAGCAGGACGACGCGCGTGCGTTCGCCGAACGTGCGCGCAAGGTGTGGGCCTCGTTCATCAAGGCGTTCGTGGATCCTGCGAGCGGGCTTGTGTGGGATGGCGAGGGGTCGAAGCATCTTACCGTACACGCCAACGCGATGGCGATTGCGTGCGGGGTGCTCTCGGGACGGGAGGCGTCCGCGCCGGCGGACTTCATCGTGAAGAAGGGGATGCGGTGCAGCACCTACATGTCGCAGTTCGTGCTCGAGGCGCTGTTCATGGCGGGGCGGTCCGACGAGGCGTTCAAGCTCATGACCACCGATCTCGATGGAGTTCTGGGACCTGACGCTCAAGGAACCCGGGCGGGTGCCGGACATGAACCATGCTTGGTCCACCGCGCCGCTGAACGTCACGGTGCGCCATCTGCTGGGCGTGACGCCGCTGAAACCGGGATTCAAGGAAATCCGCTTCGCGCCGCAGTTCGGTCCGCTTACGCGACTCTCCGCCGCAGTGCCTACCGCGCGTGGCGCATTTACCGTCGATGCACGCCGGGATGGCGGACGCTGGATGGTCGATCTTGTCACACCCGCACCGGTGAAGATGGTGACCGGCGAAGGCGAACGTTCCCTTCCCGCCGGGAGCCATCGCGTGTATTTTACGGTTGCGTCGCCAGCTACAAGATAGGGTGTAGCCTTCGAGGCACAATGGCAAGGAGGGTGTCGGCGAATTATGGTATAATACATGCGTCTTGGCGGATTGTGTGTTTTGCCGCCATGGCAAGTTGTTGATTTAAGGAGAATTAGAAATGAATGGATTCACATACCACAATCCGGTGAAGGTTGTGTTTGGAAACGGAACGTTCGCGCAGGCGGGCGAGGAAGCGGCAAAGCTCGGCAAGAGGGCGTTCGTCGTGTCGTATGGTGACGGCAGTGTAGCAGGCACGCTGGCGCGTCTGGCGGAGCTGCTTGACGCGGCGGGCGTCGCGAGCGAGCAGTTCCTGGAGGTGGTGCCGAATCCGCCGATTGAAATGGTCGCGCGCGGAGTCGAGCGCGCGAAGGCTTTCGGCGCGGACTTCGTGATCGGCATCGGCGGCGGCAGCGCCATGGACGCGGCAAAGGCCGTGGCTGCGGGCGTGCTCTACACGCACGGCGACCTCTGGAACATGGTTTACGCCTCGCACTCGAACGTGACGGCGCAGCCGCCTGAAAGCGCGCTTCCGCTCCTGCTCATCCCCACGCTCCCCGCGACGGGCAGCGAGATGAACATGTGTAGCGTCGTAAGCTCCACGACGCGCGGCAAGAAGAGCTACATCTGGGCCGACTGCCTTTTCGCGAAGACGGCCATCCTTGATCCGGAGCTGACCTACACGCTGCCGCCGTTCCAGACGGCGTGCGGCTCCGTGGATGCAATCAGCCACGTGCTTGAAATCTACATCAACGGACAGGACAAGAGCGACCTCCTCCACGAATGGCAGCTTGGACTCATGCGCACGATTGTTGAGAACCTGCCCGTCGTGCTCAAGAACCCGACCGACCCCGACGCACGTGCGGAGCTCATGTGGTGCGCAACGTGCGGACTCAACGGCTGGGCCTCTCCTGGCGACGCCTGGACGCCCATGCATCAGGTGGGCCACGTGCTCACCTCTCGCCACGGCATCAACCACGGTTCGTCGCTCGCAATCGTCATGCCCGCGTGGATGGACTACCACAAGGCGCTCAAGCCCGCGCGCTACGCGGCGTTCGCCCGCAAGGTGATGGGCATCTGTGGTGACGGCAAGACGGACGCACAGCTCGCGGACGAGGGCATCGCCGCGTTCCGTGCGTTCATCAAGGAGTGCGGTGTGCCGACGACGCTTTCCGAGAAGGGCGTGACGGAAGCTGACATCCCCGGCATCGTCGAGGGCGTGAAGTCAGTGAGCTTCAACGCGGACGGAGTTCTTTCTTCCAACCCGCCCGTGACGGCTGAGGCGCTTGCAGAGATTCTGAAAAAGGCACTGTGAGGTAAGGGAAATGACTGTTGAAGAAATCGCAAAGATGATGGACATCAGCGCCGTGCAGGCGCAGAACACGCATCAGGACATAGATGCGTGCTGCGAGCTGGCGGCGGAGCATAATTGCGCGGCGGTGTTCTGCCTGCCCGCGCACGTGCCGTACCTGCGCGCGCGGATTGACGCGATGGGCCTCAAGGTGCCGATGGCGTCCGTATCAGGCTTTCCTGGCGGATCGGAGACGTCGCGCATCAAGGCGGCGACGGCACGCGAGCTTGTGGAGTTCGGCTGCGACGAAGTGGACATGGTGAACAACGTCACCTGGCTCAAGGCGGGGGAAAAGTCCGCATACGTGGACGACGTCGCAGGCGTCGTGGAGGCGGCGGGGGGGCGTCCCGTGAAGGTGATTCTGGAGTGCCACTGGCTCACGGACGAGGAAATGGCCCGAGCCTGCGAATGGTGCGTTGAGGCGGGTGCGGCGTGGGTGAAGACCGGCACTGGCTGGGCACCGACCGGTGCCACGGTGGAGCGCATCGCACTCATGTCAAAGACCGTCGCAGGGCGCTGCAAGGTGAAGGCGGCGGGCGGCATCCGCTCGCTCGCCACGCTTCAGGCGCTTTACGATGCTGGTGCTCGCCGCTTCGGCGTGGGCGTTGGCTCCGCCCGCAAAATCCTCGCCGAGGCGTGAGACGGTTTACACGCGTTGGGGAAAATGGTGTATAATACGCGCTATGCGAAAGACTAGGCCTATAAAGGTTCCGACTACTGGGACGTTCGACTTCGAGACGCTGATTACGAGCAAGACTGGGAAGTACATCGATAAGACAGCGCTTCTCTACAAACTTGCGGCGCCTACGGTGGACTCGCAGCTCTTCATTTCGCGTCCGCGACGGTTTGGCAAGTCGCTCATGCTCTCAACCTTGAAGGCGATGTTCGAGGGGCGGCGCGACCTGTTCAAGGGACTTGCTATCGATAAGCTGCCGTGGGAGGGATGGAAGAGGCCGACGCCGGTGTACAGCTTCACGATGTCCAGCGCCGTTGGCGGGACGTATGACAAGTTCCAGGCAGCGCTCACGAAACTCGTATCCGGTCTGTGCGGCCAGATCGATTTGCCGTATGATCCCGCAGTGGATGCGACTGTCAATTTCGAGGCGTTCCTCGTGGCTGCGGCCGCAAAGTCGCCTACAAAGAAGATAGTCGTCCTGATCGACGAATATGACGAGCCCGTGGCGAAGTTCCTTGACGACCTCAAGACGCTCAAGCTTGTCCGTTCCACGCTGCACGACTTCTACGAGAAACTGAAGAGCAACTCGAAGTACATCCGCTTCCTGTTGATGACTGGCGTTACGAAGCTGACGAAACTTTCCGTGTTCTCTGGTCTGAACCACCTCAAGGACAGGTCGATGGATAAACGCTTTGCGACGCTACTTGGCTATACGTCCGATGAACTGGACGGACCCCTGCGCGAGAACGTCGAGGCGCTTGGCGCGAAAAACGGCCTGAACTTCAAAGAGGCTAAAAAGGGGATTCTCTCGTGGTACGACGGTTACCGCTTCTCGCCGGAATCGACTGCGCGCGTGTGCAATCCCGTGTCGCTCGGGAATGCCATGGAGAGCGGTAAGCTGAAGGGCTACTGGGAAGCGACCGGCAAGGCGACGCTCATCGTCAACCGCATTGAAAAGGCGGGGATGATGCCGGGCGACCTTGAAAACGTGCCTGCTGATGCGTTCATGCTGGACGTGTGCGATGCGGAGACGCTTCCGATTGAGGCTTTGCTGTACCAAGGCGGCTATCTCACGATCAAGGAAGTCAAGCGCGGCGATCCAAAGAAGGGCGAGACGGACAAGTTCGTCCTCGCGCCGCCGAACCTCGAAGTGCGCGAGGCCCTGAAGCGTGGATACCTATCACAGGTAATGGGCTTGAAGGAAGGTGCGTTCAACGCGCTAGTTGATACTGCGAAGCGGCAGATCGCCTCCGGCGACTGGAAGGGGTATCTGTATGAATCGCTCTTCGGGCTTTATGCCTCCGTCCCGCCGGACTGGCGGATAAAGAACGAGGCAGAGGCGAAACGCTACTTCCAGCTTTTCGCGTTCATGACTGGCGCGAACCCACAGCCAGAGGTGGCGACGATGCTTGGTTACGCTGATGCGGTGATAGAGACTCCGTCCGCAGTTTACGTGTTCGAGTTCAAGTACCGCAAGAGCGCGAAGGCGGCGATACGTCAGATTCGCGAGCGGGACTACGCTGCGAAGTGGGCGGGCGGTTCGCGTCCGGTCACGCTAATAGGCATCAACTTCAATCCGAAGAAACGCAACATCGACATGCCCATCGTGGAGGCACTATGAGCAACAACAACATTCTCGCATACGACTTTGGTACGGGCGGCATCAAGGCCTCCCTCTTTGACGAGACCGGCGCGTGCCGTGCCTCGGGTTTCGACGCATACGATACGTTCTACCCCGAGAGCGGATTCCACGAGCAGTCGCCGGAGGACTGGTGGCGGGCGACGGTGCGCTCCACTCGCCTTCTGGCGGAACAGGCCGGCGAAGACGCGATGAAGGGCGTCTGCGCCATCGGCATATCCGGCCATTCGCTGGGCGTAGTTCCGCTTGACGCGGAGGGAAAGCTCCTGCGTAACCGCGTGCCGATCTGGAGCGATTCCCGTGCTGACGCCGAGGCGCGGGAGTTCTTCAAGAAGATCGACGAGGTCCGCTGGTACGAGACGACGGGCTGCGGATTCCCTCCAGGTCTCTACAGCGTGTTCAAGCTGATGTGGTTCCGCTCGCACGAGCCCGAATGGTTCAACCGCATGGAAGTGGCGCTAGGCACGAAGGACTACGTCAACTACCGTCTCACCGGCGTGAAGGCCACGGACAACTCCTACGCCTCCGGTTCCGGCGTGTATTCGCTCGTCAACCGGGCGTACGACCCGACCCTTGTCGCGGCAAGTGGACTCCCTGAGTCCGTATTCCCGAAAATCGTCTCGGCTACGCATGTGCTCGGCACGCTCACGCCCGAGGCGGCGAAGGAGCTCGGACTGCAGCAGACGGTGCAAGTCGTCGCTGGTGGAGTTGACAACAGCTGCATGGCGCTCGGTGCAGGCGCGTACATGGAAGGCAGGGCGTACAATTCGCTGGGGTCGTCCAGCTGGATCGCGGTTTCAAGCGCGAAGCCGGTGATTGACAAGGCCACGCGCCCTTATGTGTTCGACCACGTGGTGCCAGGACAGTACGCGAGCGCACTCGCGATTTTCTCCGCCGGAACCAGCCACAACTGGCTGCGCGACGTGCTCTGCATCGACGACTACGTGCAGATGGACGCGCTGGCGGAAGCGGCGGGAATCGGCGCACACGGACTTTTTTTCAATCCGTCCCTCGCTGGCGGCAGTTCGCTCGACGCAACGCCGAAGATTCGCGGCGCGTTCGCGAACCTCGACCTCCGCCATACTCGTGGCGACATGATCCGCGCCGTGATGGAGGGCATTGCATTCGGCCTGCGCGGTGCGCTCGATTCACTGCGTGCGCTTGTGCCGGTAGCGGAGCCGCTCACGCTTGTTGGCGGCGGGGCTAAATCCGCACTTTGGCGGCAGATATACGCAGACGTTTACGGTCTGCGCGTGGTGCGTACGGAGATTGGACAGCAGGCGGCCGCGCTCGGCGCTGCGGCCGTTGCCGGCGTCGGGTGCGGACTCTGGCCTGACTTCGGCATAGTTGACCGCGTAACGCGCGTCATCAACCAGGAATCGCCGGACGCAAAACCTGCTGCGGAATACGCGCGCCTATACGCCCGCTACCGTTCCCTGACCGCCCACCTCGCCACATGGGCGCAGGAATGATGCAACAAGCGTACGACAACAATATATACCACCTTAGCGATGTTTATGGAAGCGGTCGATGACGAGGGCAATGGCGCCGTCGCCCGTCACGTTGCATGCGGTGCCAAAGGAATCCATCGCGATATACAGCGCAATCATGAGCGCCTGGTTGTCCGAGGAGAATCCAAGTACCGACCCCAGCACGCCCAGCGCCGCCATTATCGCGCCGCCGGGCACGCCAGGCGCCGCAACCATCACGACACCAAGCATCATCACGAAATGGAGGAACGTGACGAAGTCGTGCGGCGTCCCGTTCAGTAGGCATATCGCGAGTGCGCACGACGTGATCTTCATCGCCGACCCTGAAAGGTGGATCGTGGCGCAGAGCGGGATGGTGAATCCGGCGATCCTCTCGGATACGCCGTTCTTGCGCGTCTGCGCGAGCGTGACGGGAATCGTCGCGGCGGATGACGACGTGCCGAGCGCGGTCATGTACGCGGGGAGCATGTTCCAGAGCAGCTTAAGCGGATTGCGTCCCACGAGCAGACCCGCCACGCAGAACTGGTAGAGCAGCACGACGACGTGCAGTACGAATATCACGGCTATGATCTTCGCGAACACCACCACGATTCGGAACGCCTCGCCAGTCGCGGCCATCGTAAGGAACATGCCGAAGATGTAGATGGGAAGGAGCGGAATGACGGCGCGCTCTATCGTCTTGTTGACGACGGCGCGGAAATCGAGCGCGAGGCCGCGCAGCGAATGCAGCAGCGGTCCGTATGCGATGCCAACGCCCAGCATGAACGAGAAGACCAGCGCGGACATCACGTCGCACATCGGCGGAATCGCCACGGAGAAATACGGCGCGATCACCGTCGATTTCTCCACCGCCGCCTTCGCAAGCGCAGACTCGATCATTCCCGGGAAAAGCGCCGAACCGGTGCCGTATGCAAGGAGCGATGCAAGGACGGTGTCGAAGTACGCTATCGCCGCCGTGACGACAAGCAGCTTGCCTGCGCCGCGCCCCACCTCGCCTATCGCCGGAGTCACAAGCCCGATTATTATGAGCGGCACTACGAATCCGATGAACTGGCTGAACACGCCGTTGAACGTTGCGAAGAATCGGATGACTCCGATCGGCAGCACCCGTCCAAGCAGTATTCCCAGAATGATCGCAACGATTATGCGCGGCAGCAATCCTATCTTTTTCATCATCTATTTACCTCCTGACGTCGAAACAATATGCGGTCGCCTTCAATAGGCGCCGACGGAAATGGCGACCACGCCGCATCGCAGTGGAATATAAGTGGTGGCGAATGCGTTGGAACGTTCAGCTCCGGTGCGCGCAGCAGCGCCTCGAAGTCAACTGACGCCGCACGCGCGCGCGCCACCCACGACACCGCAAGGTATATCGCGTCGCGCCCCATGAAGTCCCACTTCGGCGCGCGGAAACAGCGTATTGCAAAGACATTCGCTCCATCTGCCACAACGCCCTCGTAGCCGCATTCGCCCGCGTTGAAATCCGGCAGCGGACCAAGCAGCTTGCGGCAACGGTCGAGCGCAGCGTAGTCGATCGCGCTTTTGAGATACGTCCACGAAAGACCGTGCGCCGCAGTGTACACCGCCAATGGGAATGCGCCAGCCATCTATTTGCCCCACGCGCCGGAACGCCGGACTTCCTTGTTGTTTTCGTGCGACGCATGACGCGCGAGCGCGTCCACTGCGGCGGACACTCCGCGCGCCGCTGCAGCGCCGTAGTCCGCAAGCGCCTGCGCGCGACACGCCACGGCGTTCGTCGCGGGACGCTGCATCACGACAGCCTTCTTCTCTCCTAGCAAGTCGATTCGCCTGAGCCATTCTTTCCACGACGGGTTGCGGTCCTTGTCCTCGCGCGTGCGCACGAACGCGCCCCAGCCGCGAAGGTCGTCGATGCGCGCGCGTTCGTACAGCGCCTCTGCGGACCCCAATCCATCGGCAGCGTAACTCAGCATCTCGCGAGCGTCGTCCATCGAGCTGCACGCGCGCGCCGCCGCAATTGCAGCAGATGTTTCGTCCGCAAGTTCGTCGTGCGCGGATAGCGGCGGCAGTGGAGGTGGAGGTTGCGGCTTGGGCGCTGGCGGTGGCTGTGGCCGTTGCACAGGTGGAGGCTGAGTTGCAGGCGAAGGCTGTTGAACACGTAACGCGCGCAAAAGCGGGAAACGACTGTCTTTCAGAAAATGGACGGCGAGGTACGCAGCGCCGAACACCGCTACCGCGATTAGCACGAGCCAGAGGAATCCTGAAGTTTCGCTTTTCTTCTTTTCATCCTTTGCGCTCTTTGCGTCCTTTGCGGCTTCTTCCACCGTCACGGATTTCTTCTCCACCGTTGCGGCTTCTGCCGCCGCCGCATCCATGTGCGCGGCGAGACGGGCGAGCGAGCCGCTGGCCGTGTTGCGCGCGCGAGGACGCCCGTCAGGAACGCCAAACGCGGAAAGGCCTGTCACGCGGCGGACGAAAGCGTCGATGCCGAATTCGGAATCGGGTGGCACCATCACGCTCACCATCATCCAGTCAACGTCGGGGTGGTCGTGTCCTATGAGGTCGAGTTCGGCGGGCGTGAACGAATGGAGAAAATCGTCTTCGGTCTGGTAGCGGTCCACCTGCGTGAACACGAGCGTGACGTGAGGCTTCGACGGCAGCGCCTTGAGGCGCGTGAGGCATTCGTTCGTAACCCACACCGCGCTGCGGTTTGAGTCGTCGCCACGCAGGTTCAGCGCGTCCTGCAAATTGAAGAGAACGTAAAGATCGCTCGCCGCGTCGATTGCGCCCTTAAGCGCGGCAAGCTCGTCCGCGTTCGCGGCAACTCTCGCGCGGAACGCATCGGGATCTGATTCGCCTTCCGGCGAGAGGAACGCGAGTCTGTATATCTCGCCGGGATAGTCGAGTATGCTGATGACGCCAGTCTCCGCGCCGTCACGTTCGATCTTCCATGTCATCTCGCGTACGCTGGAAGTCTGTCCAGGGAATCCGTCAAGCGCGAAGTCCTCGGGCGCGAGAGTCGTGAAGGTGTAAGCTCCGCGGTCGGAGGGACGAAGATACCATCCCTCGCCGGCACGGCGCGCGAACGCCCTCGCAAGCGCCATCGCGAGCGTCGTCTTGCCAGAGCCTTCAACGCCAAGGAATACTACATTGCCCATCTGTGCGGCCTCCCGTCAAAAAAGAGCTTGCCCGCCGATCGGCACGGGCAAGCTCTGGCAGTTTCGGGAACTGCGTCGGTACCTTACTTCTTGGCCTTCTTTGCAGGGGCCTTCTTCGCAGGAGCCGCCTTCTTAGCAGGGGCCTTCTTGGCGGGCGCAGCCTTCTTCGCAGGTGCTGCCTTCTTTGCAGGAGCAGCCTTCTTTGCAGGAGCCGCCTTCTTCGCGGGAGCAGCCTTCTTCGCAGGTGCCTTCGCGCAGCAGCACTTCTTAGCGCACGCCTTCTTCGCAGGGGCGGCTTTCTTAACAGTGGCCTTCTTTGCAGTTGCCATTTCTTCGTATCCTTTTTTTCGTTAACGCACGGCGCACCGAACGTCGGCGCAATCTCCGCTTGTCTGAAGATATGATACGAAATTTTCGTCACCCATGCAAACCAAAAATTACGAAAACTGCAAAAAAGTTTGGAAGGCGGATTTCCCACGCTCCGCCAATGGTTGAACCTTTCATCCCTCAAGCGCACGCAGCACAGCGGCGGCGGCTTCTTTCTCGGGAACACGTCCTACCAACTGGCCATGGACGAACAGCATGAATTCCCCCTTGCCACCGCACAGCGCGATGTCCGCGTCGCGCGCTTCGCCGGGACCATTCACCACGCATCCCATCACCGCAACGTGCGGCGCGCTCGGTGATCGCGCCCTACCGGCGTGCCTCGCGCACCAGCCCTCCATCGCCTCCTCGACTTCAGCGGCCACGCGCATCACGTCCGCCTTTGTGCGTCCGCACGTGGGACAGCTCGTGACCGAAGGACCCGGAGCGCGCAGTCCAAGCGAACGCAGAATCTCCAGACCCACCTTCACTTCGCGCTCCGGCACGTCAGTGAGCGACACGCGGATCGTATCGCCAATGCCCTCCGAAAGCAGAATGCCAAGCGCGACGCTCGAACGCACTGTGCCGGGGATGAAAGTGCCCGCCTCCGTCACGCCGAGATGGAGCGGACAGTCCGTGCGTTCCGCGAGCAGACGGTACGCCGCGAGCGTGCGCGCAACGTCGCTCGCCTTCACCGAAATCGCGATGTCGCGGAAGCCTTCGTCCTCCAGCAGCTTCACGTGCCGCATGGCCGATTCAACGAGCGCCTCCGGCGTTGCACCGCCGTGTTTTTCAAGGATGTCCTTCTCCAGTGATCCGCCATTCACGCCCACACGAATCGGCACGCGCCGTGCGCTCGCCGCACGCGCCACCTCGCGCACCTTCTCCGCTCCGCCGATGTTGCCGGGGTTGAGACGCAGGGCGTCCGCCCCCGCCTCTATGGAAGCGAGCGCGCACCGATAGTCGAAGTGGATGTCGGCCACGAGTGGCACGGGTGACGCCTTGCGCACTTCGCCGAAAACTTTTGCAGCGTCGATGTTCGGCACCGTGAGACGCACGAGGTCCGCGCCGCGTTCAGCGCAACGTGCGATTTGCGCGGTGAGCGCCGCCGCGTCGTGCGGATCAACGTTCGCCATGGTCTGAACGGAAACTGGCGCACCACCGCCGAGCGGGAGTTTGCCGATTTTTAGCGGACGGGTTTGCGTGCGGGTGAACATGGGTTATTTTTTTTCTTGCGGCGCGCTCGGTGATCGCGCCCTACCGGCGGGTGTGCCAAGGTCGAATGCGGGGTGGAAGTTCTCAAGACGGATGCGGCGTTTTTCTTCCTGCTTCAACACCTTCTCTATCTCGCCCTTCGCCTTGTGTATGCGAGCACTTCTAGTTACGTCGCGCCACACGAGCGTGAGCATGAGCACGAGGAACAAATACATGAACACCATTGAAAGGTTATCTACGATCTTGCGCGGCACGGGACGGCGCATGAGAATCGCCAGAAGCGAGAAGAGAATCAGTCCGCCGTCCAGTACGGGAATCGGCAGAAGATTCAGCACTGCCAGGTTGACGTTTATCATACGGAGAAATCCGATTGCGTCCCAGCCGTCATTGCGCACCTGATGGTAGATGCCTTCTGCAATCATCACCGGTCCGCCAAGCGATTTTGCGACGGCGCCCGCTTCCTTCGGCGTGACGAGCGCCTTCAGCACGCGCCCAACGGCGCCGGCGTCCCATGCGAGCTGTCCAATCACGCTGCGCTCCGGCATCCACATGGAGCAGCGTTCCGCGTTAGTAACGGAATGGGCCATGATGAGGCAACCGCCCGTAATCTTGTCGCGTTCGGGTGTGATGCGTAGCACCATGTTCGTACCGCCGCGATCGACCTCGATTGCCGCCTCGCGTTCGCCCGCGATCTGTACTTCGGTGAGAAGGTCTGACCACGTCTTCACGGGATGGCCGTTCACGGACAACACCTTGTCTCCGGCCTTCATCCCACCCTTCGCCGCAGGGCCGTCGTCGAACACGCCGCCTACTTCCGACGTCAGCGCGCCGAAACGCGCCCACGGCACAACCGAAAGAAGGAACGCAAGCGCCACGGCGAGTACGATGTTGCCGAACGGCCCCGCAAACGCGACGACAATCTTCTTCCAGTTTTCCATCGGCGCAATTGGTTTGCCGGCGTCTTCGGATTCTTCCTTCTCGCCCTCTGTTTGCGAGCCCTGTACGCCCGCCGTGCCAGCCGGATCAAGTTGCGGCAGCGCAACGTATCCGCCGAACGGAATTGCGGAAACGCGATACTCCACGCCATTAATCGTCTTCTTCCACAGCGCTGGGCCGAAGCCGATGGAGAACGTATCTACCTGGAAACCAAGCAGCTTCGCCGCGAGGAAGTGTCCGAACTCGTGGATGAATATCGCAAGCGAGAAAAGCAATATGCAGGCGATGATCGCCAAAACCGTAATCAGGAATTCCATTCTTTAGCCAACTTTCTTCCAGCCGCATCTGCGGCGAGGATGTTCTCAAGTGAATCGCAGGGCAAGTCCGGCGCAGCGTCAACCGCTGCGGCAACGAGCCTGACGATGTCTGTATAACGTATTTCGCCCGCGAGGAAACGCGCCACGGCCACTTCGTCGGCGGCGCTGAGCACTGCGGTCTTCGTGCCGCCGGCACGGGCGGCCTCCTTCACGAGGCGCAGTGCGGGAAAGCGGGTTTCGTCCGGTGCGCGGAACGTGAGCGAGGAAAGCGATGCAAGATTGAGCTGCGCGCGTTCGGCGGGCAGACGCTCCGGCCACGAGAAGGCGTATTGGATCGGCACGCGCATATCAGGCGGGGAAAGCTGCGCGAGCGTTGCGCCGTCGGCGAACTCCACGAGGGAGTGGACGACCGACTCTGGATGCACGACAACGTCGATGCGTTCGACTGGAACGTCGAAAAGCCATCGCGCCTCGAGGATCTCAAAGCCCTTGTTCATCATGGTGGAGGAATCGACCGTCACCTTCGGGCCCATTTTCCAGCGGGGGTGGTTTAGCGCCTGTTCGGGCGTCACGGAGGAAAGGTCGGCGGGCGCGTCCAGAAACGGGCCGCCGCTCGCCGTAAGGATTAGCTTCGATACGTCGCGGCGCCCACGCCATCCAGCGTCGCCCGCCTGCATGCACTGGAAGATCGCCGAATGCTCTGAATCGACGGGCAGAATCTTCACGCCCTTCGCCTCGGCGCGTGCGCAGACTAGTTCACCCGCCGCCACCATCACTTCCTTGGTGGCGAGCGCCACATCGACTCCCCTTTCAATCGCGGCAAGCGTCGGGGCGAGGCCGGAGAGGCCAACGGTGGAGACGAGCACGAGGTCGGCGTCCGTCTCCGCAACGGCCCGCACGGCGGCGTTCTCGCCGCAAAACACTGGTGCGCCGAACTCGCGTCCCAGCGCCTCGGCCTTTTCGCGATTGGAGCGAACTGCCAAACCCGCTATGCGGAAATCGGACGGATGCGTGCGAACGACGTCGCACGCACTCGTTCCGATGGAACCAGTCGCCCCGAGTATGAGGATACGCTTCAACCCTCGGCAGCCCTCATAAGCGCCTTGAAGTAGCCCACGCACTCGGCCACGTCGAGTTCCTTGATGCCGGGCTTCACTCCCTTGCCAGGGAACGACTCGTACTCAAGCGAGCAGCAACCGGTATAGCCGACATCCACGAGGGCCTTGACGACTTCCCAGAGGTCCATCTCGCCACGCGGCATAGGAACGGCGTGGTACTTGGGCTTGAGGAGGATGTTCTTCACGTGCATGTCGAAGAGGCGCGTGTGGAAGCGGCGGACGGAATCTGCGGGATTGGCCTTGGCGCGGTAGTCGTGGCCGATGTCGAGGCACAGGCCCATGCGCGGATCGAGGTCCTTGACCATGTTGAACGACGACTCGCCCGTGGGATAGCAGTCGGGCATGTCGGGTCCGTGGTTGTGGATGGCCACCTTCATGTCGTACTCGGCGCAGAGTCCGCTCAAATACTCGCAGCGGGCGCGGCTGTGGACGCGCTTCTTGCCCTTCTGTTCGTTCGGTACGGCCACGACGGTCTTCACGCCAATCGCCTTGGCGTAGTCGAACGCGCGCTTGCATTCGTCGTTCGTCGCCATGTAGATCGGGCCAACACCGTAGCCGGTCACGCCGAAGTCCGCGCATTTCTGCTTGAAGGCGTCGATCTCCGCCTGCGTGGATTTGATAGGCAGGTGGAAGTCCTTGATGCAGAGGTAATGCAGATCGAGCTTCTTCATCAACTTAAGCGTCTCGTCAAGCGACAGGCGGTGGCACGAGAAGCCGGCCATGCCGAACTTGAACTTCACTTTTCCATTCGTCTCGGCGCAGCAAGAAGCGGCGGATACGGCCTTGGCGCCAATCGCGCACATCGCGAGCGCACCAAGTCCCATGAAAGAGCGGCGGTCAATCATTAATACTTTCTCCGTTATTGCGAACCCTCTTCCGCGCCATTCGCGAGGCAAGCCGCACGGCTTGGCGGAACTCGCGGAAACGACTCTGCGCGTCTGAAGGGTAGAGCGGAGTTAGTATGCCAAATCCCCGTCCCCAACGCAAGGAAAAACGAGAACAGGAAAAACGAGAACGACGAAGTTGTCTTTAATTGAAAGGCGGGCTGATTGATTTTGCAGAGGGCAGAAAGATTGTGCTATAATATTGCGCAACGGAGTACAAAGAAATGATGAACTGGATTAAAGCATATTTGATAGCAGCGGTTGCGTGTGCCGCTGCCGGTTGTGGCATGGACTCGGCGCAGCTTGGCGAGTATGTAAAAAAAGAGATGCAGGAAGAGCTCGTGAAGACGAGCGGGCTAAAGGATTTGAAGATGACGGATGTGCGCCTCATCAAAGGAGAAGGCGTGGAATACTCCGGCGTCGGCAAAGGGGAGATTGGCGGGCACGTCGTCAAGTTCGATGTCACGTGCAAGTACGATGGCAAGACGGTGCTGTGGGACGCAAAGCCATCGGAGGAGAACTTTGCGCTCCTTGCGACAAAGGAAAAGGCCAGGGACATCTGCAATGCGTTAAAGGCCGCATGGCCGGAAGTAAAGAAGAGTGCGAAAGAGACACTGGACGCCGCGTCCAAGAAAGCCGGCGAGTACTATGACGCGGCGTCGAAGAAAGCCGGGGAATATTACGACGCGGCCAAAAAGAAGACGGTCGAATGCCTTGACGCGGCAAAGGGAAAACTTCAACAGTAAAACCAAAAGGAGAAAACAAAGCAGTAAATTTCACCTGCGGCGTCTCCAATCTCCGTAAACATGGTATAATAGTTCACATGCCACCGCAAAAAACATCTTTCACATACGAACTCGACGCCGAGCAGCAGGAGAAGCTGCTCGCGATGCTCGCACTCGGCAACTATCGTCCACGGCAGGTTCCGTATTCCATTGTTGCGGTGGAGGGCGACGGATTCAACTGCGCCTTGTACCAGAAGGAGAAGCACGGGCGGCGCAAGTTGTGCATACAGGGCTCGAAGGCGCAGGACTTCGTGGAGTTCTTCCTCGAGCCGAACGTGCTTGGAGTCGCGATGGTGGGATACGAGGACGTCCTCCACCCCGAGGGCATCGCGGCGCATGCGGGCAGCGACGAGTCCGGGAAGGGCGACTACTTCGGCCCTCTCGTTGTGTGCTGCTGCTACACGGATGAAGCCCTATCCGGCGCGATGCGCGAGATGGGCGTGAAGGACTGCAAGCAGATGACGGACAACGCCATCCTAGCCGTCGGGCGTCGGCTGCGCGGAATCCTCGGCCAGGACCGGTACGCCGTCGTCAAGATCGGCCCTGCGGCCTACAACCGCCTCTACGCCAAGATAAGGAACATCAACCGTTTGCTCGCGTGGGCGCACGGCACCTGCATCGAGGACCTGCTCACGAAGCAGCCCGAGTGCGGACGCGTGGTGGTGGACCAGTTCGCACCGACAGAGGCCGTGATCCGCCGCTCCCTCAAGGAGCGCGGCAAGAAGGCGGTTGTCGAGCAGCGCCACAAGGCGGAAAGCGACATCGCTGTGGCGGCGGCGAGCGTGATCGCGCGCGAGCTGTTCCTGCGCGCGTTGTGCGACATGGCGGCGGACGTTGATCCAAAGGCTGAGGTCCCGCTTGGCGTGGTGCCGAAGGGTGCGAGCGATCCGCGAGTAAGGGCCGTCACGGAGCAGATGGTGCGCGAGCACGGCCCGACGTGGCTGATGAACCACTGCAAGGCGCATTTCCAAACTACGGATAAAGTACTTGCTGCTTGCGGGATGTCGCGAGCGGACCTGCCTCCGGAGGGGCAGGTCACGAGCGCGGTCCAGAACGGATCTTTCAAAGGTTTCAAAAAAGGAGAAGAGTGATGGTTGAGTTTTTCGCCAATTCCCTGATGAACGGGTTTGTGAAGTCCAGCATGATGGGTCAGGGCATCGTGCTGGTGCAGATACTCGCGAGCGTGTTCATGTTCGCGATCGCGTTCAACAAGTGGAAGGGACTTTCCAGGGTGTCGGCGGTGGCGCGCCGCGTGACGCGCGACGTGATGGGCGGACGCGACGTGCTTGAATACTACCTCGCTCGCCATCCGAACGAACACACGCCCCTGGAGAACATCTACTGGGCCACGTGCGACCGCTTGCTCAGACTGCTTGCGCCGGACGCGCGGAGCCTGCTCGTGGGACGCCAGCCGGGCGCGGTGGTCGCCGTAACGGACAACGAGATGGAGCTTGTAAGGGCGCTCGGCTACCACGTGCTCGACGAGGAGGAAATCCGCGTCGGTCGCGGAATGGGCGCGATAACGGCCGTCGTGGCGCTTGCGCCGATGCTCGGCCTGCTTGGAACGGTGTGGGGCGTCTTGGACGCATTCGCCGACATGGGCGAGGCCGGCAGCGCGACGATTGCAACGATGGCGCCGGCGATTTCGTCCGCGCTCGTCACCACGGTCGTAGGTTTGCTCGTGGCGATTCCGGGCGTGTTGCTCAACACGCATCTCAACGCACGCGTGCGTGCGCTGACGAGCGACATGGAGGGCTTCACCGAAGACCTGCTCGGGCGCATCGCGCTTGAGTTCAAGGGGAGATCCGCCTAATGTCCCGCCGCGGCCGCCGCAGAGGGAACTTCGTCGAGTCGAAGGCTTCGATCGACATGAATTCCCTGATTGACCTGACGTTCCTGCTGCTCGTCACGTTCATGCTCACGATCCCTGCGCTTGAACAGGGTATTTCGATCATGCTGCCGAGGGCGAAGACTGACGTGCTCCCCAGCAAGAACGCAAAGGCGAACACGATCACGGTTGACGTCAACAACAAGATATACCTCAACGACGCGCCCATCACGCTCGACCAGCTTGAGGCGGACCTCAAGGCGATGGTCGAACGCGACGCGGACGTCCCCGTCTTGGTGCGCGGAGACGAGCGTTTGGAATACGGCGCGGTGATGGACGTCGTGAAGGTGGTTTACAAGTGCCAAGTCAAGAAGATGGCGCTTGTGACCGTTGAGAAGTGAGGCCTACGGGACCATGCTGGACAAAGGACAGACGACGGACTACGAGGGCGGGCTCACATGGCGCGCTTTGGGCGTGGCCGTTGGCCTGCACGTCGCGCTGTTCCTGTTTTTCTGGGGAATGGGGATCATCAGCTTCCGGCGTCCTGACGTGATCATCCCAATCGACATGACCATTGTGCCGCCGTGGGCGCAGCAGACCGACGACCCTGAGCCAGACCCCGCTCCGCCGCCGCCGGAGGTGAAGCAGGTCAAGCCGCTTCCCAAACCCCCGGAGCCGGTGAAGGCCGAGGTGAAGCCGAACGTCGAAGCGGTGGAGAAGGTTGTCGAGAAGAAGAAGAAGGAAAAGGTTGATCTCAAGAAAAACGCGAAGCTCGTCAAGAAGCCGCCGAAGCCGGAACCGCCGAAGAAGAGCCTTAAGGACACGGCCAAGGTCGTAACGCCCAAGCCAGTGCCGGTGGAGCGTCCGCCAGATCTGAAACTGCCCGACAACATCAAGAGATACGGCAAGGGGACGGCAGCGGACAAGCCCCTAGACAATATCGACATGAAGAAAATGCTGGAACAGGGCTACCGCTACGGTGCGCGCAATCAGCTCGCGACAAGCGAGGAACAGCTGTGCGTGAGCCTGATACGGGCAGCGATCCTGCGCGAGTGGAACAAGGAGTCGTTCAAGTGGTACAGCGGACTGCGTCCGATCGAGGTGAACCTCCAACTCGGCTCCGGTGGTACTGTGAAGGGATTCAGGATACACTCCGGCAGCGGCGACGCGGACGTTGACCGCACAGCCCAGAGCGCACTCTCCCGTCTCAAGGCTAACGGACGCATCGCTGGCCTCACGACGCAGTTCCTCGAGAAATTCCCAAACATAAACATCGTGATGGAACCCACTCAGGGCCATTGACGTCAAAGCAAAAAGGAGGTAATCCAATGAAAACGATTGTTGGAACAATTGTATCGGCCGCGTTGTCTATCGCGGCTTTTGCCGGTGGGCCGTTGGATGCGCTGCCGTGGATCGGCGACGGCCAGCCGAACCGCAACGGCGCGGACTGGTACGACGAAGATCCCGCGCCAGAATTCCGCGCCACGTTTACGTTGCCGGAAGGGGTACGCGCGGCGAAGGTGCATTTCGCGTGCGCCGGATTCGGGTGGTTCAGCGTGGACGGCAAGGCGATGATGTGCACGGACGGACTGGACACGCTCTGGACGCCCTACGACAAGACCGTGTATTCAAAGCTGCTCATCATGCTGAAACCGGGTCCAGGTCCCCACGAAATCGCGGTGCGCCTCGGCAACGGCTTCTACAACCTGCCGCCGCTCCGCTTCTGGGGGCATCACTGCTTCCGCGCGAATCTCGCGCACGGGCGCCCCTGTTTCAAGATGGCGATGACGATCGACGGCGTGGAGAGGCCGCTTGAGTGGAAATGGCGCAAGACGAACGTCGTGCGCAATTCCGTGTACCTTGGAACGGAGGTGGACGCGACGCGCGCCGCGGACGCGGAGTGGAGGCCGGCGGCCGAAGTCGCCGGCCCGAAGGGGACGATTCGTCCGTGGCCCGGCGGCATCAGGCGTTTCGGGATGGGGACATTCGGCGTGGACAGGGGGAAGGCGAAGTGGTTGCGCGAAGGAGAGGTGCAGGTGGTGGACTTCGGGGCGAATGCCTCGGGAGTGCCGGAGTTCATCTTCCGCGATGAGGCGCACGGCACGCGCGTGGAAATCGTGTACGGCGAGCGCCTCAACGCGGACGGTTCGGTAAACGTGCTCACTCAGACCGCAGGCCAGATCAAGCGCGGCAACGGAGGCCCTGGTGCGCCGCGTGTCGCCTGCCAGCGCGATGTTTATATCTGCGGCGGCGCGGCGTGCGAGCGTTTCAAGCCGCCGTTCACCTGGCACATCTTCCGTTATGCGGAAATACGCGGCGCAAAGCATCTTCTCGGCGAGACGGATTCGCTGCGCGACGTGCGCTCAATGCTGTCCTTGGACGAAAGTGCGAAGGCACCTGCGGCCAAGGCGTTCAAGACGGAGAACAAGGCTCTCGCGGCCATCCACGAGATGTGCCGCCGCACGTTCCAGGCGAACCTAATCGGCGGCGTGCAGAGCGACTGTCCCGGACGCGAGCGGTTAGGTTACGGCGGCGACATTGTCTCGACCTACGAGGCGATGATGCTCAACTGGGACATGCGCGCGATCTACCTCAAGGTGTTGCAAGACTTCGCTGACGAGGCGGCGGACGACGGATGGATCACTGAGACCGCTCCCTACGTGGGCATCGCCGACAGGGGCTTCGGCGGGCGCGCCGGGCCTATCTCGTGGGCGCTCGCCGTGCCTGAGCTGATCGACGGGCTGCTGCGCCACTACAATGAGACGAAGGCGCTCGACTACTATCCGGTCTGCGCGCGCTACGTCCGACTGGTGGCGGCGAAATGCCCCGACGGACTCGTCCCCAACTGCATCGGCGACCACGAGGCACTGGAGCGCGCGCCGAACGGATGCACCGCGACCGCGCACTGGCATCGCTTCGTTGAGTTGACCGCGAAGTTCGCGAAGATGCTCGGGCGCACAGACGACGAAAAGGAGTTCATGGCGCTCGCGGAGAAGATCAAGGCCGCCTTTGCGGCGAAGTACGTGAAGGACGGCATCGTGGCGAACGGCACGCAGTCGGCGCAGGCGATTGGGCTCTACCTTGGACTCGTGCCGGCGGATCAGGTTGCGGCGGCGGAACGTCGCCTCATTGCGGCCATCGAGGAGAAAGGGTATGGCCCCACCACGGGTATCTTCTCCACGCGCTACATGCTCATGTATCTTTCCGAACACGGGCGCGTGGACGTGGCGCGGAAGATAGTGCTGCACAAGGGCTTCCCTGGTTGGCTTCACATGGTTGATCGCGGCGCGACCACGTTGTGGGAGACGTGGAAGGAGAGCGACAACATCTACTCCAACTGCCACCCGATGTTCGGCAGCGTGGACGAGTGGATTCTAAAGTATGGAAATGACAAATGATCAGTGGTTTGTGGTTCCGGAAAGTCCGATAACTTTTCACGTTTATCGCTTTGAACTATGCTACGCGCAACCTCTGCGGATAGCGTGGTAGCAAGTCCAATGCCAAACATGACAACGCCATGCAAGACGCTGATGAGCGTCCCCGGCGCGGCAATCCGTGCCGCCGCGTCGCGGACGGCTTGCGTCCTAAGAATCAGCACAGCAAGCAACGCCACCGCCGCACATACGCAGAGGCGGATCAATGCCTGCTGGAACCATCCATAAGCTCCGCAGGCAAATGCCTGTATCATAACCAGTTTCATTGCCACGTGGCATTAGTGTATCATATTTACCTGATGCGGATGAAGAGCGGAATGTTATCTACTGAACACTCCACGCGCAGATTTGGATCGGATTGCCCTCGTCGGATTATTTTCGCTGCGTTCCATGTCGGATCAAAAACGAACGGCGGT
>CACZDG010000061.1 GCA_902779865.1 uncultured bacterium
GGGACCACCAGCCGGCTGCGCGGGACGGAACCTGCCGAGCCACTTTACCTGCTCCTCCGTTGCCGGATAGTCGAACACCGCGAGTTCGTCGATGGCCGTTTGCGTGGCACCAATGTAGTCCGCCGTCCGGTCTGAGCCCGTATCGTTGTCGTTTCGCACCCATCCACCGAGAATGATCTGCCGGAGATCGCCCGCCGTTTTAACTATCATGTGCCCCGCCTTTTCTCCGCCGATGTAGACCGTGCATGTGCCAAGGGTGTTGGTACCAGGCGCGAACACAAAGGCGGTATGCTTCCAGACACCTTCGGTGGCGAGAGTCGTTCCTTCTGTACCGGTTACGGATCTGAACCTACTGTCAGAGGCATATATCCTGAACTCAGTAGAAGTCGTTGAGGGGTATTCACAGCGATAGTACGTGGTGCCGACACGGAAGCCCATGAAATCGTACCACGCCTTCGTCGGTCTCTTGGTCTTCAGCCAGAAGGAAATGGTAAAGCCCTTCGTCGTGCCGCAGCCAAGCGATGCATTGCCGTCGCCAAGCCAAAGCGAGTTCTGTGTCGTGGAGCAGAATGCGTAGTCTGTCCCCAGTGCGCCTGTGGAATAACCCGCGCCGGCACCAATGCTCTTTTCCTTGAGTATGAACTCGGCCGTCCCAGTTCCTTTGTTCACGGCGAGCGGGCGTTCACCGCCATCGCACTTGCCGCGATTGCTGCCGCTGAGACTGCGGCTTTCCATGTCTGTTTTTTCATGCTGTTTCTCCTTTTGCTGTTGCCCATGTGGGCGGGTTGTTTAAGGTGTGACAAAGGACAACGGACTTCTGACAACGGACGATTTGCGAAGTCCGATGTCAGAAGTCCGAAGTCCTTCCTCGAAATGTCGTGCAACGGGCAAGATACCCGCTGTCCCAGCGCCGTCAGGCAGTGAGGGGGGGGGGGAGTGCAGCGCCATGCGCGGACGCGCCACGGGGCGTCTGTGCGTGGTTATACGCGGCGTCGTTTCCGATGCCGTTCCATGCCTCCAAACTGGCGTCATTTGCGATTTACCGTTCAACGTCGTTAGTCTCCCAAAGAAGACGGGCGGTATGATAGCACATCATTCTATGATTTGTCAATCCTCCCGCGCGGCGTTTTCTGCGCACGGCAGCGGTGATTTGTGATATACTTTTCGGCGGATTAGGAGCAATCCAGTTATGAAATCTTGGAACGAGATACGAAAGGCGGCAACGGCGTTCTCGAAACGCTGGAAGAACGCATACGACGAGAAGGCGCAGAAACGGGCGAACGACCTTTGCCCAGTTGCAGAGTGGGCACATGGTGTGGTATAATATTTCAAAAGCCATGCCGAAGAAGAAAGAAAACATTCAGACCGCAATCGTCTGTACCTGCCGTGTGGAAAACTACGGCTGGATACGGGATCGCAAGCTCTACAATCTGCCTTTGCCGAAGGACGGCAAGGGTGAAAGCTATGCGCCCGTCACGCACATCGCCGTGTATGCGCTTGACCTTCCGGTGCTTGCCTACACGGCAAAATACGTCCGCGAGGTGGACGGCGCGTGGCTTGCCGCCAACGGCTACAAGGTCTCGCTGAAGCCGCACGGCGAGAAGTACGCGCTTTTCGAGCTTGGCCGCGCAGTCGCCGAGGCATCGCTCTACGAAAAGGCCGATACGGATGTGTTCGTCTGCTCGACGCGTTGGACGGGTAAGATCGACGCGGACTTTTTCGCGCGTCCTCTCCCGCAGTGCGGCGGGAAGTCAGTACCCAACATATTCGAGCGCATCCGCCCCTTCTTCGGCAAGCTACACTCCGCCCGCGCCTTCAACCCCGTGCAGATGGATTTCTTCGATATGATACAGTGTAAAGAAATTGAGGATGCCCCTTTCCCAGCACCAGCCAAGGGAAAATTTACCTTCATTGATCTGTTTGCCGGCATAGGCGGCATAAGACTGGGTTATCAATCACTTGGGGGAAAATGTGTGTTCTCGTCCGAGTGGGACGAGGCAGCGGCAAAGACATATTACTACAATTTTGGGGAACGTCCGCACGGTGACATACAGAAGATCGACCCTTCCTCGATCCCTGATTTCGACATCTTGTTGGCGGGTTTCCCTTGCCAACCTTTTTCCATAATCGGCGATAAAGAAGGATTTAACCACGAAACGCAAGGGACTTTGTTTTTCAGCATAGAGAAGATTTTACTTGCAAAGAAGCCGAAAGCGTTCATGCTTGAAAATGTGCGTAATCTTACTGCGCATGATGGCGGGAGAACATTCAAGGTAATTCTTTCTCATTTGCGGAATGCGGGATATGATGTTCATTACAAGGTCCTCAATGCATTGGACTATGGAGTGCCGCAAAAACGCGAACGGATAATAATATGTGGTTTTCGGAAGCCGGTTAAATTTGATTTCCCCGAACCGTTGCCACCGGAGAAACGTAAGACGGTCGCAGACATTATTGATGAAGCGGCCGAGACAGACAAGTCGTTATTTGTGCGTCCCGTTATTAAGAAAAGCCGTTTGGCGCGACTTAAGGACAAGAACTATCCGCGCCCGTACATTTCCCATGAAAACGTGGCTGGAACGATAACGCCGCATCCGTATTCATGTGCGCTTAGGGCTGGTGCTTCGGCGAATTACATTCTCATCAATGACGAGCGTCGCCCGTCGCCGCGTGAAATGCTGCGCATACAGGGATTTCCAGATGAGTTCAAAATCGTAGTCAACTACGGGCAGATAAAGCATCAGACCGGTAACAGCGTAGCCGTACCCGTTATACGTGCTGTCGCGGAACGAGTTGTTGAGAAACTTTCATCAATTAATTAGGAGTTAGTCATGACAACAAGAAAACCAAGGTTGCGTAATGTTGAGAAGTACAACCCAAAGTATCCGTTAAACAAGTTTCCGGAGGGCTTTGCACTGAAACTTGGGAAGGAAATTGTTTATATTCTTGCCACTCGTCCCGAACCACGGCTGGAGGGAAATGATTGGGAAGAAATCTTTGCTCGGTGTATTGGAGCAAACTGGACTCCATCTAATGTTGGCTTAGATGATGTCGTTTACGAGCAAACAGCATGGGGGGCGAAGACTGTCAAAAATGATAGACCTTTTGTCGCTCGGCATATTCGCCTCATCTGTGGACGAAACTCCCTGGACTACTCGTACGGTGAGAAAAATGTTCGGGACATGGACGTGGACGAAGTTGGCGAGAAGGTATTGTCGATTTGGAATGCAAGAGTTGCTGACATTAGGAAGAAGTTCCTTCATGTTCGAACCGTCGTGTTACTAAAAGGCGAGAACTTGTCAGAAGTGTCTGTATATGAAGAAGAGACTTGCATGTTTGAGCCAAAAAATTACTACTGGCAGGTCAATGACAGGGGGAACTTTGAGGGTTTCGAAAAAATGACAAAGGCACATCGTTTCACATGGCAACCACACGGGTCGCAGTTTACGGTGGTTTCTGATGTCCCAGAAAAGCGCTTGAAACTTCGAATCAAGCGTCCAGAGCGCGTGTCGCCATCCGCAGTGCTGAACGATGTAGGCTTCGACCCATCATGGATTGAGATTGTGGAGTAATAAGATGAATGTGAAACCGTGTATTGTCGAGAGATAGGGACTTGCGATTATGAAAGAGCAATGCGTTACCGTTGTGATGATTACAGAAGAGACGCCGCTCCATGCTTATGAAGAGAGTGTGGAAGTGTTCTCTAACTCGGATAAGGCGACTGCATGGATTGAAGGCGAGATCGACCGACTTATATCTGAATATGATCTCGACAGAGAGAATGATGTTGACGACTGGAGTGTGCGATTGTCCAATGACCATTCGCATGTGATTCAATACTCGTTAGAGGAAATACCAATAGATAGAAGTTGCGGAGGACAACCTTCTGCACTCCCAAGAAAAGATAGGACGTGATATGACTCGCAGGGGCAAGTTTGAAATAGTTGAAGCCAGTACGCCGTACCAGAAATGTACTGAATCGCTGAACAATGCATATCTGCTCATCGACAGTTTCGGGGGCGCACTGTCAGATTTCGCCGACGAGACGATTGCGGATGTTTATCCGACGGAGGAAGAGGCAATCGCAGAAACGATGGAGCGGGTGATGGTTCTTGCCAACTATCATAAGGGGCTTTTTGCCACCGACGAGGTGATAGATGAGTTCTTGCACAGAGATTTACGAACTGAACTCTCAACAAATGGGCGGGTGAAATATGTCTCGGACGATGGATGCAGATACTCATGGCAGATTATGCCCGCCCCGATAGCTTCATAAGAGGAAATGGCGGAATACGGACGAAGGGCGAAGTGAGCAACGGCCTTTCGCCATCCTGCACCGACTTGGGCCGCGTCGCCCACCTCTTTAAGCTCTACGCGGAGAAAGTGAAGGGGTGAGAATTCCCCCACATTGGTTATCCCAAATATGGTATAATGTCTCCCGTTCAAGAAAGGAATTGTACAATGCCTGTCGCAATGATGATGAATGAAGTGCAAAACTACCCGGTAGATGAGCGGGTGGCGCTTGCCGATGCCGTTTTGCAGACACTTAATCCTGTAGATCCCACCGTTCAGGAAAAGTGGCTCCAGGTCGCTGAAAGACGGCGCGGCGAAATCCTGTCTGGTGAAGTTCGTCCCATCCCGACTTCCGAAGTGCTGTCTGAGGCATACGCACGGGCGATGGCATGAAGAGCGCAATGCATCCAGAAGCCCGCGAGGAGTTCCTTGCGGCAATAGACTACTACAACAACGCCGAGCCCGGGCTTGGAGAGGACAACCACGTTTTCATATATGCGATCATGCACACAAAGCGCAAACCTGGCTATTGGCATGACAGGTTGAATGCGTAAGCCGCTTTGGGCATTTGTATCGTAAGCGAAAAGATTATGGGGTATCTTGATGAATAAGTTCGACAACAATCCTATCATGGACGAGGTGTACGCAGTCCGCCACGAAATATCCTCGCGATTCGGAAACGATCCAAAGCGATACATAGCGAGTATTCTGGAAATGAAGCGCCGCGCATCCGAACGCGTCGCCCACCTCTTCAAGCTCTACGCGTCACACGCGCCGAAGAGCCTTTCTAGCCACTGTTGCGTTGCCTAAACGTTTTTTTGAGAGCCATTAGGCGTTGCGTAAGCGCTGCGGCAGGGTTATTGAACTTTTCGCCCGCCTTTAATTTGCATTCAATCTGGTATATCTCCTCGCGGCAGGCATCGTGGTCCCGCCATTGAAAAATACGTCTGAACGTTACCCGGTCTTCCTCTGAATTAGACTGTACGGCCTTCATGGCAGCGTCCGTCAAATTCATCACCACATCCATCCCCGACGCCGGGATTGCGTCTTCCGGCATGGACTTCACTTCTTCAACAATCTTATCCAAGATGCCGCTCTCCCCGAGACTTACAGGCATATTGCCACCCGAAACCGAACCGGACGCCCCTTGGGGCGCGTTCTTATTTTCGGTTTCTTTTCGGTTATGTTCTATATATGTTCTATTTATGATAGGGTAGTTTTGGGCGACGGGGGTAGTAGTTTTGGGCGACTGGGGTAGTAGTTGTGGGCTACTGGGGTAGTAGTCTTGGGCGACGGGGGTAGTAGTTTTGGGCGACTGGGGTAGTAGTTGTGGGCTACCGGGGGAGTCGCCGTGGGCGACGGATGAAGTCTCCTTGGACGACTGGGATTGGTCGTCGTTGGCGACGGATGAAGTCTCCTTGGACGACTGGGATTGGTCGTCGTTGGCGACGGAAGTAACGTCATTAGCCTTGGGGAAATCGGGCAGTTTAAGCGTGTAAAGGTTGGATTCAAGCTTGTTTGGTTTCTTTCCGATACGGTTAACCCAACTGAGCAATCCGTTCTGCCTTAGGACATCAAGAACCTTTATCACGGTCGTACGATGTAAACGAGCACTTTCCGCGATGGTGCCTATGGACGGATAACACTTGCCGGTCTTGTCATCGGTCATGTGCGCAAGAACGGCGAGCACGAGCTGTTGGGTGGCATCGGTGTTGCGTACGAGCTTAAAGAGCCTCTCGGTGTAATGATATCCCATTTCAGGCCTCCAGGTCCATTACGCCTCATGTACGATGCCCACGATTTCGACTCCGCGTGGCTTGTGCTGCGGGGGAGGAAGGTCTTTCACCGCCGCGAATGGTGGAAGGTCCCTGTATGCGATGTCCGTCCAAAGCCTGTCGCATCCGCGACGGTGCAGGCGGACGATGGCAAGAGCCTCATCGGCAGTCGCGCATTCCATGCCGCGCGTGCGAGTGGCGACGTCGTTCGCGATGTGCCATGCCCGGAGGTAGAAGTGCGACGCGGCTGGGTCGCTGCATACGGATTTCGCGAGTGCGGCGGCGGTGCGCAGGTACTCGCAGAGGACCAACACCAACTGGCTCCATTTGTCCAACGCGTCGGTTCTGATTCTGAGCGGACATACGTGTATGACCGGTTTCCCGTCGGTGGACGCCTTGGAGCGTTTCTTGTCGAGGTATTGTCCGTCGGCACGGCAGAACAACTCCGTGGCGAGGGCCCTTGCGAGCATGTCCTCCTCAAACGGCCCGAACTGCTCCGGCGCATTGCCAGAGCGCACGGCGTTAAGGCGCTCGGTCACTTCCTCCGTCAGGTAGCCGACCTCCCATACCTTCTCCGACATGTCACCTTTCGCGAACTCGGCCAACGCCTCTTCCGCGACCTTGATGTTGTAGTCGTCTATTGACTTCGATGCTTTTTCGATTTCCTGGTCTGTCATAAAACCTCCTTGCCTATGCGGTGTAGTATATCACATGGCGGCACCGCAGGCAAGCGTCTTGTCGGGTTAGGTGTGCGATAGTGCCACACGGGGTGTAAGAGCCTGTTAGACTGGGGTGTACGAGCCTCTTAGACTGGGGTGTAGAAGCCTCTTAGACTGGGGTGTAAGAGCCTCTTAGACTGGGGTGTAGAAGCCTCGCAGACTGGGGTGTAAGAGCCTCGCAGACTGGGGTGTGAAACGCGAGCGGTGTCATTGAGACGCTAGGTGAGGCGAGGCAATGCGACCAAGGATTCTCGGCTAAAGGGTTCCGAAGATGCGGTCGCCTGCGTCGCCGAGTCCGGGCACGATGTAGAAGTGCGAGTGTGTGTGGGCGCTGATTAAGAAGTCGTAAAAATCATGCTTGCCCTAAGCGCGGCTGTGTGGCATAGCAAGTTTTGTGATATACTATTTTCGGTACCAAGGAAAGGATGTTTGATATGAAAGCTGGAAAGACTGTTTGCATTATGGCGGCGTGCGCGGCGGCGATGTCGGTATCGGTTGCGTGTGCGCAGAGCGCGGACGCGGCGCGGCGCTTGTTCGTGCTCTGGGATCCGGGACTGCAGCTCCCGGCGGTGTGCTATCCGCTCGACGCCGGCTGGCAGGGCATGGGAAGCATTGCCTGGAACATGCGAGGCGACAACAAGTTCCTCACCATGACGATTCTCGCGTCCCCGTCAAAGCACATGATCGTGCAGACGGCTGGTCCGATGCTCATGGTGAGCGAGGTCCTTACGCCACAGCGGCTGGCAGAGTTCCAGAACCCGAATGTGCTGGCCCAGAACCTGGCCACTGAAATCAACCGGAGCATCGTAGTGCCGGGGCTTTCGGACTTCGTGGCGACTGGCGGACACTTCACGCAGGACGTGCCGCAGTTCACGCGGATGCTGGCGGCGTCGTACAACACCGGATCGGGAATGGCGAACATCAGCGCATTCGGATTCGAGGGAGCGTTCTCCTGCATGTACGGCGGCACTAGGTGCGAGGCGAAGTACGTGACTACCTACGCCGTGTCGATCAGCGGAGTTCCGAATCCTAGAATCCCCAAGATATGCAACTGGACGCGTACCGGTGTCGTGCTTGTGATCGCGCCGCCCGGCAAGATGCACGAGGCGCTGCGCGAAGGAGGGCACATATTCGCCTCGGCGTTCGTGAACTACGCGTGGGTAGTGCGGCGCGACAGGACGTTTAACGCGCTCGTGGCGGGAACCATCCAGGGACGCAACGCGGGCTGGGAGCTGTGGCGGAAGAGCCAGGCGGAGACGTCAGCGATGCTCGACCGCGTCCGCAAGATGCAAAGCCAGGTGATACGCGAGGTGAAGGAGGTTGACAACCCGTTCGAGCCGGGCCAGAAGGTCGAGCGCCCCACGCGCTTCAATAAGTCTTGGATCAACTCCCGCCAGGACATGATGCTGCTCAGCGACACGTCGCTTGAACCCAACACGATTCGCGGCCTCATGGAACAGGGCGAATGGCTTCCGGCCAATTAAACGGCGTGTTCGACGTAGGGCGCGTGACGCGCTTCTACGTGCCGCAGCTGCTGCAGGCTTTCTCGCAGTCGCTTGCCTATCCGCTCGTGGCGGGAATCGTCACGCACGGCGAACACGGCGTTGACGCGCTCACGGCGTTCAGCCAGGGACTGATGATCATGTTCATGGTCGGCTCTCTCGGAGGCGGGCTTGTCACTACCGGGCTCGTATTCGCGAAGACGTGGGTCGGATACGTTGCTTTCCGGCGGCTCAACGCACTGATGATGGGCGCACTTCTCGCCTTGCAGTGCGTACCAGCGCTCCCGCCGTTCTCCGACTGGATATTCTCCGGGCTCTTCGCGCTCCCTCCGGAACTTGCCTCGATAGCGAGTCGCACGCTTCTTCTGGGCGTCGTGATGAACGGATTCTTTTTCCTGCGAAACGTTCCCATGGTCGTCCTCTTCAACAACCTCGAAAGCGGCAAGGCTAACAACGCGACCATCTTGCGCATCGCGGTGACGCTTGCCATGGCGGTGGCGTTCCCGCGCGTCGGACTAACCGGCCCGTGGTGGGGACTCTTTGCGCTAACGTTCGGCGTTGGAGTCGAGCTTGTCGTCACTTGGCTCTACGCGCGTCCGTACGTGGCGAATCTCCCGAACAGGCCGCAGGGCAAGATCGTATCCGACATTCCGAACATTCCGCGACTGACCCTTGAGCAGTTCAGGTTCACGCTTCCGCTGTCCCTCGGCGGGTTCCTTCTCATGCTCTCGCCAGTCTGCATCGCGGCGTTCGTGGGACGAACAGCAGACGCAGCGGACATGCTTGCGATCCACTACGTTGTTCTGGGCGTTGCGAACCCCGTCGCATTCTCGGCTCTCAGGTTCCAGACGGTGGCGATAAAGTTCCCACCGGAGTACCCCGGCGACAGGCGGCTCCTCGCATACGCCGTCACGGCAGGCATTCTACTCGGCCTCGTCCCGCTCGCGTTCTCCACGCCGTGGCTCGGCGGCTGGTACTTCGGAGTCTATCAGAACGTGCCGCCGCGCATTCTGGGAACCACGCGCCTCGCCATCGGCATCTACTCGATCATCGCCGTCATACAGGCCGTGCGGGGACGCGTCGAGGGATTGGCCGCTCTCGCGAAGCGTCCAAAGACCATAATGGCAGGACAGATCGCATATACAACGTCGCTAATAGCTGTCTGCGCCGTACTGCTCCCGGCGGGCGCGCGCGGATGGGCGATTGCCGTGACCGCAATCATCGTCGCCCCGATATGCGCCGCCGCGACGATGTACGCCTCGCTTGCCCGCCGCTGATCCGCGCGATTATGATATACTATTGGGCGTGAAAAATACTGTACTTTCAATAAAGCTGTTATGGAAAAAACATATCTAATATCCGGCATCGACACCGGAATCGGTAAAACGGTCGCAACGGGCCTCATGGCCCGTTACCTTGTCATGCGCGGAATCGACGCCATCACTGTGAAGATGGTGCAGACAGGTAACGACGGCTTCTCCGAAGACCTTGACGCCCACCGTGCATTGTCGGGTCTCCCGCATTTCCCCGAGGACGACCTCGGCCTCACCGCTCCGCAGATTTTCAAGTTCCCTTCATCGCCCCTTCTCGCAGCAGAACTTGAAGGCAAGACAGTCGATCTCAAGAGAATCGCCGAGGCCGTGCGCACCTGTTCTAGCAAACACGCCGTCACTCTCGTCGAATCAGCGGGCGGACTTGACGTGCCGCTCACAGCAGATACTCTCACTTCGGATTTCGTCGCCGAACAGGGCTGGCCAGTAATTCTCGTCACGTGCGGACGCCTTGGCGCAATCAACCACGCCCTTCTTTCCCTAGACGCGGCGAAGATGCGCAATATCAAGGTCGTCGGCGTCGTTCACAACACCCGCTTCTCCGCCGACCCACGCCTCGACGCCGACGCGCAAAACGCGATACTTCGCCACATGAAACGCCTTGGCTATCCTCCCGCCCTCGTGACAATGCCTAGCATCGACGCCTCGTCAGCGCCCGACATCGACTTCTCGGAGATTTTCGCATGACGCCCCTTGAATACGACCGTTCCTTCATCTGGCATCCATACGCCTCCCTCAAAGCGCCTCCGCCCGTGCGCCTTGCCCGCTCCGCCTCCGGCGTCGAGATTGAACTCGCGGACGGACGCCGTCTGATCGACGCAGTCTCGTCATGGTGGTGCGTCGCGCACGGACACAACCACCCCGCAATAGTCGAGGCCATACGCCGACAGAGCGAGAAGATGTGCCACGTGATGTTCGGCGGATTCACCCACGAACCGGCAATCGCCCTCGCACAGAAACTCGCGTCCTTCGCCCCCGCCGGACTCAACCGCGTGTTCTTCGCCGACTCCGGCTCTATCTCCGTGGAGGTCGCCGCGAAGATGGCGATCCAATACCACGCCGCCCTCGGCCACCCGGAACGCCGACGCATTCTCGCCCTCAAAGGCGGCTACCACGGCGACACTTCGCTCTGCATGGCGCTCTCCGATCCTGATGGAATGCATACGCTCTTCAAAGGGCTGATGACAAGTCATCTCTTCGCAGACAAGCCGTCGTGTCCGTTCGGCGGCAATTGGGAACCCGCCTACGCGCAATCGCTCGCCTACGCCATTGACGCCTACGGGCATGAAATCGCCGCCGTAATCTGCGAGCCGATTCTACAGGCTGCAAACGCGATGAACTTCTACCACCCGTCGTACCTTCGCGAAATGCGTCGCCTCTGCGACGAGTCCGGCGCACTCCTCATCTTCGACGAGATAGCGGCAGGGCTCCACCGCACCGGTCCGCGCTGGGCGCAAGACCACGCCGCAGTCACACCAGATATCATGACCGTCGGCAAGGCGCTCACCGGCGGGCACATGACCCTCGCCGCCACGCTCGCCTCCGCCCGCGTCGCCGACACGATCTCAAACGGACGCCCTTCCGCGTTCATGCACGGCCCCACCTTCATGGCCAATCCCCTCGCCTGTGCCGCTGCATCCGCCTCGCTCAACCTCTTCGCCGCAAACGACTACGCCGCGAACGCAAAGCGGATTGAAGGCTGGTTCTCGCGCCGGCTCATGGCGCTCAGGGCCCTGCCAAACGTCGCAGACGTACGCATCCTCGGCGCCGTCGCCGTGGTGGAAATGCAGCGCCTGCCGTCGCAGGCAGATATTTCCGACGTGATCGACTCTCACGGCGTATGGCTCCGCCCGTTCTGCAACTTCATCTACTCAATGCCGCCTCTCATCTCCGACGAACAAACCATTGACCGCATTTCGTCCGCCATCATGGACCTCGCTTCGCGCCCACCGGACACCACCCCAATGGACCCCGACTTCCATGAATGATTCTCGTGTACCCGTGTCGCGCGCTGTACATACCACCAGCACGAAGATTATGATATAATATGTGCCGTCGCGTATGTAAGCGCAAAGGAGAAAGAAGTAAGTAATGCCGACAATTTGTAGATTCGATGAGATTTCTGTCAAGATGAATAAAGAGGGCTGCGCACAGCACAAACGCCCTCACATTCATGCATATTACAAGGAAACTAGCGCGTCATTCGATATTGAGACGGGAGAGATGTTGGCTTCCGAAGATTTCCCGAATGAACAGCGCAAGGCAGTCGTAGAATGGATAGCACAGGAACGGGCGGAGCTTTTGCGTGAATGGGATACGCTTATTGCCGGCGGTGAATGGTTTACGATAAACAAACCGAACAGATAAGGAGGTGGTCATGGAGAATCCCTATTATTACGAAAGCGTGACAGATGCGATACCATGCGGCGGGTACAAAGTCGCCGTCCGATTCCGCAAAGGAGAGTGTGGTGTTTTCGACTGTGAGAGATACCTGTCCGACCCGTTTTGGGCAAGCCTCAGGGATAAAAACGTTTTCTCGAAAGTGCGTGTTGATTGCGGAACGCTCTCATGGCCTGGAGACATTGACATTGCTCCAGAAGAGGTTTGGGCGGATGCAGTGCGAACATGAAGCAATAAATTGTGAGGGAAGACTCGACTAGCTTGTTTGCCGCCCCCAAAATGGCTTCGCGAAACGACTTTTGGAGCGTCAAGTACTACTGAGGTTTCCATGAGTGATGGCAGTCTCTTTTCGGTGAAGATGCGCGCCTCTCGCGGCAGTGAACACGTTTCCGGCGCAGAACGGATCGTTCCATCATCCGCCGCGCCGCGCACCGCCGCCGCGCTCGTCACACGCGCCCTAACACATTCAAAGGGGATGCCAGACTTCATCAACGTCAAGCTGGAACGCCCTTCGTCCATCGTCCGCCTAAAATCACTTCCCGTCACGACTCACGCCACGCGCACGCCGGAGGAGGGAATGACCCTCGCCGCCGAACTCCTCGCGAAAGACGGCATTGGCCGCGTTGCCGAAATCATGGCGAAGTTTGCCGAGACATACGTCCTTCGCGGCGCGATGCTTCTTGACGCCGACACCCTCGAACGCCTCGATCCCAATCCAGAGCGCGGAGTCCGCGCCACATGCATGGACGACGCCGATTCCACTCTCAAGGGCGTTCCTTCCGCGAAGAACCATTTCGCCGAGGCAATCGTCCTCGCCACCAAAGTGCAGAACGCACCTGGCATCATCGCTGAGATATGCGTCTCCGACGACCCCGACTACACAACAGGCTATGTGGCCACGCGCTCACTTGGCTACCATCGCATCACAAACATCAAGGAACACGGATCGCCGCTTGGCGGACGCATATTCCTCTATCGCGGGCCACGTTCAAACGTCACCGAAACCATCCGCTTCCTCGAACAGCAAGCCGTCCTAGTCGAAGACGTCCCGGCCATCTCCGCCGACGCAACCACTGACAGGTTCGCGTCAATCGCCGAAGAACGCTCCATCCGCGCCGAGCGTGGACTACTCCGTTCCTGCCGCACTCTGGACGCTCCCACGGGCCCAACAACGCGCATCGACGGACGTGACGTTGTGGTGCTTTCGTCCAACGACTATCTCGACCTTGCAAACGATCCCGCCGTAGTCTCCGCCGCCGCCAATGCGGCAAGGCAATGGGGCGCGGGCTCCGGAGGCTCGCGCCTCACCACGGGCACGCAGCCGCCGCACGTCGCGCTCGAAGAACACCTCGCACGGTTCAAGGGAACCGAATCCGCGCTCGTGTTCCCAACGGGCTACATGGCGAACGTCGGCGTGATCTCTGCCCTCGTTCGCAAGGGCGACGTGATCCTCTCCGACGAGTTGAACCATGCCTCGATCATAGACGGTTGCCGCCTTTCGGGCGCGGACGTCGTCATATACGCCCACAACGACCTCTCCGACCTTGAGCGCAAGATTTCCTCGTGTCGCGGCTACAGAAGACGCGTCGCGGTCTCGGACGCCGTGTTCTCGATGGACGGCGACATGCTCGACCTTCCGCGCTTCATCGACATCTGCCGCCGCAACGATGCGTTCTCGGTGATTGACGAGGCGCACGCGACCGGCGTGATCGGCGCGACAGGGCATGGGCTTTCCGAGCACTTCAGCTGTCCGCATCCAGACGTGATCGTGGGGACGCTCTCGAAAGCACTTGGATCGACTGGTGGATTCGTCTGCGCATCGCGCATGATGGTAGAACACTTCATAAACTCCGCGCGCTCCTTCATCTTCTCGACGGCATCCGGCGCACCGGCTATGGCGGCGGCGGACGCCGCGCTCACGGTGATTGAATCGCAGCCCGAACGTGTTGCCGCATTGCGTGAGAACGTACGCTTCTTCAAATCTGAACTTGCGCGTCATGGAATCGAGGCGCACACTGACTCCGCAATAGTGCCGATTCGAATTGGCGACGAACGCCTCGCCCTTCAGGCAGCGGATGAACTACTCAAGCGAGGATTCCTGATCCCCGCCATACGCTACCCGACGGTCAAGCGCGGCGAAGCGCGTCTTCGCGTCGCGATAATGAGCTCGCACGGAAAAGACGATCTCGCACGCGCCGCCGAATCCATCGCCGCCGCCTGTACCCGTCATCAAAGTGCGGTTTGAATAGAGATGCTATAGTGCGCTGCGGTCGCAGAGAGCCGAGACAAACAAGGCTTTGATAGTGTGCATGCGATTCTCGGACTCGTCGAACACCTTCGAGTACTTCGACTCAAACACCTCGTCCGTCACCTCCAGCGCACCGCTTTCGCGCGTCACGTCCGTCTCGTGGTCGTGGAACGCCGGCAGACAGTGCAGGAACAGGAGACGCCCGTCGATGTTGCCCGTCGCGCGCATGAGGTCCATGTTGATCTGGTAGGGGCGCAGCAGCTTGATGCGCTCTGCGGTCTTTGACTCTTCGCCCATCGACACCCAAACGTCGGTGTAAAGCACATTCGCACCCTTCACGCCCTTCACGGGGTCGTCGAACACGCGGATGTCAACTCCGTTCCGGCGCGCAACTTCCTCCGCCTCGGCGAGGACCTTTTCATCGGGCCACAGTTCCTTCGGCGTGCAGCAGACGTACCTGACGCCAGCCTTCGCGCAGCCCATCATGAGAGAGTTCGCCACGTTGTTGCGTCCATCGCCCACGTACGCCACCGTGCAGTTGTCGAGCGTCTCGAAGTTCTCGCGGATCGTGAGGAGGTCGGCGAGGATCTGTGTGGGATGGTAGTCGTCGGTAAGGCCGTTCCACACCGGCACGCCGGAATACTTGGCGAGGTCCTCGACCGTCTTCTGCGCGAAGCCGCGGAAGAGGATGCCGTCGTAAATGCGTCCCAAGACGCGCGCAGTGTCCTTCACGGACTCCTTCTTGCCGAAATGGATATCCGGCCGAGTGAGGTACTCCGCGTTGCCGCCCTCGTCGCGGATGGCGATCAACGAAGAGTTGCGCGTGCGGGTGGACGACTTCTCGAAAATGAGGGCCACGTTCTTGCGGTGCAGCAGGTCGCCGCGAATACCGGCCGCACGGCGCGCCTTCAATTGCGCCGCGAGGTCGATGAGGCTCAGCATTTCCTCGTCGGTGAACGAGGTCATCCGCATGAGCGACCGATTATGCAGTTCTGGCATCCAAGTCAACATTTTAATCCTTCTCCTTCTTTGGGGAAAAGAAAAAGTATATCACAATCCACTGTTTAACGCCATTCCATTTTCCAGCCCACGCGATTTCGCAGCACCACTGGGAATTCATTCACCGTTTCGCCCAGTGCAGCGAATCGCCGCGCTTGTTCCACAATATCGTTTCGCCGATGGCGGAAATGCGCCGTTCGAGACAACCTCGGCAAAGCGTTGCGTTTTCGTCAAGGCACGGCTTGCCGGCGTATAGCTGGTAGTCGGCGCGGTAACGCGTCTCAGTCACGTTGGGCATGACCACATTCGCGCCAGCGAGAAGTCCCTTTTCACGTCCCTCAGGATCTAGCGCCTGAAGAGCCGTCGCGGCGGCGATGTTCACGTCGTGCAAGTAGAGGCGCGTGGCGGCGATCATGCGGAGGCCAAGCTCCAGATGCTTCTTGCGCAATTCAGGCGTCCACGGAGCGTCCTTCCCGAGTGGAGTGTCGGCATGGGGGATGTACGGGCCCATGCCGATCATATCAAGGTCCTCGGATTCAAAGAACTCGATGTCCGAGGCGAGGTCATCTGTCGTCTGCCCAGGCAACCCCGCCATCACTCCGCTTCCCACCTGGTAACCGCAACGACGAAGCGCCCGCAAACAGTCGCGTCGTCTTTCCCACGAATGGTCCGCAGGATGCAGTTTAGCGTAGAGCGCGGGATTGGATGTTTCAATGCGCAGAAGGTAACGGTGCGCCCCTGCCTCGCGCCAGCAGCGATAAGTCTCCTCCGGCTGCTCGCCGAGGCTGATGGTAACGCCAAACTCGTCGCCGCAAAAAGCGTGAATGCGCCTGAGCACATCCTCGACAAAGACAGCGTTCGCCTCACCCGTCAACTCGCCGGACTGCAACACGAGGCTGCCGTACCCGGCCTTAAACGCCAATTCCGCCTCGCGAACAATCTCGTCCGCTTCCATGCGGTAACGGTGAACCTTCCCGTTGCCCTTCCTGATTCCGCAATAGTAGCAATTCTTCTCGCAGACGTTCCCGAATTCGACCAACCCCCTAAAGGAAACGACCCGACCTATCTCGCGGCATTTGACGGCGTATGCTGCGGAAAAAAGCTCCTCTGCATCGGGCCATGTCAGAAGCTCAACCAGCTCGCGGTGCGACAACGCACGCGGCGCAACGGCCGCCCTACCCAACAACGACATCACCGCTTCCGCCTCCGGCCAACGGAAAAGCCCGCACGGACGGCAAGAGAACGGTCATCGTCGAAATCTGCGCCGGGGGTCGTGAGAAGCGGCCCCGCGATGCCGGCCGACATCCCCACGTAGATGCACTTCGCCGCAGTCTCGTCGCTCATGTCACGGCGCCCGCCCGCAAAGCGGAGCGGGGTTGATGGATTCACAAGGCGCAGCACCGCCACCGAATCTACTACGCGCTCAGGGTCAAGTACGCCACGTTCATAGAGCGGCGTTCCCTCAATCGGGTGCAACACATTGACGGGGATCGAATCCGGGGCAATCTCCTTGAGCGCAAAGGCGAATTCAACCAACTGCTCGTCAGTCTCGCCCATGCCGATAATGCCGCCACAGCAGATTTGGAAGCCCAGCCGCTTGGCCGCATGGATCGTGGCAAGTTTATCCGCTGTCGTGTGCGTGGTACAGAGCGAAGGGAAAAGCGAAGGCGCCGCTTCGATGTTACAGTGTACACGCTGCAACCCCGCATCCTTGAGCTTTATGAGGTCGTTTTCGGAGAGCAGCCCCAGCGATGCACAGAGTCCGATTTCCGGTACAACCTTGCGCATCTCGCGCAGAGCCGCGCAAACACTGTCCACATCCTCCGGCGAAAGGCAACGCCCGGAAGTGACGATGCCGATGCGGTCCGCGCCATTCGCCGCCGCTTCCTGCGCCGCCTTCACGCACGCCTCTGTCCCCACCCAGCCGTATGTTTCGCATCCTGTCTTCCAATGCGCGGATTGTGCGCACCACTTGCAGTTCTCGCTGCAGCGCCCCGAACGCGCGTTGATGATGGAGCAGAAATCGAAGCGCTTTTCAACGCACCGTTCCGTCATCTCGTGCGCCATCTCGCGCAAATCCACGCGCCGCTCCGGTTTCAGTAGTGCAAGTACATCTTCTCTGTCAATGCTTTCTGTCATTTACCAGTCTCTTTTTTTTAGGAGCAAGACTCTTATTAACACTTGCCTGTGGTTCATTCCTTTCAAGCGTCTCGTTCAGGCTGCCGGTGCGATAACCCTGGAGGTCAAGTGCGACGTATGTGAAGCCGAATCCTTTTAACGCCGTTGAGATTTCGGCAGCGTGTGCAGCAACGTGCGGAATATCGCCTGGCGGCACCTCGATGCGCGCCATGTCGCCGTGTGAGCGCACGCGCAGCTGCGTTAGCCCAAGCCCCGCATCGCGCAACCACCGTTCGGCGCGTTCCACTCGCTCAAGTCCCGCTGCCGTGATGCGCTCGCCGTATGGGAAGCGCGATGCAAGACAGGCGAAGGATGGTTTGCTCCAAGTGTGCAATCCCATCTCATGCGACAGCGCACGTATATCCGACTTGGAGAGACCCGCCTCGCGCAACGGGCTATGAATACCCAACTCCGCAATGGCGCGTCGGCCAGGACGATAGTCGCCGTCGTCGTCGATATTCGACCCTTCAAGCACCGCCCTAAGCCCGTTCGCCTGCGCGAACTCAATTATCTTCCCGAAGATCGCCTTCTTGCAGAGGTAGCATCTGTCGGGCGGGTTCTCGGCGAACCCGGGGATGTCCAGCTCGCAGGAATCTATGATCTCATGGCGAACGCCCTCCGCGCGGCAGAACGCCGCCGCCTCGTCCAGCTCGCGCTTCGGGAATGTGCTCGAGCGGATCGTGACGGCCACTGCTCGGTCGCCAAGCAGCTCGTGCGCAACGCGCAGAAGGAACGTCGAGTCGACGCCTGATGAGAACGCGACGGCCGCGCTTTCGATTTCGCGCAGCGATGCGCGAAGCTGCTCAAGCTTCGCTCCGGCATTCATCTCTATGTCATTTTTCGCCATGTTATATCTTCTCGTGCCGTGAAACGGCGTCAATATTATACCATTATTCATATCCTGTTGTCCCAGTTTTTGAAGACGACTTCCTGTCCGTTGGCGCGGATGGCGGCGAACACCTCGACGGGCGGGCGGCTGTCTGACAGCGTGAACTGCGCCACGTCCGCAGAACGTTCCCTCCCCAGGACAGCATACCCGCCCGGCGTGACGCGCGAGCCCGCGCTCATGTTGTCGGCGGCGGCCAGGACGATCCGATCGCGGAACGCAGGCGCCTCGCGCGTGGACACCGTCATGCAGCATTGCGGAAAGGCGATGCGGAACGCAAGCATCATCTGCTCAAGGTCTTCATCGCCGACTTCACACGGCGGCACGAACCCGCCCTCCACGCGACAGATGCGCGGGAACGCGAACTGGACTTTCGCCTCGTAGCATTCCCGCATGAGGTAGAAGGCGTGCGCCGCGAGGCTTGCCGCCTCCCGCCGCCAGGGGCCGAGCCCCAGAAGGAATGCGCAGCCGAGAACGCGGAAACCCGCCCGCCCCGCCCGCAGCTGCGTGTTGAGCCGCCAGTCGTAGTCCGCCTTCGGCCCGGCCGGGTGCATCTCGCGGTAAAGTGCTTGGTCGTATGTCTCCTGAAAACACGTCAACCCCTCGAAGCCGGCGGCGAACAGCTCGCGGTAGCCGTCTTCGGACTGTGGCGCGATCTCCAGCGCAAGATACGAGAAGATCGCCTTGAGCATTCGCCCCACCTCGGCGATATGCGCGACTGTGTTCACCTTGGGGTCTTCGCCCGCCACTACAAGGAGCGAGTCTATGCCCGTCTTGCGGACGGCCTCCGCCTCGGCGCGTATTTCGTCGAGCGTCAGATTGCGCCGCACCGTTCCCGTGTGCTGACGGCGGAAATCGCAGTATCGGCAGGAATTGACGCAGGTGTTCCCGATGTAGAGCGGGGCGTAGACGCTTACCGTCTTGCCGTAGTAGCGGCGCCGGGCGATCTGCGCGAGGCGGCGCATCTCTGGCAGGAACGGACGTGCCGCCCCGCTTATGAGATTCAGCAGGTCGAACCAATCGTGCCGGTCTTTGGCGAGCGAATCGCGCACGGCGCCAGCCGAGACATTCGCGAGAAACGTCTCGACTTCCGCGTCGCTATGTCTGAGTAGCGGAAACATTACCTGAAGATGTCCATGGGGCTTGTGGCGTTTGCCGTCGCCGATGTGCGCGGCGGCTTGGCCTCAAGCGCGAGCTCCGCCGCGCGGACTGCCAGCTTGAACGCCTCCGCCATCTTCACCGGATCGCCAGCAGCGGCGACGGCCGTGTTCGCGAGAACGGCGTCAGCCCCAAGCTCAATCGCCTCCGCCGCATGGCTGGGGAGGCCGATTCCGGCATCCACGACGACCGGAACGTGGCTCTGCTCGACAATGATCTCGATCATGTCGCGCGTGCGGATCCCGCGGTTCGAGCCGATGGGCGAGCCGAGCGGCATCACCGCCGCCGAACCCGCGTCCTCGCAATGCCTCGCCAGCACCGGATCGGCGTTGATGTACGGCAGCACCACCATGCCGAGCTTCGCGCATTCGCGCACGGCCGCAAGCGTCTCCACCGGGTCGGGCAGTAGGTAGCGCGCGTCGGGATGTATCTCTATCTTCAGCCAGTTGAACCCGGCCGCCTTGCCGATCTTCGCAATGCGCACCGCCTCGTCCGCATTTCGCGCACCGGACGTGTTGAGCATCACTTCCACTCTGCTGCGGTCGATTGTCTTCAATATGTCGTCGCCGGACGAATCTCCTTCATGGACGCGCGTAAGGGCGACCGTGACGAGCTCCGTCTCGCTTGCGGCAAGCGCTGCCTTCGTCTGTTCGCTTGATGCGAACTTCCCCGTTCCGAGGAAGAAACGGTTTGTGAATGTCTTGTTTCCGATTGTCAGTTGTTTCATGGTTCTTCTCCAAGTAAAAGCGATACAATGGAATTGGCCTGCATCGCTGCGGCGATGGTGACGCGAACCCCAACGGGCGCGAAGCCGTCGCGCACGTCGCGCGTCTGGTCGCCGACAAGGATCAGGTTCCTCCCCACCTTCCTCACGCGGATGTCGTTCGAACGCCCCCAGCCCGCAAGCCCGATGGCAGAGACCACCGGCTTCCCCATCGGCAGAAGTGCATGGAGCAGCATTGCCTTGCCCTCCGCTGAATCAAGCGCCTCGACGATTGCCTGGCAGCCGGCGAACACCCAGTCCACGTTGTCCGGCGACAGATGTACGTCATGCAACTCCAGCGTCAGCTCCGGCTCGATCAGATGCAGATTTGCGGCAAGCGCGTCGATCTTCTTCTCGCCGAGCTGGTGGCGGAAGAAGAACTGTCGGTTGAGGTTAGATTCGTTGACCGTGTCGAAGTCCGCGATGAC
>CACZDG010000062.1 GCA_902779865.1 uncultured bacterium
GACGTCACCGGTCAGGTCGCTCAACACCGCCGTGCCGTCGCCCTTCACCCAGAACACGAACCCAAGCGTGCCCTTCTTCGCGTAGGTGAACGGAATCGCAAGTACGCCGTCGCCCAAAACACCCTGTGCGCTGACGCTCACCTTCGTGCCGTCCGGGAACGTACCCGCAAGCTTGCCCTTGCCTTTCTTATCGACAGTCACCGAGAACGCCGCGTAGCCAGCGTCAGTCCCGAGCGCGAACGTCCAAACGCCAGCCTTCGACGCGGCTGCGGCGGTAGCTGCGGCCTTTTCTCCCCTGTCCTTCGACTTGAGCATATCCTTCCCCGCCTGGACATCAACGCCCACGCCCACGAGCGCATCGCCAGTGAACTTCACTGTGCCGACGCCGGGAATCGCAACCATCGCAACGCCGCCCGCGACCGGCATCGCGTCGTTCGCGAGCTTGATCGTCTGCTTCTTGCCGCCAAACGGCGTGTAGGTGATCGTCAGCTTCGACTGCCGCCGTCTCCGCCTTCCCGGCGGCAAATAGCGTCGGGGCGTCGGTAGGCGTAGGCACGACTGTCCCGCCGCCCGAACCACCGCCAGAGCCGCCGCCTTCGCCGCCACCCTGCGTCCAGTGCGCATAGTATGTCACATTCGCCGACACAATCGTTGATTCACTCACCTTCGTGCCGCCACTAGCGGCAGTCCACCAGCCGCCAAACGTCCAGCCGTTCCGCGCCGGCGTCGGCAGTTTCCCTACGGCCGCGTTTTTCTCGACGGTGCGGTATGCCGTATCCACGCTGCCGCCGTTCGCGTCGAACGTCACGATGTGCAACGTGATACCGAATGCCGCTGCGCGCGCCACGTCGATCTGATTCAGCAACGGCGCGACAAAGTCGTCAAACGGATCGGGCTCGCTCGCAAACACCGTCTCGAAGTAGCCCGGCGCATAGTAGGCGTAGGAGCCGACGGCGCGATTGTAGTAGTTCGTAGCATCAGGGTTGTAGCTCATATCGGCGTTCCAGTAGCCATAGAGCGGCGGCGGGTTCAGATTCCACATCAAGTTGTCCTCAAGGTCTTCCTCGTCAATCCTCTTCGCATATCCGCGCGCCGTGCTGGCCACCAGCTGGTAGCGCGTACCGTCCCCGGCCGAGTACTCGGCCTCGTTTGCCGTCAGGTCGCCGAAGATATCCATCTCCGTCGCATGGTAGTTGTTGCGGTTGTTGAAATCGCGGGCAAGCGCAGTAAACTCTCTTAGTCCCCCCCTTGAGAAATCTTCGCTGAAATACCTGCTAGGACTCCATGCAGAGCCTTTACTGCCCGAGGCATCCAGAAGTCCATGATAATGGTCTGGCACTACGAATGAAACGCCACACCCCCTGTGCGTACTGAACTGTGCCTTGTAAACCATCTGCGCACTGTTCACCTTGGCCAGCAGAGAATTGTACTTGTCCATGAGCGTGTTAAGTTTGTCACGGTAGGCAATGGCCGTTTCCACGCTCGCAGGATTGGATGGATCGAGAAACACGCGCCCGAGTTCCGTGTCTTTGTCAAGACAAATCGCGACGTCATCGTCCTCAAAATCGGATGGGTGCAGGCCGGGATACATGCCGGTCACAACCCCCTCAGCCCTTTGCTCGGTGACGAAAGTCGGCAGTTCCTCGACGAACGTTTCAAGTTCTGCGCACGCATCAAAGAACGCCTGCTTGGCGACAGCCGTTTCGTTGGCCGCCGCCGCTTGCATGGCCTTTGTCTGGAACAATTGATCCCTGTATTTCTCATGCTTTGACTTGAATATGGTAATGTCCTCTTCAATCCGCCGCGATTCCTCCCACAATTCCATTGAATCATAGCTGTTCATGTCCGCGACGCGACAAATGATATCAAAGACATTCTGTATATCCCGGTAATAGTACAAGTGCCCATCCGGAGTACTGGAGAAGGCGCCGCCGTTGAGACCATCGCGTTCTTCTTGGCTTATCTCGATTCTCCATCCGAGCGACATGCCGAGCGCATTGGCGTCGCGGCAGATGTTCCCGCCTTCGACAAGATACGGGTTCAACTCCGCATTCGCGGCATCGGCGACTAACCTTCTTCCAGCATGGCACTCCTTGAGGTCCTTGAGGTATTTCTCTTTTTCCTCGATTGCTGCGTTCGCATCATCCAGCGACATGGTGACGTCATTAAGCGTTCCTGAAGACACATACGGATGCGCAATCTCATCAAAGCGCTTTTTGTATTGCGTGACAAAGCAGTCCTCGCTCAAGGTCGTTCCGTTCACAAACGACTCCCCGACACATGCAACGCGCCATTCGTCGTAACGTTTCATCACCTCGTTTGTCTTTGACGTCATGTAATCTTCGTATGCGGCTTCGGCTTTCTTGTAGGCATCGTAATCATTTTTTGCATTCCTAATGGCTTCCTTCAAGCTTTCAATGCGCGCGACGATTTCCGGCGTGGATGCGTTAAGGTCTCCAAGTGCTTCGCCGACCCAGCCGGCATGAGCGCCAGTCAATGCGGCGAGCGCCGCGCTTTTCTCCTTCTCGTATTCAGCGTTTTTCGTCTTGATTTCCTTCTTGAGTTCTGCAATGCGCTGAATGCAAGTCGCGATGAATTTACGGCTTTCGATGATGACCATGTCGCAGCGCTTTATCGCCTCAAGCGTCTGTTCCGTCGTCGGGCGCTTTCCGACTACGTTGTTGATGATGCCGGACTGTATGCCCGCAACGTTGTTCACGTAGTCGAGAGCCGTGCCGATGATCTGGGCCGCAAGCCCTCCCGCCCCAGCGGGCGTGATGTTCGGCACCAGCACCTTGTCGCAGATAAGCTCTATCAATCCGCCGGAGATTGACTTCACTCCGGCGGCAGCTCTTAGATAAACCGCTTGGCCGAGCGTCTTGTACGCCTCCTTAGCCCAATCCCAGCACAAACTCGCCTCGTCAGAGAGTTCATGGATTCCGCGCATCTCTATATGCATTCCAGTCAAGTCAGGCTTGATTTCTCCCCAAAGCTTATCATTGGTGAAATTTTCGTAGAGATCGTGGTAGTCTCGCTCGAGGAGACTGTCGGTAAGGATTTCCGCGCCTTCCACCCAGCCCTTCTTCTTGTCGTACCAGTAGCCCATCTCACCCGCCTTGGAGCCGAACTGTTCCTCGCGCGCGTTCCAGACGCCGTATATGGTCTCGACTGTCGTCTGGCGGTCTTCGTCACTCATGTTCTCCCACGCATGTTGGTTGACGCGGATGGGCGCCTGGTCGCTTCGGTATTCGACGCCGTTTATGGTGTACTTCACCCAATACGCGATGCCGTCGCACCTCTTGTCTATTACCTTTACGTTCAGCTTCGCCGCCGTCGCAGTCGTTGCCGCGAACGCCAGCGCGATTGCAGCTATCAGTCTTGTCGTTTTCATTTCGTTTCTCCTTATTGATTTTGGGATGGTATGACTTCTGCGTTTGGCATCCGCCGAAAACCCTTTTCACATGACAATACCGATACGCCAACACGTTGCTGCTCGGCACAGATCAATCTGTCAACAAAGCCAGGCTTCGCATGGTCGAGACCTTCTATCGACAGAATGGTCTTCGCCTCTTCCGAAAACTCGAATCCAGCATTGACTGACAGAATGCGAAATGACCTCAGAACCGTTTCCTTGTCAACGCCGTAATGGTGCTGCACGGCATAGTAGGCTTCGGAAAGAACAAGATTTGGCACCACCATCGTATCGCCGTCTGCAATGCGCCTTGACACTTCGTCTATCACATCCGAAGCCAACGGCTGGGGGCGGTTGACAAGGATACGAACGAGGACAGACGTATCGAGCGCGTACTTCATACCGTCTGCAACCTCTCTGCCGACTTGATTGATTCGCGTATGGAGTCCATGTCATGCGGTCCGCATGCGTTCTTGGTGACCGCGTCTTCGCACAACCCCGCCCATGCAGGTCTCAGCTTGGCACCGTGCGCGGCAATTGGAACCACTATGACCCTGAAGGAATACGACGCATATTCCCTGGGTATGGCAACGCTGATGCGGTTTCTGCGCGGACGCGCTATGGTCTCAATTGGCGGCATGGCTATAAATCTCCTTCACTTGCGGCGCATATTATACCACAAATCCTTTCACTCCGCCGCCGCCTTTGCCGCGAACGCCAGCGCGATTGCAGCTATCAGTCTTGTCGTTTTCATTCCCGTTTCTCCTTTTGGTCGTTTACTTAAGCAGTTTGCGATTGTCCACTTCCGAGAGCACGCGCATCTGATGGATGGCGATTTCGTTGAGCCGCTTCAGGCGTTGCGGCTGTGGAATCCCGTCGTTTATCATGACGGCGTTTATGTTCTCCATGTTAGAGATGCAGATGAGCTGGTTTATGTTGGCGTAGTCGCGCTGATTTCCTTTCAGCGTGGGGTTTTCGCGCTGCCACTGCTGGTGCGTCTTGCCGAAAAGAGCAACGTTCAGCACATCCGCCTCGTCCGCGTATATGATGTTCATCTGAGCGCGGGACACCGCCGCCGGAATAAGGTTCTGCTGTATCGCGTCCGTATGGATGCGGTAGTTTATCTTCGCAAGTTCCCGTTTCGCAGACCAGCCAAGCTGCCGTTGTTCTTCGACTTTCAGGCGTTGATAGTCCGTTATGAGATAGAGCTTGAACTCCACCGACACCCAAGATGCGAATTCAAACGCGATATCGTGATGCGCAAAAGTGCCGCCGCCATATCGACCCGATTTCGAGAACATCCCGATTGCATTCGTCTTTTCAATCCAGACCTGAGGGGGCAAGACGAACGCATTGCTTCCAGCCTCATCCCTAAACTGGTCGAATTCGACCAGTTTAAAATCCGGGTTGTGCAATTGCTCCCAAAGACCGAGAAACGCGACCGTCGCCTTTGAGCGCATCCAGTTCCGCACGACATCTGCCGGGAAGTCCGCATTTTTCTGACGGGCAATATCGGTAAGGCAGACATAGTCCTCGCCATTGACTTTTGTCATCCGTATGATGCGCCCATCGGCATGGAGTTGCATTTCTTTAGCCATAAGATTCTCCTCGTGAATCCGCCATCACGCCGTCGCAGCCGTCGCCGCGAACGCCAGCGCGATTGCCGCGACTATGCGCAAGGTTTGTGTTGTTGCTTTCATTTTGTCTTGTCTCCATTTCTGGTTAAGTTTGGATGCGGCCTACGCATTCTCTGCGTCCCGTGCTGGTCTGTTGTGGAAGTTGGCTGTCATGTGGAATGGTTCTCCAAATTGGACATCGTCGCAAGGATGGCAACCATCTGCGCCGGAGTCACCACGATTGGCGATATGGGATAATGACGGAGATTACCCGTCACAAGGCGAGTGCGATCCTCCGAACCTGCAAGCGCAACTTCGTAGAACACCCTATCCGTTTCGTCGGAAAACTCTTCGCCGCTCGCCACTGGTTCGAGAAAAAGGGCGTTCTCCACAAGTGTCGAGACCGTCTGTTCCACTCTCGCAGTTGAAAGATGGAACTTCCCGCGAGATAGGACTTCTCTGTACTCATTCAGAATGTCGCGAGAGCAAACAACTTTTATGCGCCCGTCACGAATGGCAGACAAGACCTTGATCGTCGGACTGTCCATCCGTCTGGTAATCAAGGCGGAGACAATGACGTTCGTGTCTATGACAGCATATATCACACTCACGCTCCTGTTGGACGTCTTTCCCTGCGCTCTTTCCGAGCGGTGGCAATCTCAGCATCGATTTCATCCATCGTCCACTCGTGATCGATGTGTTCGGAAACGTCCGCCCTCGCGGACATGAACGCCTCCCAAAACGAATCGCCGCACCCGCAATGCGAATCCCCCTTCAATTGCGCGGCAGCGGGAACGGTCGATGCTTTCTGGGACAAGAGGAAACGCACAAACAGAGCAACTGTGTTCCGTTGCGTTTCGTCGAGCCTCTCAATCTCTTTTTCAAGCACTGCGTATGGCATTTTCACCTCACTTTCCATTTCGTGGCACAACGCCCCTCAACAGAAAACACACATATTATACCACAAAACCTTTCACTCCGCCGCCGCCGTCGCTGCGGCAAATGCCAGCGCGATTGTTGCGGCAACCCACAACCACTTTGATTGTCTTTCCACTGGCGCTTTCTCCTTTTCGGTTGTTTACTTGAAAACGTTTGCAATGCCCCACGCATGAAATGCGGCCACTCGGCTTCAGCTCGGCAGGACACAGGAAGTTTACCACATTTCTCCGACCCATTGCAAGCAGGAATTGGAAATTATTTCGCGCCCCCCTCGACTAACCCAGTCCGCACCGTAATATCGCGATTCATGGGGAATGCATATTACGCCCAAGAGGGGGGGGGGGGATGATGCCCCAGGTACAAGAACTGCTTGGACTGGGGTATCAATGGGGATTGGACTGGGGTGTGCTTTCAACAAATAGCGCTACTTGTTGGAACAAATAGGGCTATTTGTTGCAGCAAATAGGGCTACTTGTTGCGACAAATAGGGCTATTTGTTGTTGCCACACTATAGTGTGGTTGCTTCATGGTGGGGGTGTATGAGCGTAGTGGTGCCACACCGGCTTCCATGCATAGCCCCCGATACCTTATGCATAGATAACCAAACGCTTATGCATAAGCAGCCTATTTCTTATGAGGCGTGTCGCAATATTACGGTGCGGAACAATAATCCTAAAAAACGCAGTTGAATAATCCCTTCTTATTTCTATTAGCCACAACTGCTAAATTTAAAGTAAATCGAACGGCTATGCGTAGCTGTGCATTCCAGTGAATATGCGCGAGAGGTTGATCCACGTGAGCGTGAGCACCACCATTACCGCGCCCGCCACGAGGAAGGCCCTGTCCGCACGGGGAGAGAGCCGGGCACGAAGGTGGAAATAGGCCGCGTAGAGGAGCCACGTGGCGAGCGACCACATTTCCTTGGGGTCGAATTGCCACCAGTGTCCCCAACAGACCTTGCCCCACGCCGCACCCAGCACGAGCCCGAGCGTGAGCAGGAAGAACCCTACGCCCACGAGACGCCGTCCCGCCCCGAGCGCCGCGCGCACAAGCAACACGTAGCCGATCACGTACGCACCCACGTGCGGCACGAAGAACGGACTCTGCAACGCTGGCATTAGGTGTTTTGCGCTTCCGTCCATGAAGAACCCGACTGGAATCAGCACTAGCGCGAGCAGTATCGAATCCACAAGCAGCGTATTCTGACGGTCCCAACGTGCCGAGACGAAAGTGAGGACCGGCAACAGCGCCGCCGTGCAGATCAGGAATTCATACATGTTCTGCATCGGGGGATGTCCAGTCGATAATCCACGATGCACCAACATAGTCGCCGCGCCGAGAAACGCTAGCGCATAAAGTCCCGTGGCCACGCGCTGCATGAGCGGCTGCGGCGCAGGGGGTGCGGCACTTGCGTCCTTTGCGCCTTTCAGCGTGCGCACCGCGTAACCAACCGCACCCAGCAGCAGTAGCGCCGCGCCGAATGCGGCCATTGGCAGCCCGACGTCCTTCACGCAGAGAAGCACCGTGACGTAAAACGGCTGGCCTGTGTGCGGATTCTCCATTTCCTCGTAGGAGTTCTGGTAAACCCACCACGGCCCGATGCGCGCCGGATGGTTCACCGATATTTCAAGAGTCTCGCCCTTGCCGTTACGCACCTTGCTCGTGTACTGGCGAACGGTTCCCGTATCTTCCCAACGGTCGATGGAAAAGGTTTCAAGCGTAAGCTGGTCCGCACCGGCGACGTCGCCCGAACGCCCCGGCGCGAGCGTAAGGCACCCTTCCTCACCGCCGGCGATCTCGTTTGCCACCCACCCGCACAGCACAAGCGCGAAGCCGAGGTGCAACGCAAGCACCGCCGGACGAGCCATCATGCGCGAGCACGCAACCGCCGAAAGGATCGCAAGACACGCCAGCGCCCCTACGCCGTACCCCTTCGTAAGCGCAAGGGCCTGGTCCGCGCCGACACATGCGAGGGCCACGGACAAAACGGCGCATACCGCCAAGACGAAGAACGGAAGTTTCATGACACCTTGCACGCCGCGACCACTTCAACCGGTTCCGCCATGCGTCCGCGCCCGGACGTGCCGCAGGCAAGCTCGCCCTCGCCCGGCGCGACGAAACGGACGCCGCGTGACGCCAGAGACGCCACGTTCGCCTGCGTCGCCTGGTTTTCCCACATACCTGAATTCATCGCGGGCGCAACGACGATCGGCGCCTTCGTCGCCAGAAGCGTTGCGGAAAGGAGATCGTCCGCTATCCCGTGCGCCATCTTCGCGAGGATGTTCGCCGTCGCTGGTACAACCAGCACGATGTCGGCGTCATCGGCGAGCGATACGTGTTCTGGTTTCCATCCCTGCGGGGACGCAAACATGTCGCATTCAACAGGATTGCGGGAAAGTGTCTGGAACGTGAGGGGCGTCACGAACTCACGTGCGTGAGCCGTCATCACCACGCGCACGTCGTCGCCGCGCTTTACTAGAAGGCGCACAATCTCGCATGCCTTGTAGGCCGCGATAGATCCCGTCACTCCCAGCACGACCTTCATCACATCCTCCCGCTTCGCACGTCGATGATGTCGCACAGCCGCTTATACGCGATGGCGAGGTCGTCGTTCGTCACCTGATACATGTACTCCGCCGCACGGGCCATTTCCCCTTCAGCGTTCGCAAGGCGGCGCTCTATCGACTCCTGGGAGTCTGTGCCGCGCCCTTCAAGGCGCTCCCGCAAAGCCTCAAGGCTTGGAGGGTTGATGAACACGTCCATGTAGCCCGTGCGCAACGGATCTTCCGACGGCAGATGGTGCATCACGTAGTGACGCACCTTGGCGGCACCGACAACGTCGATGTCGAGAATCATCGAATTGCCCTCGTTCAGCACTTCGATGATCGGCTGCTTGAGCGTTCCGTAGTAGTTGCCGTGTACTTCCGCCGACTCCAGGAACGCATCCTCCGCGAGAAGCTCGCGGAAACGGTCCACCGTGAGGAAGTGGTAGTCGATTCCGTCCTCCTCCTCGCCACGCGGTTGGCGCGTGGTGCACGAGACGGAATACTGCAGGTCTGGGTATTCCTGCAGCAGCATGTCGATGAGCGTTGACTTCCCGCAACCCGAGGGTGCGCTCATCACGATGAATAAAGGCTTTGTTTGCATGGCGAATATTGTACCATAATTTCGTGGACTGCGCCCATCAACACCGAAAGACCGAATATCGCGGCGGTCTCGGCGCGGAGGATGGTCGGGCCGAAGGACGCGGGAACGGCGATTTCAAGAAGCGCCTCCAGCTCCGCAGGGGTGAAGTCCCCTTCCGGCCCCACGAACAGCCCGAGCGACTTCTGCGCCTGAACGGATTCACACTGAACCGCCGCTAGCAGAGGACGTGGCGGCGGATTCGTCAGCGCACCCACGAAGACGCGTCCGCAGTCTTTCACCAGTTCAAGCGCGGCGGGAAAATCCACCGGTGCCAGCACTTTGGGAAGCCACACGGCGTCCGACTGCCGCGCCGCATCCTCGGCAACGCGCCGCCAACGCTCCGCCTTCGCCTCGCGCTCGCCGGACGCGAGACGCACGATGCACCGCTCTGACAACACCGGCACGATGCGCGTAACTCCAAGCTCCACGGCCTTCTCAACGGTCCAGTCCCAGCGCGAGCCCTTCGTCACGCACGCGAAGAGCGTCACCTGCACGGCTGGAGGCGCGAACGTCGAGCATTCGCCGGACGCCCTTATGGACTTGCCCTCCACCACATAGCGCCTCGTGCGCCCCTTGCCGTCGAAGAGCTCGATTTGCTCGCCCGGCTTCGGACGGAGTACATTCAGGTGGTGCGCGGCATCCTTGGGCAGCGTTACGTTTTCCTGCGCGAGCGACACGGTATCTACTAGCAGACGGTGCATTGGATTTTCTCTCTAGCTGACAAGCTCAAACACCTGTCCGGGTTTGCGTGAGTCGCCTGGGTAGAACGTTGCCTTCACGGAGGCGTCCGTGACGGAAAGCGTGGCGTGTCCCGCGGCTCTCGTCAGGCTGTACTCAACGAGGTTCGGCTTCACCTCTCCGATGCACGTGTGGAAATCGTCTCGTGCGCGTTCGCTCGTGAGCTGCGGACCAGTGGATTCCCCGTATTCCTTCGGCGTGGTGGCGGCTGGTTTCGAGAACGCCATCTCCTCGTTCGTCCAGACCGCGCTCGTGATGAACTGCGTCAGTTCGCCTTCGGACGACCTGAGCCGTTTGAAGTCGATCACATGCGTGTGCCCCGCCAGGATTATCGCGCGGCGGCGCATGAGTTTCGCGATGAGCGCGCGGCGCACCTCGTTGTACTTGGGCGCACCGAAAAGGCTCCAGCGGAACGAGCCCGAATCGCTGAACACAAGAGGACCGTGCGTGACGAGGAACAGATGTCTCGCGCCTTGCGTGGAATCCACTAAGCGGTTGACGAGATTGGGATTGGGGCAGTTGAAGTCCACAACGACCCAGGCGTCGTCGCCCTGTCTGAAAGAGTAGGTGGTGGATGTGACTTCCTGTCCGAGCTCACGCCCCATCGTTACGTTCGACCATTCATGGTACGCCTCCAGCGCACCGTCGCCGCGAATGTCGTGGTTTCCCTCCACGGCTACGAACGGAAGCCGTCCGGCGTACGCGCGTTTCATCAGCTGCATCACGTCGTCAAGCATGCGTTTGTGCGTGGGCTGGTGGTCGCAGTCGCCTTGCACCAAGTCGCCGAGCTGCAGCACGAAGCGGGCGTCGGACGGCATGCAGTCGGCGGACGCCTTCAGGAGACGCGGACAGCGGTCCGACCACATGTCGCCGTTACGCATGAACTCCGCACGCTGCACGCGCCACAGCCACTCGGCCTTGCGGTCGTTGTCGTAGTGGGCGTGATATGTGGATGACGGAAACGTGTCGTAGTGCGTGTCGCCGAGGAGGACGACGGAATAGTTCCTCGGGGTTCGCGCTGCAAGCGATGGGCGGCAACCGAGAAGCAGCGTACCGGCGGCACAACCTTTCAACCAGTCGCGCCGCCTCATCTTCGCTGAACAATCAGATAGTGAATCCATGGCCGCAGTTTACCAAAAAAACTCCGCCGCCGCAATCGCATTCACTATACTCTGTAGAACTCTTCCCAGCCCTTGCGCGGAGTACCCTTCGAGCCCTTCAGGAGCGCGTTGGCCTCGTCGTCGCCGACGATCTGCTTCGCAACCGGGTCGAACTTGAACCCGCGGTTGAGGCGCTGGGCGATGCAGCCGAGGCAAAACACCTCCGAGAGCGGCCCCGTGACGGAGAAGGGAGAGCGCGTCTGCTCCTTGCCCATGACCGCAAGGAGGAAGTTCTTGTAGTGGTTCGAGCCCGGCTTCGGATACTTCGGCACCTTGCCGTCCGTGTCGCACATCATGATCGGCGACCCGTGCGACGCACCCTGCCAGACCGTCCCGTCCTTCATCTCGAAGAACTTACCGGGGACGAGACGTTTCGCGGCGTCGGCCGCCGTCGAGCCCTTCGCGGCGGGGATGTCGGGGTTCCAGCCCTGCGGACGGTATCCCTTCGGCAGCGTCGGCTTGTTGCCGGTACCCTCGTACCAGTCGAGCTCAATCGCAGGACGCTTCCCCTTCGCCGCGAACTTGAACGTGAGCGTGTCCTGCATCGGGAACACGAACGGGTTCCAGCCCTTGACGTCGCGGATCGAGACTTCCGTCGGCAGCCCCAGGTCGAAGAAGCGGTGCATCGTGTCCATCGTGTGCGCGCCCCAGTCGCCGAGCGCGCCGTTGCCGAAGTCGTACCAGCTGCGCCACTCGCCCTGCACGTAATCCTTCGAGTACTCGTGGTACGTCGCGGTGCCGAGCCACGTGTCCCAGTCAATCCCCTTCGGCATCTTCTCGCCGGTCGGGAACGCGGAGACCTTGCCGTTCCACTTGTGCCAGCGGCGCGGGTTATTCATGTGCGCCGTGAGGTGCTTCAGCTGCGAGACGTCGATGACGCCCGTCTCGACGTAGTGCTTGAACTGCCAGTAGTTCGCCCCGCTGTGTCCCTGGTTGCCCATCTGCGTGGCGACGCCGTACTTCGCGGCGGCCTTCATCAGCAGCTCGCACTCCTCGAACGTGTGGGCGAGCGGCTTCTCGGAGAACACGGGGAGCCCGCGCTTCATCGCGGCCATCAGCGCGGGGAAGTGCGAGAAGTCCGGCGTCATGACGGCGACCGCGTCGATCTTGCCGTCCATCGCGTCCAGCATCTTCCTGAAGTCGGTGAAACGCGGCACGTTGGGATAGCGTTTCAGCGCCGCGACGCACTGCTTGCCCTCGAGATCCGTGTCGCACAGCGCGGCGATCTCGACGAGCTTCGTGTTGGCGAAGCTCCTGATGTCGCCCCACGCCTGCTGGCCGATGCCCACGCACGCGAGGCGCACCTTGTCGCCGGACTTGAAATTGCGGCGTCCAGCGAAGCACGGATACGCGCCCGCCGCGAGCGCCGTCTGGATGAACGCTCTTCTGCTTACTTTCATTGTCATGATGGTTCCTCTTTGGATGTTTGCTTCAAAATTCCTATTGGCATTTTATCTGCGAACCATGCAGGTGTCAGGCGAGGCAGTAATGCCGTTGCACGCGGCGATGCACACGCCGTAGTTGGTAATTGGCACACCTGCGGCACGGCAACGCGCGATGCGCGCCTGCACTGCACGGCGCGTGAGCATGCATCCGCCGCAATGTACCACAAGCGCGTATGGCGAGAGATCCTCGGGGAAGGCGTTACCGCTCGTCCACTCGAATGCAAGCTTCTTGCCCGTATTCGCCATAATCCATTTCGGCAGCTTCACTGTGCCGATGTCGTTGCACTGGCGGTGATGCGTGCAGCCTTCGGAGATCAACACCCGGTCGCCGTCCTTCAGCGCGTCAAGCGCGGCGGCACCGGCGCAATACGCCGCGAGGTCTCCCTTCGCGCGCGCGAAAACTATTGAGAAGGACGTGAGCGGAATCTCCGGCGGCACAACAGCCGCTACGGCCTTGAACGCCTGCGAGTCGGTGATTACGAACTTCACGCCCGCCGTGCGCTCAAGGATATCCTTGAGCTGCGGCGGCTGGCACACGAGTGCGGCGGCACCGGCATCAAGTAGCTCGCGCACGACCTGCTGCTGCGGCAGGATGAGACGACCCTTCGGCGCGGATTCATCAATAGGGCACACGCACACGACCACGTCCCCGGTCGAGACGAGATCGCCCACGAGCGGACGAGGCGCGTCCACGAGACGCACCGCTGCGAGTTCGCGTCGGAACGCCTCCACGTCATCCCCACGCCGGTAGTGCAGCACGGCGATATCGCGCGCACGGCACGCTTCAAGAAATCGCGTATAAACAGGAGACTCAACTGGCAAAACACCCGTTGCCTCAGTGCCGTCGGCTACCCACACGGCGATGTCGGTAGTGGCGAGCACGTCGAGGGATTTCTTCACGCGCATCTCGCCAAGCGGGCCTTCGTCGTCGAGACCGGCCGTGTCCGTCACGAGACACGGCCCCAGCGGCAGGATCTCCATCGCCTTTGAGACGGGGTCGGTGGTCGTTCCCGCCACATCGCTCACAATCGCCACATCCTGCCCCGTCAACCGATTGACGAGCGTCGACTTCCCCGCGTTCCTCAAGCCGAAGAACGCGATATGCACGCGGTCGCCCTTGGGCGTCTCATTCAATCCTGCCATACACTAAAAGAACAAATCCCTCGATCCGGCGCATGTGGCCTCGTACTGCTTCATCACCGACGGATAGAACTTCGGCACCCAATCCTTGATGCCCGCAAGCTCCTTCTCGATGAGCGCGTTGCCGATGCGAATCGTCTCGGGGTCTTTCGCGAAGTCGTCGAGCCACTCGCGAAAAGTGAGCACCGCGTTGATCTTGCAGAACTTGCCCTCGCGTCCGGTCTTGAGCGCGTCCATGATGCAGCCACCCGTGCGTCCGCAGCGGTAGCCCGCCGTGCAGAAACTCGTGATGATGTCGCGGTCGGCAAGGTAGCGCACCATCTCCTCAATGGAGCGGTTGTCGCCGAGCATGAACTGCTGGCGTTCCTTCTCCTGGTGGGCCTCGTCCGCGAAGTCGCTGTAGCCCTTGATCGCGATGTTGGAGGAGCAGTCGAGCTGGGTCATGCCGTGGGACAGGACGCGGTTGCGCGAGGCGGGGCTTTCGCGCGCAGTCACGATGATGCCCGTGTACGGCACGGCGAGACGCGCGATCACGATGATGCGCGCAAAGGTGTCGTCGTCGATGAGCCACGGACTCTCCTCCGGAACGCGCGTGCCGGAGGCCGGTTCGAGGCGCGGGAAGGAAAGCGTGTGCGGGCCGATGTTGAACCAGCGTTCAAGGTCGCGCGCGTGCAGCACGGTGGCGAGCAGCTCGAAGCGCCAATCGCAGAGGCCGTAGAGCACGCCAAGTCCCACGTCATCGACGCCAGCCTCCATGCAGCGGTGGAAACACGTTGTCCGCCAGTCGTAGTTGCCCTTCACGCTCCACGCGGGGTGCATCGATTCGTAGAGCTTGCGGTTGTACGTCTCCTGAAACACCTGGAACGTGCCGATGCCCACTTCGTGCAGCACGCGGAGGTCGGCGACGGGAAGCGGCGCTGCGTTCACGTTCACGCGGCGGATGCCCACGGGCGCGCCGGTTTTCGGAGCCTTGACCTGACGGTTGTAGCAGGTCTCGATCGTCTCGGCGATGTAGTCGGTGGACGTGGTGGGATGCTCGCCATAGACCGCAATGAGGCGTTTGTGTCCGATACGTCCCGCGAGGACGTCGATTTCCTCCTTGAGTTCGTCCATCGTGAGGACGCGGCGCTTCTGGTGTTCGTTGCCGCTGCGGAAGCCGCAGTAGCGGCAGCCGTTCACGCATAGGTTCGACATGTAAAGCGGCGCGAACATCACGATGCGGTTGTCATAGACCTTGTGCTTGATGCGATCCGCCGCCGCGCGCATCTCCTCGAAGAGCGCGGGATCCTCCACGCGCATGAGCGCGGCGACCTCCTCCACGGTGAGCGTCTCGCACGTCTGCTCGCTCTTGGCGATGATTTCGCGGATGCGCACGGGATCAACCGGCGCAGCATCCGCCGCCGCGAGCGTGCGATTGATCAGGTCTTCGTCGATGAAATGCTTGCCGCCGGGCAGGTACTTGTCGATTTCCTCCTGAACGATAAAATGCTTGGTGTAATCCTCGGCATCCTTGAAATGCCGTATATCCTTCGTGTTTGCCATTTTCCATTCCTGTTAGTTGGACTGGTAATCCAACCGAGCCCGCAGGCTACTTCGCCTTGCCCAGGCGTTCGCCGGAGTAGCGCCCGCTGTGTATTGGGCCCCACCACCATTCATTGTCAAGATACCACTGCACCGTCTTGCGGATGCCAGTCTCGAAATTCTCGCACGGCTTCCAGCCGAGTTCCGTCATGAGCTTCGCCGGGTCGATTGCGTAACGCAGATCGTGTCCGGGACGGTCGGTGACGAAAGTGATGAGCGAGTCGTACTTGGAGCCGTCCGCTCGCGGCTTCAGGTCGTCAAGGATCGCACAGACAGTCTTCACCACGTCGAGATTGGTACGCTCGTTGTGTCCGCCCACGTTGTACGTCTCGCCCGGCGCGCCCTTCTCATTGACGAGCAGCAACGCGCGCGCGTGGTCCTCCACGTAGAGCCAGTCGCGCACGTTCGCGCCCTTGCCGTACACCGGCAACGGCTTGCCGTCGAGACAGTTGAGGATGATAAGCGGGATAAGCTTCTCCGGGAAGTGGTACGGACCGTAGTTGTTCGAGCAGTTCGTGATCAGCGTGGGAAGTCCGTACGTGTCGTGCCAGGCGCGCACCAGGTGGTCGCTCGCCGCCTTCGACGCGGAATACGGCGAGTGCGGTGAATACGGGGTCTTCTCTGTGAAGAAGCCGGTCTCGCCGAGGGTACCGTACACCTCGTCTGTGGAAATGTGCTGGAAGCGAAACGCAGCCTTAGCGGCATCGTCGAGCGTGCGCCAGTACGCAAGAGCGGCCTGGAGGAGCGTTGCCGTGCCGGTCACGTTCGTGCGGATGAACTCGCCGGGGCCGTCGATCGAACGGTCAACGTGCGACTCCGCCGCAAGGTGGAAGATCGTATCCGGCTTGAAGTCCGCGAACGCCTTGTCCATCGCGGCCGCGTCGCAGATGTCCGCCTTGAGGAACGAGAGACGGGGATTGGACGATGCAAGCGTCGCCGGGTCGAGGCCGACCTCCTTCAACGACTCCGGCACGCCGGCGTAAGTGAGCTTGTCCACAACGAGAACCGTGGCGTCCGTCTCCTTGAGAAGGAGGCGGGCGAGCGCCGAACCGATGAAACCGGCCGCACCGGTCACTATGCATCTTTTACCGTACATTGTCTTTTCCTTTTAGGTTTTGCCTTGGACGCCGTATAGTGTACCCGACTTGCCGCACGGTGTCAAGAATCCGAGTTCATTTGTAGCGTATGGGACGGCGGGCTGGCGGACGCTCGATCGACACGGGAGATTGCTGGCGTAGCTGCTGCCTGCGCCGTTCGTCGGGCGTGAGGCCAACGTCGGTGTACGACTTGCGGTCGGTGACGAGCATCGGCCGCGTGAAGCCGTTCCGCGAGAGGACGCTCATGACGCGCCTTGGGATTCGCATGTCGCTCAGATTGTCGGGAACGTGGATGTTGATGGTGTCCCGCTTCCTGAAGCCGGAATTCTTCAACAACCCGGGAAGGTCCTCGATATCCACGAATTCCCCGCGATACGTGACGCCGCCGGCCTCGGTGATGGAAATCTCCGGGTGGCGGGCGTCCGTCACATAGTGCTCCGTGGCGCAACCGCAGAGAAGCGCCGCAAGAGCGGCCATTGCGAAACGGCATTTCATGCTTTACAGTCCAGGATCAGCTCCAGCGGCGGTCGTTCGCCCACTCCCTGTCCCATTCGTCTGTGGGCGACCATGCGGGTGGGAAATCCTTGCAGATGTGCTTTTCAATCAGCTTCTCGTTCAGTTCGTCGATGCCGAAGCCGGGGGCGGTGGGCACCTTGATGAAACCGCCCTTGTACGAAAGCGCGGGTTTCACGAGGTCGCCCCACCACGGCACATCGACGGAGTGCAGTTCAAGCGCCATGAAGTTGCGCGTGGCCGCCGCAACGTGTACAGCCGCGAGACACGCGATCGGGCTTTCGGCCATGTGGATGTTCATCTGCACACCGTGCTCCTCGGCGAGGTCGCCGACTTTCTTCGTCTCCAACACGCCGCCGGCCGTGAGCAAGTCGGGATGCACCACAGCGAGCGCGCCGGACTCCAGAAGCGGCATGAAGTTCTCCTTCAGGTAGATGTCCTCACCGGTGCCAAGCGGAGTCGATGTGGCCGCGTGGAGCTGCTTCCACGCATCCGTCATCTGCCACGGCAGGACGTCCTCCGCCCACGAGAGGTGGTACTTCTCAAGGCGGCGCAGAAGCTGCACGCAGTCTTCGTACGGGATGTGCCCGAGGTGGTCGATCGCGATGGGCACCTCCCAGCCAATCACCTTGCGGACGTCGGCCATGTACTTCTCGAGATAGTCAAGGCCCTTCTCGGTGATGTGGATGCCGGTGAACGGATGGGCCGTGTTGAAGAGGTCGTAAGCCTCGCCGCGCATGGCGCGCGGGTCGATGGACCCATGGGGCGTCTGCACCACGTGCTTCATCTTCTTCATGTAGTCGAGGTATCCAAGCGGCGCGATGAGCGCGTCCTTGACGCCCATGAGAAGCTCGATTCCGAGGTCCATCTTCAGGAAGGTGAAGCCCATCTTCATGCGGGCCTTCAACGCCGCGCCCATGTTGCGTCCGCCGCCCTCGGAGTCCGTGTCGCAGTAGCAGCGGACCTCGTCGCGCCAGCGTCCGCCAAGGAGCTGCCACACCGGCACGCCCCACGCCTTGCCGCAGATATCCCAGCAGGCGAGCTCGATTCCGCACACGCCTCCGGCCTGGCGGGAGTCGCCGCCGAACTGCTTGATTCTGCGGAACACCTTCTCGACGTTGCACGGGTTCTCGCCGATGATGCGGCTCTTGAGCATCGCGGCGTAGGTGCGCGAACTCGCGTCGCGCACTTCTCCATAGCCGACGAGCCCCTGGTTTGTGAACACCTTCAGGAGCGTACAGCGCTTCGGCGCGCCATCGATATCCGCGAAACGGACATCCGTGATCTTGAGAGTGGACGGGTTTACCTTGTTGATGTTCATGGGATTTCTCCGACGTCCTTGCTTAGCTTGCCTTCACGATTGAGGTGCACGCCTTGATCACGCCCGCGACGTTCGCGAGGTCGGAGGGGATGATCATCGTGTTGTTCGTCTTCGCGAGGTTGCCGAACTGCGCGAGGTACTGCTGCGCGAGCTGCATGTTGACGGACTCCACGCCGCCCTTGCCGCTGATCGCCTCGGCAACCTTGCGGATGCCCTCTGCCTGCGCCTCGGCGACGAGCAGGATTTCCTTCGCACGGCCCTCGGCCTCGTTGATCTTGCGCTGGCGCTCGCCCTCGGAGAGGTTGATCGCCTGCTGCTTCTCGCCTTCCGCGCGGTTGATCTTCGCCTGGCGTTCGCCCTCGGACTCAGCAATCATCGCGCGCTTCTCGCGCTCGGCGCGCATCTGCTTTTCCATCGCGTCGCGGATCGTGCGCGGCGGCGTGATGTTCTTGATCTCGTAACGCGTCACCTTGATGCCCCACGGATCGCTCGCCTTATCGACCGCCGCCACAATCGCCGCGTTGATTGAGGTGCGCTCCTCGAAGGAACGGTCGAGGTCGAGCTTGCCCATCTCGGAACGCATCGTGGTCTGCGCGAGCTGGGTGGTGGCGAACAGGTAGTTGCCGATGCCGTAGCTCGCCTTCGCCGGGTCCATCACCTGCATGTAGAGGATGCCGTCAACGGAAACGGCGATGTTGTCCTTCGTGATGCACTCCTGCGGTGGCACGTCAATCGCCTGCTCCTTGAGCGTGTGGCGGTACGCGATGCGGTCGATGAACGGCACGAGGATGTGGAATCCCGCGTCGAGCGTGCATCGGTACTTGCCGAGACGCTCGACGATGTACGCCGTCTTCTGCGGCACGATGATGGCGGTTTTCAGTATCGTGACGAGCACGATGAACGCGAAAATCGCGAAGAAGATTAGTGGTCCTTGCATTGTTTGTTTCCTTTCTTTTGGTTTAACTATTCACTTTACACTTTACATTTTACACTCTACTTCCGGCTTGCCTTCCACGCCTCCGCGAGGGTATAGTACTTCACGAGCATGTTCGGCAAGTAGTCAGCGGGTTGTTCGCCCTTCTTCATCCAGCCGAGGTACATGTTCATCACCTGCGAGAAGTGCGCCTCGTGGCCGATCTCGTACTTCTGCGGCACGGCCATCCGCCAGCCGTCAGCCGTCTCCTCGAAGGACACGCCGGGATAAGTTTTGTTGAACTCCGCGACGGCGGCGGCGAGAGCCTTTGCGAGCGCGGCCTTGTCCTGACCCTTGCGCGGCTTCACATAAACACGTGGCTTGTAGCCCTCCTCCGGTCCCTGGCGTATGATGACTTCGCTCTTCGTCCCGCGCATGAGCGAGTAGTGGGTATCGCCCGTGCCCTTCGGCGGCATGAAGTGCCACTCCACCGAGACCTTCGCGTTCACGCCGCGAAGCTGGTATGTGAACTCGCCGTTCGCCTTGCACTGGAGCACGTTGTTCTTGTCAACGTCCTTCTTGAGGAACTCCGGCCACGTGTCAAGGCCAGTGGAGGTCTTGTAGTCCGCCGCCGTGATGGGCGTGGGCCACGTACGCGCCTTGACCATCTTCACGTCGCCGTATTTCAGCGTCTCGCCTGGGAACGTCTCCCACTGCACGAGATCGACGAGGTGCGTGGTCACATCCACGATCGCCTCGCCCTGCTGGTCGGTGTCGTAGTACCAGCCGGGACGCTGCAGCGGCTTGCCGTTCACGAGCTTGCAGAAGTGGTGTACGCTCACCTTCGTCACGGCGGGGTCGTCGGGCGTGCCCTTCTCCTGTTCGCCGTAGAGGTCCTTCGCCGCCACGAGCGCGCGCTGGAGGATCGTGGTGATCTCGTTGCGCTCGGTCATGATGTCCGCGAAGTAGAGTCCCTTCTCGTCGGCGATCTTCGCGGCCTCCTGCTTGTTGTTCTTGCCTGCGAGCACCACGACCTTCTTGCCCGGCTCCGGCACGGCGAGCGCCTTTGCGAGGTAGTCGTCGCCCGTGTAGATCGACTCCTTCCACGCGGTGGGATCCTTCTCGCGCGTGTTGAACGCGTCAACGAGCTTCTTGTGCGCCTCCACGTCCGGGCCCTTCGGCGCGAACACGGGCACGTCCTTCGACACGCCCTCGTAGTTCCTGTTCAGAACCAGCGCGGCGTGGAAGTGCCCGGGATCGAGTTCCACGAACGCAACCTCCTTCACTGGCTTGCGCGTTGCCGCCGCCTTGTTGCAGTCCGGACAGCACCCGGCCACGAACACCGACGCCGCCAGTCCCATAACCATCATCTTCATGTCCTTCAGTCCTTTTCAGTTTTCGGTAAAACGCCGTTATGATATCAAATCCCGCCGTCCTTTTCAAGTGGTTCAACGGCCTTCATGACCGCAGCCTTCATCTCGTCAGCGCGCGCGGACTTCATCCACGATGGACGGTACTGACACTTCCGCACATCGACGCCGAAGATCCTGGCCGTGAACGCAAGCCCCTGAAGGTACTCCCCGTTGCGGTTGAAGTGGAAGTCAGGCTTCGTGAAGAGCGCGTCGCGGTTGGGCACGAACTCAGCCGCCGTGCCGACGGGGATGACTTCAAATCCGTACTTAGCGGCAAATGCGGCGTATGCGCGATGCAGGCGCGCGTACATCTCGGACTGGTCGAATCCGAACTTCTTAAGCCGCTTGTCCCAGGGCGGATAGCTCCACGTCTCCTGCACCACTATCTTCGCCTGCGGCGCAAGCTCGCGGATTTTCGCCACAAGGCTGTCGCCGAACGGATGGAAGGTCTCGGGCCGCCAGCTGAAGTGGCTCGCCTGCTGGATCGTCACGACGTCCCACTTGTCGAGAACGAGCGCGTCGGGGATGTTTGCCGTCCCCTTCACGACTACCTTCACCCCGTCCGTCGTGCGGTCGAAGCGGTAGGGCTTGAACGCCGCGTTGGTCGATGCAAGGACGTTGTTCCAGTGCCGTTCGAGCGAACACCCGCCGATGTAGAGCGAGGCGAGGTCGAGCTTGAGCCCCATGGACTTCGCGACGTGCGGCATCTGCTTAAGGTTGCAGATCGAGAAGCTGTTCCCGATCATCAAGACCTTCATGGGCCTTTCAGCCGACGCCGCGAATACGGATGTCACTGCGGCCATGGCTGCAAGCAGCAAGGTAATTTTCTTCATACGTGAAATCATAGCGCGTTTTCTGTCTTTGTTGTTCATGCGAATATTATACCAAAACCTTCCGCACCGGGACAACGTGCATCTTGCACAGATAAAATCCACCCAACTATATTCCAGAGTCGGAATTATGATATACTGTGCGCCATGGAAAATAAAGAGAAATCGGTATTGGCCAAGCAGGGAAGCGCAGTGAAGGCAATGATGTTAGCCGTGCTTGTGCCGGCAATTGCGTTCGGCGAACCGGCTGCGCCGGTTGGCTTCAAGGAACAGTGCCAGAAGCAGCTGTGGGTCACGTACCGCAGTTTCAACAAGGAGTTTGAGCGCACGGCGCAGTTCGCCGCGATGGGCATCACGAACAGGTGCTTCTTCGCGGCGAACACGATCAACGGGCTCGCCAAGCCGTACTGCGAGTATCCGCTCATCTGGAAGGGGTTCAAGGACTACGACTGGTCGGCGCTCGACGCGCAGGCAGAGGATCTCGTGAAGGCAAGCCCGAACGCGCGGTTCATGGTGATGATCGACCTCAACACGCCCTACTGGGCCACGCACAAGTTCTGGCTCGACTCCTTCACCGACATCACCCACGCCGGCGTGATGCCTGAATGGCGCAACCGTACGAAGGAGTGGATGCTCGACTTCATCGCCTACGCGGAGAAGCGGTGGGGCGACAGGATCGGCTGCTACATCCTCTCCGGCGGCGGCACGAGCGAATGGTACGAATACGACCGCGGACGTTCCAGCTATGCGAAGACAAAGGGGTGGAAGGGCTGGTGCAAGGCACGGAAGCTCTCCCTCGGCGAAACGCCCCCCACGCCGCAGTCGCTCTCACGAGCCGCGTTCGAGAACCTCGTGTACGACCCCGCAACGGAGCCGGAGAAGATCGCCTACTGGAAGTTCCACAACTCGATTACCGCGAACGCGATCCTCTTCTTCGCGAACGCCGCGCGCAAGGCCATTCCCAAAGAGAAGGAGATCGGCGTGTTCTTCGGGTATTACCTGACGAGCTGTCCCAACCAGACATCCTTCGCGCACCTCGACTACACGCGCGTCTATGCCTCGCCGGACATCGACTTCTTCATCGCGCCCGGCAACTACTCCGACCGCGCGATCGGCGGCGGCGCCGGGAGCCAGCTCGTGTACGGCACGGCCCTCCGCTACGGCAAGCGCTTCCTGCATGAGATCGACTTCGGCCCGCACGACCAGACCCAGTGGGGACGCGGCCTCTGGAAGACGCTGGAGGACGACCTCGCCGGCAACACTCGCGAAGCGGCGTTCGCGATGGCGCACAACGCCAACTACTGGTGGTTTGACATGTGGGGGCAGTTCTACCGCAACCCCAAGGTGCGCGAACGCATCGCCGCGCTCAAGAAGGTGCAGGACGCCCTCAAGCCCGCGCCGTCCGTCGCCGAGATCCTCATCGTGTGCGATTCCGAATCGCTCTACCACGTGAACGAGAAGTGTCCGCTCGAGCGCGCGTTCGGCCAGCACCTCCGCAACAAGCTCGCCCGCATCGCCGCCCCCTACGACATCTATTCCTTCGACGACCTACCCGTGCTCGACATGAACCGCTACAAGCTCGTCTGCCTCAACTCGACGCTGCTCATCACGCCGGAGCGGGCGAAGTTCCTGCGCGAGAAGGTGTGTACAGGCGGGCGCACGGTTCTCTGGTGTTATGCGCCGGGAGTGACGGACGGCAAGACGCTTGACGCCGGACATGTGAAGCAGTGGGCGGGTGTGCCATTCAAAACGCCGGGTATCAATACCACGCAGATGGACGGCTGGCGCAGCGTCTATGCCTACGACTACAAGCTCTTTACGCCGGAATCTCTCACAAAAATTGCCTCCGATGCGGGTGTGCATCTTTATCTCGACAATCTCGCGACCGTATTTGCGAAGGAAGGTTTCCTCGCCGTCCACACGAAGGATGGAGGCGAGAAGACTGTTCGTCTGCGCACAAAGGCCGCCAAGATAGTGGATCTTCTTACGGGTAAGACCATGGCGTGCGACGCCGATTCGTTCAGCGTAAAGTTCGCCTCGCCCGACACCCGTCTCTTTAGCATTAAAAAGGAGGTATCGAAATGAATCGAATCGCTTGTTCTGCTGTAGTCTCAGTACTGTCCGGTGTCGCCTTGGGCGCGGCCGAAGTGCGCCCGGCGGCGAAGGCGCCGCAGGTGCGCGTGATGACGTACAACGTCCGCTATTCGGCGGGCGACAAGAAGTCCCCGGACAACAACTGGAAGGTACGGCGTGACGACTTTGCGCGCACGGTCGAGCGCGAGAACCCCGACGTTGCCGGATTCCAGGAGGTGCTGCCGGACCAGCGCAAATGGCTGGAACGGCGGTTCCCGGACTATTCGTTCACCGGCGAGGGACGGAACGCGGACCGCGTGAACGGCGAAGCGTCGCCCGTGGCGTTTCGCCGCGACCGGTTCGAGGCCGTGACGAACGGCACGTTCTGGCTCTCCGAGACGCCGGACGTGCCGGGCTCGAAGTCGTGGAACGCGGCGTTCCCGCGGATTTGCACGTATGCCGTACTGAAGGACAAGGCAACTGGCAAGACGTTTTCCTTCGCCAACACCCACACGGACCACAAGAGCGAGAAGGCGCGCGAGAAGGGGATGCTGCTCATCATCGAGCGCATGAAGGACTTTGGTCGGGGCGCGCCCATCGTGTTCGTCGGCGACCATAACTGTCTGGAGTACGAGAAGCCGGCGAAGTCCGTGTCGAAGTTGCTCACCGACGCCATCTACCTTTCCAAGACGCCGCCGCAGGGCTCGTGGCGGACGTTCAACTTCTGGCACTGGTACGAGAAGGAGCTTTCGATCGTGGAGGCGCTCAAGAAGCCGATCGATCAGAGAAGCATTCCCGGCGACAAGTCCGACATGAAGCGCATAGACTACATCTACGTCTCGCCCGGCACGACGGTACTGGACTACCGCACGGTCTCCGACACGCGCCCCGGCACGAAGCTCTATCCGAGCGACCACTTCCCGTCCGTCGCAACGCTCGTTCTGGCACCTTCGCCGTCGTGCGCGGACACACTCACGCCTGCCATACTTCGTCTGGGTAGAACAGTCCGCCCAGAGAGAGGACCTTGACTGCTGGCGGGATAATATCCGGTTCGGATGTGCGCAGGTTTCCCTCTCGCACGCGAATCTCGCCCACGCCAACGGGCGACGACGTGAAGATGAGATCGTTCGCCCCCGTTTTCTCGACGATGGGCGCCCCCAGCAGATCATGGCCCGAAATCCGCACCGGACCATTCCGCGTGTCGATGAGAAGCGCGCTCCCGGGCGCCCACGTGACTATCCCCGCGAGCGCCGCATGCGCCGCCGACAGATTCTCGCCGAAGAAGCCCAGCTTCGCCTCACCTGCCACGTGGATGGACGCGCTCCGGCCCACCGTGCCCGCATCCTTCACCAGCAGACAGCCCCCTTCGACGCGCGTCGCGCCCGTGTACGTATTCGTCCCCAGAAGAACGAGCGTACCGTATCCCGCCTTTGTGAGACCTCCGCCCCGCGACGACGAATCCTCCGCGAGCACGCCCGGTAGCTCGGCCCACGCGTCAAGCCCCACCTCGATGCGCGCGCCCCCGGACTGAATTCGCGTCGCGAGAGTCGCAACGAGAATTGCCTTTGTCAGTTTCTTCATGGTTCATCTACTCCTTTCGCTTGCCGCCGCAGGACGCATTACCCGCACGGCGCGGCTGGATTCTGCCGCGCGAGATTGCCCGCCGGGGCGCTTTCATCGCCTTTTTCATGGTTGACATTTTACCATGTTTCCTTTCGCTTTGACACAGCCTTTTACGGTAACTCAACGAATGGTGCTGCGGATCTCAAGTCCTTG
>CACZDG010000063.1 GCA_902779865.1 uncultured bacterium
TCCGCCGACGGAAAGATCGTCTATGCAAAGCTTGACAACGTTGCAATGACGGCGACGTGGACAGGCGCGGGCGACGGCACGAGCCTCGATTCCGCCGCCAACTGGGAGTGCCGCAACGGCGCCGGGACGGTCTTGCAGAACGTCCTGCCCTGCGAGTTCACGCGCGTGATCGTTTGCTCCGGCTCCGCCGCGCTGAACGCGCCCGTTGGAACGACGATTCCGTGGCAGTACCTCCGCATCGAGGCGGGGGACGCGACGCTCGCGACGGATTCCATCGATTGGCGCGGGATTCCCGTGCTGTGTGTCCCCGAAGGCGTGACGGTGGATCTCAACGGCAAGGGGCTGCACATGAACGGCAAACTTGATGGCAATGGAACGATCACCTCTTCGGTCGCCGGCGGCGAACTGCATGTGGTCGTCCCGGAAGGGACGACGAACACGAACGCGACCGTTGCGTTCACGGGTTCCCTCAAACTCGTCAAGGACGGCGACGGCACTTTCGTCGCCGCATGCGAAAGCCAGACCTACACGGGCGGAACGGAAGTGGCGGACGGAACGCTGATGCTCGGCACGAACAAATACCCGCTGGGGGCGAAGAACGCATCCGTGAAGATTTGCGCGGGCGCGGTGTACGACATGAACGGCTGCTTCAGCACGTCGTCCTGCATCTACGCCTACGACCTCGCGGGCACGATGCGAAGTCAAACAGCTACGGAATCATACGGTTGGAACAACGCCTACAGGATTCTCGGCGGGACGTTCGTCGTTTCGGGAGACGACGCGCGACTTGAGCTGAGCAATGTCTATTTCGCCTGTCCAGACGGCACTGCGTGGTTTACGATGAACGGACACACCCTCACGTTCGACGGCACGGTCTATGTCGGGCTTGGCGCATTCCGTTCGAACGACTATGGCAAGTGGGTGTTCACGGGCGGGAACTGCGTCTATGAGTGGCTCAACGGCAACGGACCGACGAACGTTGATGTTGAAGTGTATGCTCCAGCAAGTTTTAAGTTGAAGGGCAATGCAGATGTTGGCGGGCTTGTTTACGAAGGAACATTCTGGGCGAAGAATACAGTGGTCTCGCACTTTCTCGTGTACGGGAGATACCTTGCCGGGCCGTGCCACCTGCCGATCAGCATGCGCAACGGCTCGACGCTCGACCTGAGCGCGATTACGGGATCGTTCGACCTCACGAACGCGGTCGCGAACACGACAGCCTACGTTGCAAGCGCCGTGGTCGGCGACATGACGTTCCAGTCCGGCACGGCGGAGGCGCCGTCCATCATTAATGTAAACCTCGCGGGAAAGACCGACCTCAACGCGATAAGGAAGAGCGAGAGCCCGTATATCGTCACGTGGTCGTCGCAGCCTGCGAACGTGGAGTTCGTCCTCGATGCGCAGAGCCACGCCAACGGCTACAGGATTGTCCCCGAAGCGGGAGGTCTGCGACTGAATCGCACTACGGGCCTCATGATCCTCGTCAAGTAGCCCACCGTTCCACCGCCGCATCCACCCGTTCCGCGCCGTGATATTACGGTGCGGAACGGCCAATTTTGGCAAAAGGGATGTTTATTGCCGCAAACCGTTCACAATGCGGCAGCATGATCTACATGTTCTGCACGGCCAAAAACAAAAGCGAAATCTAAAGCACCCCCACCTCGTTCCGCAGCGTAATATCGCCTGCGAAAAAAGCGTGAACGCGATTTTCAATTTCATTTTCCGCTTACCTTTGGTATAATGACTCCCCGTGAAAAAAAGCGACAGATTGCAGTTGTTCCTTGGAAGTGGCTTCTTCCTGGGACTTTCGCCCGTGGTGCCGGGCTCGTTCGGCGCGCTCGTGGGACTTGTCTGGCATCTTGCGGCGCTGTGGATCGGCTGGGACGACGGGGCGGTGCGCGCGTGGTGTTTCGCGGGTGCGCTGTTCTTCTCCGTGGTCCACTATCGCCTCACGCCGTGGGCGCAGGCGCGGTGGCACGATTCCGATCCGAGGCACTTCGTGCTGGACGAAATCGTCGGCTACCTCTGCGTGCCGCTTTTCTGGGTGCTGCCGGAGCGTCCGGCCTTCCCCGTGTGGCAGCTCGCGCTTGCGGGGTTCGTAGTGTTCCGCGTGTTTGACGCAATCAAGCTGCCAATCGCGCGCTACATCGACCGCAACGTACACACCGCATCCGGCGTCCTGTTCGACGACGTGGTGTCCGCCGTCTATTCCGCCGCGCTCGTGTCGGGCGTGGCATGGAGTCTCAGTTGAGGAAATAACAATGCGCAGATCAGTAATAATCCTTCTCTCCCTTTCCGCCGCCGCATGTGTGCAGGCGGCCACGTACAGGCGCCCGATAGAGCGCGTGGCGTCCATGGACCCGATCAATTCGTCGTCGGTTCCCGACTCGCGCATGATACAACTCGTGTACGAGCCGCTGCTGGGAATCGACTACGAGGCGCGTCCGTACAAGCTGATTCCGGGTGCGTGCGAAATGCCCGTGATGAGCGCGGACCGCACCGTTTACACGTTCCGCCTGCGGGAGGGGGTCCGCTTCCAGGACGATCCATGCTTCCCCGGCGGGAAGGGGCGTCTTGCGACGGCGCAGGACGTGGCGTACTCGCTTGACCGCCTGCGCGACAAGTCGAATGCGTCGAGCGGTATGTGGACGATGGACTACGTGACGGACGTGAAGGCGACGGACGGCAAGACAGTGGTGATCACGCTCAAGAAGCCGTTCCACGTTTTCCCGTGGCTCATGGCGATGTCCTACACCGGCATCGTGCCGCACGAGGCGGTGGAGGCGTATGGCGACAAGTTCGGCCAGCACGCCGTCGGAACCGGTCCCTACCGCTTCACAGAATGGTGGCGCAACCACCGCATGGTGTTCACGCGCGACGTCGGGTGGCGTGGCTGGGCGGAGATCAAGAACCCCGCGCCGTACGACAGGCTCGAGTACCTCGTCGTTTCCGACCCCTCCACGCAGTGGCTCATGTTCCTCGGCCGCGAACTGGACGCGCTGGGCGGCATCGACCGCAACAACTGGGACGCCGTCGTTGACAAGCGCGGCAAACTCGCGCCGGAACTCGCCGCGAAGGGCGTACACCTCCTTTCCGCGCCCATCCTGCAGGTGATGTACGTGGGCTTCAACATGGACGACCCTCTTCTCGGCAAGAACAAGAAACTGCGCCAGGCGCTCAACTGCGCGTTCGACTCGCCTGCGTGGAAACGTTTCCTCAACGACCGCGTGGAGCCTGCCGACGGTCCTCTGCCGTTTGGCGTGGAGGGGCGCATCGAGACGCCGTTCAAGTATGCGTTCAACGTGGAGAAGGCTAAGGCGCTGCTCGTGGAGGCCGGGTTCCCGGACGGCATCGACCCGAAGACAGGCAAGCGTCTCGTGCTGCCCATCTCGCTTGGCCGCGCCGATCAGGGCGCACGCGAGGAAGTGGAACTTCTGCAAGGGTTCTACGACCGCGTCGGGATTCGCCTCGAACCGCAGTTCATGACGTGGGCGGCGTACCTCAAGGCGGTGTCCGACGGACACACCACGCTCTTCATGCTCGGCTGGGTCGGCGACTATCCCGACGCCGAGAACTTCCTCCAGCTCTTCCATTCCAAGAACTGCTCCCCCGGCGCGAACCACGGCAACTACCGCAACCCCGAATTCGACAAGTGCTACGACGAGGCGATGTCCGCCGCAACGCCCGAGGAGCGCAACGCCGCGTGGGCCCGTGCGCAGGATATAATACGCGAGGACTGCCCGTGGATATTCCTCTACTTCTCCAAGTCGTTCGCGCTTCACTGGGATACCGTTGGCAACTACCGCCTCACCGACTTCCCGTATGGCATGGAGAAGTACATCTACTTCAAACCAGAGGGGAAGAAGTAATGCCATGAAGAACGCAGTATTTGCTTCGGCGTGCATCGCCGGTCTTGCGCTGTGCGCGGCAACGCCGATTGAACAAGCGGACTTCCGCTACGGACTCACCCGCGTTAACGACGTGCTCAAGAAGGAATGTGCCCGCCGCGGCATCACGATCACGGACTGGCACATACACCTCCGCGGCGGCATGACCGCCGAAATGGCCGCCGAACGCGAGAAGGCAAGCGGCATCCGCAGCGGAGTGCTGGAAAACCACGGACGCGAGTGGCCCCTGTGCAACAACGAGATACTTGCCAAGTTCATCGCCGAAGCGAAGAAGGCGCGTATGGACGGACGCTCCCTGCCCGTGGGGATCCAGGTGAACGACCGTGACTGGTACCGTCAGATTTCCCCTGAAAACCGCGCCGCGCTCGACTACGTCCTTGCCGACACGATGATCATGGGCACGGGCCCCGACGGCAAGCCGCAGCGCCTTTGGCTATTAAAGGAGCCGATTGCCGATCCTGACGCATGGATGGAGCGCTACATGGAACACAACATGCGAGTCCTCGATGAACCGATTTCGATTCTCGCGAACCCCACCTACCTGCCAACGTGCATTGCAGGGGAATACGACCGTTTATGGACTGAAGAGCGCATGCGCAAAATCATAGCGAAGGCGGTGGAGAAAGGCATCGCGCTTGAAATCCAGGCGGAGTCGCCTTTCCCGCGCGCGAAGTTCCTCAAGCTCGCGAAGAAGATGGGCGCGAAGTTCAGCTTCGGCACAAACAACTTCAATCCGAAACCGAAAGACCTCTCCCGCTGGCTTGAGGTGATCGACTGGCTCGACCTCACCGCCGATGACATCTGGTGCCCCAAACGCTAGGCGGCGGAGCGTCAATCGAAAGGAGCAAGAAAATGCAAGGTAGAATATTGATGCTTGCAGCGATGAGCGTTTTTGCGGCGGCGGCAGTGGAAACGTATCCGCTTTCGGACTTCCTTGAGCTGGGGGTGAGGACGCGTCCGGGGCAGTGTCTGATGAACCTCGCCGGCATAACATCGGCGGGGCGTACGATACCCGGCGCGGCGGCCGTGGAACGGCACGGTTTGGGGGATGGTTATCAGACGAAGTGGGGCCTTGAAATAGGCCATCTCCGCGAAGGTGCGAGTTGCGTTTATCGCGGATTCGACTTCTCCACGCCGGAGGCGCGCGCGTTGGAGTTCCATGTTTCGTCCGATATGCAGGATTCGTGCATGGAGTTGTATGATGCGGATGAACGGCGGCTCGCCGAGACGGCTCGCCCCACCTTGCTGGGCACGGTGTTTTGTCCGTACACCGCTGGCTGGAAGAAATACAAGACCGTGAAGTTCACGCTCCCCGATTCGGCGGCGGCGGTGAAGAATCTCAAGGTCCTTTTCCGCCATGCGCGGAAGGGTGATCGCACGGGAGGGTCGCGTGTGGCGCCACCGCCTGCGGACATCGTGCCGGGCGGCGCGATGGTCGTGGTGCAGCGTCGCGACCTTCGGCCCTCGCATGTCTATACCTACCACGTGGAGGGGCTGTCGAAAGGCGGCGGACTGTATGTGGCCGATTTCGCGAAGGGCGAGGTGCGTCGTCTCGTCGATGCGACGGAGGGCATCGTGCTTGACGCGCAGGTTTCGTATGACGGCAAGCAGATCCTCTTCAGCTGGAAGCGCACGATGTCTGAACCCTTTGCGATCTGGCGCATCAACGCTGATGGCACGGGACTTGAAAAGGTGATCTCCGGCCCCTGCAACAACCAGAATGCCTGCTGGCTGCCGGACGGCGGCATCGCGTTCACGAGTGACCGCAAGCCAGCGTTCGCGTACTGCTGGACATCGACTTCGCCGGTTCTCTACCGTGCGGACGGCGACGGGAAGAACGTGGTGCGTCTCTCCGCGAACTACCTCACCGACTTCACGCCGTCCATGATGGGCGACGGACGCATCCTCTTCAGTCGCTGGGAGTACGTGGACCGCCCGGCGATTCCGATTCAGAGCTTGTGGGCGATCCAGCCGGACGGCACTGGACTTTCGGGCGTGTTCGGCAACCGCGTGCTCTCCCCCGCCACCTTCATGTTCGCGCACGACGTGCCGGGACGTCCCAACACCTTTTTATGTATCATGACTTCGCATAACGGCCCATGTAACGGCGCGGTAGGGCTAATAGACGTGTCGCTCGGCGGTAACGCGCAGAAGGCGATCCGTAACCTCACGCCGGAGGTGAACGTGCCGCCGGTGGGGGACGGCATCCGTGGCAACGGGGTGCGCGGGCCTTACACCACGACCTATCCGGTGGATCGTGAACGCTACCTCGTCTCCAAGGCGGGCGAGATCCAGCTGCGCTGGTACGATTCGTCCGGGGAACAGGTGCTCCTGCGTTCCGGGCATGACGGCCTTGGCTGGTATTCCCCGCAACCGCTCGCGCCGAGGGCGAAGCCGGTCGCCCAGCGCGCGAACGTGCGCAAGGCGGACGCGGGGCCGTTCGCGGAAGTGGTGGTGCAGGATGTTTACATTGGCCTAGAGGGGCACGTGAGGCGCGGCGAGGTGAAGCGCCTCGCGGTGGTGCAGGAGATGGAAAAAGACATCCGCGCCGAGACGCGCCTCAGACAATTCGGATTCCAGTTCCCCGTGGTGAGTTGCGGGGCCACGTACGCGCCGAAGCGCGTGTGGGGTTTTGCGGACGTGGAGACGGACGGCAGTGCGCACTTTCTCGCGCCGGCGAACGTGCCGATCTACTTCCTTCCGCTCGACGCGGAAGGTCGCGCCGTACAGCGGATGCGCACATTCACGCACTTCATGCCGGGCGAGCGGCAGAGCTGCATCGGGTGCCATGCAGACAGAAACTACGTATCCATGTCGCCCGCGCAGATTGGCAAGTCCATCGCCGCACAGCGTTCCGCCGCCCGCCTCGTGCCGCCCACGTGGGGCAGCGACAATGGCTTTAGTTTCCCGCGCAACGTCCAGCCAGTCCTCAACCGCCACTGCGTGAAGTGCCACAGCGGGGATGACGGCGCGCCGGAGCCGGAACTCACTGGCGACCGCACGGACTACTTCAACGTCGCCTACGAGAACCTCGCACGGAAGGGCACGGGCGCGGAGAGCGGCGGCGACGTGCGGGCGTATATGAAGAACTTCGGGAAGAATCCGTACACAAGCTGGATTCCCACCTTCAACGGCCTGGAGGAGAACATCCTCTGGATCACGCCGAAGACGTGGGGCAGTCCCGTGAGCAGGCTCTCGCAGGTCGTCGCGTCCGGTCATCCCGGAAAGGACGGCAAGCCGCGCGTGCGGCTCACGGACGACGAACGCCTGCGTATCCACCTGTGGATCGACCTCAACGTGCCGTACTACGGCACGTCGCAGAGCCGCCAGAACGACCTGCGCGGATGCCGCCGCGTGCTGCCGCAGTCACTGCTCGACGTAAAGACGGACATCGAAAAGCGCAAGGGCGTGAAGCTTCCGTACCAATTCTATGTTCGCTACGACCATCCGGAACGCAACCCCTGGCTCAAGGATGGTCTTGCGAAGGGAATCTTCACGGGCAAGGACGATCCCGACTACAAGCGGCTGCTCGGTGAAATCGAGAAGGCTCGCCCGATGCTCGATTTACGCAACGACGTCGACATCCGCGAAGTGATCGGTGCGTACTGACCGGCGATCAGCGACCGGTCTGCTTCTGCGCGGGGCGCGGTTCGAGCATGAACTCGAACTCGCTCGTCAGGTCTTCGCCGACGATGCGCGAGAAGCGTTCGCACCACTGACGACGCTTGTCGGCATCGGTTTTCGGACGCTCCTCCGGTTTCAGCGTGCGGTATTCGGCGAAAAACTTCCTGAAGGACTCCCATCCGTACCGTTGCTGCAAGCCGACGAAGAAGTCCAGTGCGAGGAAAGGATCAGCCTTCCACTTGTCGAACGGACGTCCGGCGGCCTTCCAGCGTTCGACGGAACGCAGGAGGTTGGCATTGCCCATCTTATCCGTCTGGCGGGCAGTCTTGCCGCAGAGCTTTTCCATGTTGTAGAGCGAGAAGAAGTTGACAGTCACCTCCACCGTGCCATCGAAAGTCCAGTCGTAGTTCTGGTGGTTGTGGCCGAGCTCGTGGAAGAATCCCCAGACCTCGTCCACATCGCCCTTGCGCAGGGTGTCGATGTTGAGCAGGTGCTTGGTCGTGTGCATCGGCAGCATGACTGGGTAGCCGCTGTGCATGTAACCCGCGCACAGCTGAACGTCCGCGCACATGCGTTCCGGGAAGAGGCGCTTTACGGGCCTTGCCACCAGCCAGGCGTCGTTCGCAAGGACCTGGCGGAAGAAGGTCAGTACCTCCTGCGGGTTTGCGCATTTCTTGGCTTCAGCAAGCGGTACGGTGAGTGCGATTACGTCATTCTCGATTTCGGCGAACGGAGCCTGGCAGGTTTCCAGGGTCTTTTTCCACGTTTCAGGCGTGTCGCGCCCCTCGACGAACCATGCGGCGGCGCATGCCGGCCCGATGGTCACAGTCGTCTTCGGTGGGGCGGAGCGGTATTGCGGCACGGCGATGTACACGGGGCCACCAAAAGGCGAGGCAAACGTGGTGGTGCGCTTGTTGAGCGGCAACTCAACCGTCACTAGCGGCGCTCGGTCCCAGGAACCCTTGGACGTGATGTTGCACTCCGTGGTCCCCACCCGGACACGCAGCCCGAGCTTTTCCGCGCCTTCTGCGAGGGTGACGGTGAGAGGCTCGCCAGCGGCGGCGAAAAGCCCGGTTCCGTGCCAGAGCGGCACGGAAAGGTCGATGTCGATCTTGCGCGTCACGCGGGGGGCGTCTGCGGCGGGTATGCCGGGATACGTGGCAGCGGCCGGATGCGCGGGCCAGTTCCTCTCTGGATTCGCCTGCCATGCCTTTTGATGGATGATCATGCCGATGCGCTCGCGCGGGTTGTTTCCGGATAGCGGACGTCCGGGCGAGGGAATGTGCGCACCTGTCGCGCCGCCGGCGAGGCGTTCCAGCCGCGGACGCCACCTGCTGTCGTTCGGCGGCAGGACCTCCATCAGTTCGCCAAGTGTCCGCACGCAGTACGCGGAGACGTCCGCAGGCAGTTTCGCGTCCGCGCCCTCGATTATGCGAAGGGCGTCGCTTGCCACGATGCCTGGCAGTCCGCCGTCCTTGGCGATTTCATAGCGTCCGTCCGCACATTTCTCCGCAGTGCTGTTCGAGGTGAATACGCCACACTGCCCCATTGCTGCGTTGAACGGGTTTTCGGTGTCGAAGCGCTTTCCTGTGATCTGGTGCCAACCCCAGCCGACGACCGAACAGAACGCTCCGCCGCCGCGCCGCACGAACGCTGCGAGCAGCGAGGCGTCGTTCAGGGAGTGGCTGTCTGGCGAGGTGACGAACACTGCGCCGCCGGAAAGCCCCGCGAGCGCGGAATATCCCCCCACCATTTCGATTTCGACGCCGGGCAGAGCCTTCTCCACGGCGGTACGTTGGTCGGCGTTCCGTGCGTCGATGAACACCTTGCGAGGCGTCGTGCCGTGCGAGAGCCATGTGAGGCAGTGGCGCAGGAAAGCGGCGTTTTGTGGGTCGTCAGCGGTTTCGGAACAGAAGAAGGCGGTGTGCGAAACTGCAACGGCCCTACCTTCCGACAGTACTGTGGCAGCGGCAACAGGCATCTTGGCATTGCCGTCACGCCCGAATGCTAGCGGTGCGGCCTCGTCTCCCGCCACAATCACGTTGCCGGGCAGTGCGCCGCCGCGCACGGCGATAGACTTCACTTCCTCCGCCAGTTTAGCTTGAAGCGCTGCCGCTCCGCCGTCCAATCCGGCTGCGGACGCCGTGAAGCACGCGAATGCGACCATCGCCGCGAACGCTGACATGGTTTTCTGCATATTCATATTTTTTCCTTGGTTTAGTCGGTTGTTCGTTTAGAATCTGGCGAGGTCGAGCATGGAACTCGGACCGAATGCGCGCAGATAGATGAAGAATACCACGCGCACGTCGTCGTCGTGGTGCGAGCCGTCGATGCGGCGGTAGTCGTTTTCGTACTCGAACTGTACGCGGAATGCGAGGCAGTCGGTCATGAAGTCGACCCACGTGCCGATTTCATCGACTTCGCCGCGGCGGCAGTCGTAGCGCATGTACGGACCCCATGCGAGCCAGTCGCAGATGCCGTGTTCGAAGCCAATGCGCGCGATGCTGGACTTCGCCCAGTTGTAGCGGTCGTACATGGACGGGACGTAGTCCCAGTTGCGGTGGTCGCGGCCGATGTATCCCGCATGCCAGCTGAAGTTGTCGGCGAGGCGGTGGCGGAGGTAGATGTCGTTGTACGCCGCCTTGTCGTTGCGGACGTCGTATTCGTTGCGGGTGATGAAGCTTACGTTCTTCGAGGGGTTGTAGCGCATGCTGACGCCGGGGACCACGTCGTCGTTGTGCGAGTAGTGCGGGTCGTCGCTGTCCTTCGCCCAGCCGCGCATCCAGCTGTCGCGTCCGTAGCGGCTGTAGGAGTCGAACGGTATGGCGGCGTAGAGGTCGGCGTCGAAAATGGTGCGAAGGATGCCTTTGTCGTCCATGCGCTGGAACGTGTTGCGCACGCCGGGGCGCACGCCGTGCCAGTTGTACGGGAGGCCGCGTCCCTCGAATCCGAACTGGTCGAGCCACTCCGCCGAGCCGTCGTAGTTGTCGAACACGTACGCGCGGCGGCTGCCGGAGGACGAGGTGTCAACGACCTGGTAGGAGTAGTCGAGGTACGGTTCCACGGTGTGGCGCCAGTTGTCGTTAAGCCACGCGCTGCCGCGTGCGGCGGCGGTGAAGCCGAACTCGGCGATGTTGCGGTAGATGCCGTCGCCGCTCGCCTTGGAGCGTCCGTCGGCGAACGCTGAACGGCTGCCGGAGTCGCTCCAGTACGTACCGTGGTAGGTGGCGCGCGGCACGACGGAGAGGACGTCCCACAGCTTGAACGGCACGGTCACGCGGTGCGACGTGTCGGCGCGGAACGCCTGGTAGTCTGCGGAACGTCCGTCGGGGCCGAGGTAGGGCACGTAGCGGAACATGTCGTCGGTTGCGCCGCGGTATTCGGCGAAGTTCCGATTGAGATAGCCAGCGCGAGTCTGGGACTCGTAGTTTACGGGAAGGTCCCATATCGGCTGCGGGCTAACCGCAAACCAGCCTTCGGGGAGACGCGCAGTGCCGCCGTAGAAGTCGTTGACGGGGCCGGAGACGGATGCGCCGGAGGCCCAGCTGAGTTCGCGGTGCTCGTAGGCGACTTCGTTCACGGGGATGGATTCGCCGCGTTCCTCGTTGCGGTAGAAGTCGCGGCGGAACCAGGAGTCGGAGTAGTACGTGGCCTGTGCGCGGATGGTGTCGCGCTCGGTGAGGTCGGCGTAGTGCTCAAGCTTGAGGCCGTAGCGTTCGCGGTCAACGTCGCTGCCCCAGTTGCGGTAGTTGCGCTTGTGGTCGCTCCAGTGGTCGGAGTAGCGGTCTTCGTCTAGGTCCCATGCGTGGTAAACCTTGAACTTTCCCCTCCCGTAGTCTGCGAGGTTCCAGCGCACGCTTTGTCCGAGGGCGAATCCGTTGCGCGTGCGGAAGTCGGCGTAGGTGGAGCCGCCGAGCGATGCGCCTTTGCCCCTGCCTTCGTTCCAGATGTCGTAAACGTAGCCGGTGAGGAGGTAGCCGCCCCACCTGGACGTGTAGCCGGGCATGACGCGCAGGCCGTAGTCGGTGTTGAGGGGGTAGTACCAGTAGGGCACCCATAGCACCGGCACGTCGAAGAGGTAGGCCCATGCGTCCTTGACTATCGCGGCGCGGTTCTCAAGGTAGTGGAACTCGCCCGTGAGGCGCCAGTGGAGGTGGTCGAGCTCGTTGGAGCATGTGGTCATCATCGTGTCGGGCGCGAAGGAGTAGTGGCCGTCCTCGCCGCGATGAGCGGCGTCCGTGTGGAGGCGGTACGGCGCGGCTGTTGCAACTACTTTCCCGGTGGCGGAGAGCGTACCAGTCTGCCGGCTGGCGGAAAGGTACTTCGCCTCGATCTTGATGTCGCCGACGGTTCTTGGGGAGTTCTTCTCGTCTTGGGTCAGGAACTCCTGCAGAAACTGCGCGTGAGCGGCAGTGGCGACGAGCGCGGAGGCGCAGAGAAGGGCGTTGAGTGCTTTCATTCTGGTTTGTCCTTTCGTCAGATGGCGGGGCGGTTGCCGCCGGTGGAATAGAGAATCTGCCCCGACTGCTTGTCGAGGATCGAGAACGATTCAGGGTGGCGGTGCAGCTCGGCGACGAACGTGAGGGCCGTCTTGAATGTGTCCTGCATCTCTTTGAGGATGTCGGCGTCTTCCGTGCGCAGGCGCTGCAGCACGGCCGGGGCGATCACGACCTTCGGCTCGAACGGCTTGTTCTCGACTTCCGATTTCTTGAGAAGGTTCGTGAGTTGGCGCTGGATTTCGATTGAGATCGCGAGCGGACTCTTCACCACGCCGTGTCCGCCGCAGCATGGGCACGTGGAGCTGAGCAGTGAGAGGATTGACTGCTCGTGGCGCTGGCGGCTCATTTCGAGCAGGCCAAGCTCGCTGATTTCGAGCACGTTGGTGCGGGCGCGGTCGCGGCGCAGCGCCTCCTTGAGGGCGCGGTACACCTGCTTCTGGTGCTTGCGGCTCTTCATGTCGATGAGGTCGAGCACGACGAGTCCGCCGATGTTCCTGAGGCGCAGCTGGCGGGCGACTTCGTCAACGGCCTCGAGGTTGACCTCGAGGATCGCGTCTTCCTGCGTGCCCTTACCCTTGTGGTGGCCGGTGTTGACATCGACGGCGATGAGCGCCTCGGTTTCGTCGATCACGAGGTAGCCGCCGGATTTCAGGCGCACCTGGCGGTTGAACGCGTCGTGCAGCTGCTTCTCGATTCCGAGCTGCTCGAACACGTTTACGGGGCCGTCGTAGCGGCGGATCTTGTTGCGCGCGCGGCGCGATATCTTGGACGTCACCTCGCGCAGTTCCTCGAACGTGCGGTCGTCGTCGATGATGACGCTGTCGATCTCCTCCGTGAGCCAGTCGCGCACGACGCGCTCGACGAGGCCTGGCTCCTGATAGACGCAGCATGGCGCGCGGCGGGTCTTCACGTTGTTCTGCAGCTCCGACCAGGACGCGATGAGGTTGCGGAGGTCCTGCGCGAAGGAACTGCCCTTTGCGCCGAGGCCGGCGGTGCGGGCGATTATGCCAACGTCCTCCGGGATCGGCAGTCGGTCAACGAGACGCTTGAGGCGCTTGCGTTCGGCGGCGTCGCCGATCTTGCGGCTCACGCCGCGCGTGTTGTCCTTGTCGGGCGCCATCAATACGAGGTAGCGGCCGGGGATGGAGAGGTTGGTAGTCACGCGCGGGCCCTTGGTGGAGATCGGGCCCTTCGTCACCTGCACGGTGATTTCTGTGCCGGGGGCGAAACGCTTGTGGATTTCCTCCTTCGAGAGCTTTGCCGGCCTGTTGCGCTTGCGTTTGTTCTTGCCGCCTTTGCCGTTCTTGTCGTCGTCGGTGACTTCGTCTTCGGTCTCGTCGAGGAACTGCTCGAAGTCCGGGGTCATGTCCCAGTAGTGCAGGAATGCATTCTTCTTGAGTCCGATGTCCACGAAGGCGGCCTGAAGGTCGTCCTCGAGGTTTTGGATGCGACCCCGGAAGATGCTGCCCACGAGGCGCTCTTCGTCCGGGTGCTCTATCATGTACTCCTCGAGGCGGCCGTTCTCCAGGACGGCCACCCGGGTTTCGAGTTTTTCGATGTTGACTACGATTTCGCGTTTCACCTTCTTCTTCTGGAAGAAGCTTGCGATCCTGTCAACCACTGCTTGTATTATTGATGCCATGTTGTCTCCTTGTGGATTTGTTTAGATTCTTGTTTTCAGGTTGCCGTGTCTCCGTCTTCGGGCTCCGGCCCGTCGCGGTGGACGGCCACGCTCTGCACTATACCGAGCGCGGCCATCAACACGATTAAGAAAGTGCGCCCCGCACTGATGAACGGAAGGGGAATGCCAGTGATTGGCACGAGGCCCACGGACATCGCCACGTTCACGTATGTATGGCAGAACACGAGGGTTAGAATGCCTATCACGACTAGGCGGCCCCGGTCGTCGTTGCACTGCGCCGCTATGCGCAGCCCCGGTACCAGTATTCCCAGGAACAGCGCCAGCATGGACAATACGCCCATGAAGCCCCATTCCTCCGCGAGGACGGCGAAGATGAAGTCGTTCATCGATACGGCAGGGGGCAGATAGCCGAGGAGCTTCTGCTCTCCCTTCTTGAGCCCCTTGCCCCATTTGCCGCCGGAGCCGATCGATATGCGCACCTGGCGGATGCTGTAGCCGGCCCCGCTGCGGTCGGCGTCGGGGAACAGGAACACGCGTAGCCGCTGTATCTGATGCGAACGCAGCGGAACGTATTTGTATATTTGCTCGCGCCGGTCCGGGTCGGTTTGCCGTTCGGCATGGTCAACGGTCCAGAGGAACGTCCCTGCTACAATCATGATAGCGGCGAGCATGATCACGATGCCCTTGGTCCACACGCGCGCGGCTAGGAGGATTACGAGCACGGACGGTACCAGTACGATTGCTGTTCCGAGGTCGGGTTCCGCCAACACCAGAAGGGCGGGCCCGCCCATTATCGCTACGCCCGCGAGGAACCAGCGGAAGCCGGAGCGTCCCGCCGCCGCGAACACGTGTACGGCGAAGAGTATCACGGCGAGCTTTGCGACCTCGCTAGGCTGGAAGAACCAAAGCCACCTGCGTCCGCCAAACCTGTTCGTGCCGACAAACAGCACCGCCACGAGCATCACGCACGAGACGGCGAAGACGGGCAAGGCGGCCCAGTCTATCAGCTTGCGGTAGTCGAGGAAGGCGAACGCCATGTACACGACGAGGCCGACTGCGGCAGTGTTCGCGTGGACGCGCCAGAGGTTGCGAAGCGCCTCGACGGGACGCACGGAACCTGCTGAGTTGATGAACACCACGCCGATGACGATCAGCGCGATCATGCAGGCGAACATGATCCAGTCCATGCGGCGGAGTTTGGAGAGCATTGCATTCATGGTGTCAGTCCGCCCTCTCCAGCGCCGTCCCCGAGGTGCGGGACGACGACGTTTCCACTTCGCCGAACATGTGCGCCAGCACCGCATGTACCCGCGGCGCCACGGTGCTGCCTCCCGACTCGCCTCGCTCCACTATCATTGCGATCGCCACCGTGGGATTCTCGTAAGGTGCGAACGCGATGACCCATGTGTTCTTGCGCCTTGTCGCGCCCGCGCCGATTTCCGCGGTGCCGGTCTTCCCCGCACACGTCACCTTCAGGTTGAAACGCCTGCGCCTCGCAGCGCCGTCTTCAGGCTCCTCCCAACGCGTCAGGATGCGGCGCCCTGTGCCTCGTTCCGCGACGTCGCGCATTCCCTCGCGCACGAGCTCTATCGCATCGGGCGGGTATTGGACGGTGCGGACCGGCTCCGGTCGTGGCTGGCCCTCTGCGCGCGCGAAGAGATACGGAGTGAAAATCTTCCCGCCGTTCGCGAGCGCGGACGCGACCACGGCCATCTGCAGTGGCGTCACGAGCAACATTCCCTGCCCGATGGACATCTGGCACGTGTCGCCCGGATACCACCGCTCGTTGTACGTCGCACGCTTCCACTCGTTGTCCGGCACTACGCCGGCAGTCTCCCCGCCAAGGTCGATGCCCGTGCGCGCGCCGAGCCCGAACTCTCGCGCCGCGCTTATGACGGCGTTCGTGCCGATGGCCGTGCCGAGGTTGCAGAAGAACGTGTTGCAGCTCTTCTGGAGCGCGGTGCGCAGGGAGATCGGACCGTGCCCCCATCTGTCCCAGCAGTGCAGGCGCAAGTTGCCGAGCACGTAAACGCCCTTGCAGTCGTACTCGTCGTCTGGCAGCCACCCGCACGCGAGCGACGCTATGGCGGTGATGGGCTTGAACGTGGAGCCTGGCGCGTACGATTCAGATATGGCGCGGTTCTGCAGGCGCTTGGCCGGCGCGTTCGTGAGGGTGGCGTATGTTTCGCTGGATATGCGCGGCACGCAGTCGTTCGGGTTGAACGCGGGGGCGGACGCAAGAGCGATCACCGCGCCGTCGCGCGGGTCCATGACCACGCCCGCGCCGGTCACGTCCGCAAGCTGCGACTCAAGTACCGCCTGAACATTCGCGTCAATCGTAAGACGCAGGTCGAGCCCGGCGGACGGTGCCAAGTTGGAGTTGAGGTCGGCCTCCATCATCGCCTCGCGCTGTTTCGTGGGACGGAACCCGCGCGCATCGACCTGCACCCTGCGTTCGCCGGTCACGCCCACGAGGAAGCGGTTGTAGTAGCTTTCGACGCCGCTGCGTCCGCGCATGTCCGGCTCGAAGAAGTGCGCGCTGTCGGCGTCGTCCGGTCTGCCGCGTCCGGTGAAGCCGAGAATGTGCGCGGCGAGCTGTCCGTGCGGATAGACGCGCTTAGCCTGCGTGAAGTCCTCGAAGCCCGGAAACTCGTCCGAGCGTTCGGCGAAGCGCGCGAACGTCGCGTCGTCGAGGTCCTCCCACAGGACGATCGGCATGGCGGACGCCTGGCGTATGTGGCGTTCGATGCGCTTGCGCGTGAGTTCGGCAGGATACTTCAGTCCGATGGCGTCCGCAAGGCGCACCACTGCGTCCTCCACGGCCGCGACGGTGTTCGACGCCGCTCCGCGCTTCTGGAACTCCTCGACGTTGCACTGGATGCAGTGGCTTGGACGGCATGTGGCGAGCACTTCCCCGTTGCGGTCGAGGATGCGTCCGCGCAGCCCCGGCACCCGGATGCGCCGCGTGGCCTGCTGCTGGAGATCGGCGCGGAACTCGCCGGTGTCCACGCACTGCAGACGGAAGAGTGCGCTGCCCAGCACGAAGAATCCGAGCAGGAACACGGCGCCGAGCGAGGCGATGAACCATATCGAGACCTTCACCGCTGCCTCCTTCCCGACTGCGGTCCATCAAAACCGGCGAACACCTCCGCCGCCGGAAGGAAGGCGAACGCGAACGCTCCGGCGATGGCGGACGGAAGGGCGCTTGCGCAGAAGCGCACGATCATGGGACATCCCGGTGGAAGCGCGCCCCATGCGGAAAGCCATATCTCGTGGACCGGCGCGGTGATCATCGCGGCGACTGCGCCAACTGCCGCCTGCGGCATTCCGTATTCAAACGAACGGGCGAAGTGCGCACCCGTCGCCGCGAGAAGGGCGAAGCAGACCCCGCAAAGGGAAGTGTTGCCGTTCAGAGCGTCTTCGAGCGCGCCAGCCGCCACGGCTACCAGTATCCAGTTGCGCGATGGACGGAAGGCGGTATAGACGGCGAACACGGCCAGCATGGGAGTCTTCGCGCCGACAAACGCGGGCAGAAGCTCCTGCATCGCCGCCGCCGCGACGAGGCATATAAGCGTGAAGCAAATCTGGACGGCTTTAGTCTTCACGGCGGATGAACACGTTCTCCAGAGATAGGAAGTCAACGGCCGGCTCAACGTCGCCCTCCTGTTCGAGATTCGTCTCGTCTCCGTGCGCTCCGTCAATGAGGAAGCCGACTGTCAGCCCGCGCGGGAATACTCCCCCGAGGCCGCTTGTGATTATTTTCGCACGTTGCGGCAGAACTATCTGCCGTTCCACGTTTCGGACGCGAAGAGGATGGACGATGTAAAGGATCGACGCCTCCGTGGAGGCAACCGTGGAATGTCCCCGGCCGTAGAGTATGCCATGAGCGAGGCTGGAGGATTGCGCCTCGTCGTCGCCGCCGGCATCGCCGCCAAGCTCCACGTCGCACGCTACGCGCGTGGAGGGATCGGTGATGAGGCGGAGCTCGCTCGTGTTGGGAGTGACGTTCGCAATGCGGCCGACGAGGCCTTCCGGCACGGCGACCACCGCCCCCCGCTTCACGCCCGCGAGGGAACCGCGCCCGAGGCGCAGGACGCACGGATTGCCCACCGCCGCTCCTCGCGAGAGTATCGGGGCGCATATCCAGCGGTTTGTGGAGAAGGGGACTGAATCGCCGGGTCTGTCAAGGCCGAGCATGCCGCGCAGACGCCTGTTCTCGTCGGCGACGCGCGCCGACTCCGCGCACGCCATGCGCAGACGAGCGACCTCCTCGCGCAGGCGCTTGTTTTCCGAGAATGCCGAACTGCCGGCGAAAAGGGATTTAATCCTGCTTCCCACGTGTCGAGAGAACCAGTTCGCGCCGTTCTCGACGGGATATACGGCCTCTGCCGCGATGTATGAACCGCAGAAAAGCCACAGCACCAGCGCGAGGACCGCGCCGACGAAAGCCATTATGCCTGTTCTTCTTGTCAAAATCCTTCCTCAGCCGGAAGGACCGCCCCAGACTACGTACGCTTGTTCTTCGAGAGGAAATCGAGTTCGCTCATCACAACGCCCGTGCCTTCGGCCACCGCCGAGAGGGGATCGTCCGCCAATGTAACCGGCAGACCAGTCTCCTGCGATATCAACTTGTCGAGGCCACGCAGCAGGGAGCTGCCGCCGGAAAGGACGATGCCGCGGTCAACAAGGTCGGCTGCCAGTTCCGGTTCGCAGTTTCCCAGCGTGTCGCGCACCGCTTCGACTATGCGCGACACAGGTTCTGTAAGGGCGTCGCGGATTTCCTCCGAAGTGATCGTCATCGTCTTCGGCAGTCCCGCCACAATGTCACGTCCGCGCACCTCCATGGTCTGTTCCTGTCCCGTGGGATACGCCGACCCAATGGTCATCTTGATGGATTCGGCAGTGCGTTCGCCAATCAGCAGATTGTAAACGCGCCTCATGTGGCTCACTATGCACGCGTCCATGGCGTCGCCCGCCTGGTGTACGCTGCGCTGGTGCACGATTCCGGCGAGCGAGATGATGGCCACCTCGCACGTGCCGCCGCCGATATCCACGATCATGCTGCCCGCCGGCTCCGAGACCGGCAGGCCCACCCCGATCGCCGCCGCCATCGGCTCCTCGACCAGGAAAACGTCACTCACGCCCGCGTTCTTCGCGGCCTCCTCGACCGCGCGCTTTTCAACCTCGGTGATTCCGCCGGGGACGGCGATCACGACGCGGGGCTTGAAGTACTTGCTCCAGAAGTGCTTCGGGCAGACTTTGTTGATGAAATAGCGCAGCATGGCCTCCGTGATGTCGAAGTCGGCGATCACGCCGCTTTTCATCGGGCGGATGGCCATGATGTTGCCAGGCGTCTTGCCAAGCATGCGCTTGGCCTCGTCGCCGACGGCTAGAACGCGTTTTGTCCCTTCCTCGATAGCCACGACGGAAGGCTCGCGAAGGACGATGCCTCTGTCCTTCACGTGTACCAGCGAGTTCGCCGTTCCGAGATCGATGCCGATGTCGGTGGAGAAAAAACCTTTGAATTTGGAAAACATGACTACTATTATAGACGAAAGTGCGGCATTATGCAAGCCTATCCGCGATTTTTTATTTAATTTTTTCGGTAGCCGTCCTCGGCGGTCTTGAACTCGCCTACGAACGCGCCGCACGGTGGGGCGAGCCGTCCTCGGCGAGCCGCCACGGCTCCGCCTGTGGAAGACGACAATGTAAAACGTCGCGGGCGGTGAGACGGGAAATCAAGATTGCGAGAATGAAACAAGCCCTCTGCAAACTGGTTGCAGGGGGCTTGCATTGTGATGTGGAT
>CACZDG010000064.1 GCA_902779865.1 uncultured bacterium
CGCCGACCCGAAGATGGGCGGCGCGGAGGCGCTCAAGGCCGGCATCGCCGAGGCGCACCGGCGCGGCATCCGCGTGTGCATCTACGCGAACGGACAGCTCCAGCAGATCGGCGCGACGAAGTTCTGGGGCGAACATGGCGAGAAAATCGTCGTGCGCAGGCGCGACGGTTCGCCGTACGTCCGTACGTACCACAAGTACAGGAACATACCGGTTTACCAGTTCGCCATCAGCTGCCTGCACGCCGAGCCGTGGCACGACCGGATGCTCGCGCTCGCCAGGCAGGCGCGGAGCTTCGGCGCGGACGCGATCCTCTACGACCAGCTGGGCGTGACGACGCCGTTCGAGTGCTGGGGCAAAGGGCACGGGCATCCCGTCCCGTGGCGCAGCCCGACGGGCTTCTCGACACCGTCGGCATGTTCCATGCGTGGCAGGCCAGCGCGTTCATGCACGACGTCAACGCGCTGAAGGCAAGCCGTGCCACGTCGCGCGCGAAGGCCGAGCCGTTCCCCGAACTCTTCCTCTACACGTTCCCGGAGCTCGTCGGCACCACGCGCAACCCCACGCCGATGACGCTCCGATCCTTCGTGAACTACGCCGCCGTATTCGGGCTACGGCACGAGATCGAGATCCGCTACATGCCCGACCGCACGTACGCGCTCGACGGCAAGGTGCCGACGAAGAAGGACTACGGCGAGGTAAAGAACCTGCCTTCTCTTCAGGCGATGCACGCCGAACCGCCCGCCGTCGCGAGTGCTTACATGAAGGCCGTTACCGACTTCCAGCGCACGCACGTGAAGTACCTCTTGCGCGGCAGGTTTGTGGATGATGAAGGGTTTACCAGTAGAACGGGCTGCCAGCCCGTTCAGAACGGGCAAGCTGCCCGTTCTACTAGCGGAGTCGTCGCCAAGCGCTTCGTCGCAGCCGACGGCACGAGCGCCGTTTGCGTGTGGAACATCTCAAACAAACCCGCCGACGTCAAGATCGACGGCCTCGGTAAGCCGACTGGCGTATTTGCGCCGAGAGGAGAGACCGTTGACGGACAGATTCCCCCAGATTCGCTGAGACTGTACATCTATGGTTTGAAGTAAGGCTTGAAAGTTGTCTTGTTTCCCAAAACCCAATACGTATGGGTGAAAAACCGAAATGCGCCTCGCTGAAGTAGGCCAGCAGGTCATAGTTGACATCGCAGACTAGAATGTGGTAGAATACGAGGCATCAACCGACAAGGAGAAAACGACATGAAAGTTCTATGTGTAATTGCGCTGGTCTCCACGCTTGTCTCCATGGGCGCGGCGAACGTGGACGTGTTCACGCTTGACGGGCCGGTCAGGACGAATGCGTTCAAACAGGCGGACTTCAAATGGGCGGTCCATCCCCGCCACGATTACTCGAAGACGTACGTCACGAAGCTCTTTCTCTCGCAGGCGGAGTTCGATCCGTTGCATCTTGGAAGATACAAGATGCGCGACAACGGCAAGCAGAAGGTCTGCATGAACTGTGAACAGGCGTTTGAGGCGATCAAGGGCATGGACGCGCTCACGCTCGGTCTCCCGAAGATCGTCTATCTCGTCGGCTGGCAGTACAACGGACACGACTCCAAGTACCCCGCCTTCTTCGAGGGCAACAGGGCCGTTGCCCGCGCGAGCGACAAAGACCCGCTCGACAGCGTCCGGTGGCTCATGCGCGAGGCGAAGAAGCACCATACGACGGTGAGCGTCCACATCAATCTCTTCGACGCCTACGACGACAGCCCTCTCTTCGAGGAGTACAAGCGCGCTGACGTGCTTGCGCGCGAGAAGGACGGCACGTACATCCTAGGCGACTGGGGGTACAAGGTGAGCTACGCGGCCGAATGGGAGAAGGGGCTCGTGCAGAAGCGGCTTGACCGTCTGTGCGAGCTGCTGCCGATTCGCGAGGCGGGAACGATCCACGTCGATGCTTTCCACAACGCCGTGCCGTTTCCGGTCGCAGGGGCCGATGGAAGGCATCGCATCGTGTTCCATTCGCCCATCAGCCCGTGGCACGGCCATACGCACGAGCAGGACGTAGAGGCGAAGCGGAACATCGTGAGGTACCTTGACGCGAAGGGCATAGACGTGACCACGGAGGGCGTTGGCGGCATGGACGTTGGCGGCGGGCGCGAGGGGTACTTCCCGATGTACTGGCACTTCCACAGCCGGAAGTACGCCTTGTCTCTGATGCCGTCGCAGGCGTGCGGAGGAGATTGCGGCGTTAAGGCGTTCGGCGACAATTTGGCTGGCGAGGCCGTGTTCCGCCGCAACCTCGATCTCGACAGGGCGCTCGACGTCTTCAAGCGCGAATTCTGCAAGACGACGCTCATCTGCCAGTATCTCAACATGTTCGGACGCCAGGCGCTGCTTGAGGGCAAGGGCGGCAGCATCGGCGTGTTTGAGAAGGGCGTGCGCACGAAGTGGAATGATGGGAGGCTGAGCGTCGCGAAGGACGGCGATATCCTCTCCGACGGTAGCGACATGCTGATTCCCGCTCTGTGGCTCGGCGACGGTGCCCTCGTGGCGTACTCCGAAAAAGGATGCCGTGACCGCAAGTGGAAAGTACCGGCGGGGGTGAAGCTCTCGGACAAGGCGAATGCCTGGACGGTCACCTCCAAGGGACGCGAGGCGTTCAACAAGTTCAAGATCGATGGCGATTCCGTGACCATCACGCTCTCGCCGAACGAGATGGTCTTGATCCAGTGACGCCATGAGTAAGCGCAAGGGAGAAACTGTAATGAAGAGAAGAGTTGCGTGTTTGTTTGCGGTCGTCGCGATTGCGGCGACGGCGGAGGTACCAAAGACTGCCACCATCATCCCCGCGCCGCGCGAGATTCGCGCGACGGGCGGTGAATATTCATGCAACCGCGACGTGTTCAAATTCAATCGCAAGAAATTGTACAACAACGTCTATTGTTTCGGCAATCCCGACACCTTCCACTTCCTTGAGAAGGTTCTCGACTACGTGTGCGAGCTTTTCCCGAGCGAGGTGATCCACATCGGCGGCGACGAGTGTTCGCGCAGCAACTGGAAGGCCTGTCCGAAATGCCAGGCATTCATCAAGGAGAAGGGACTGAAGGGCGTGGAAGACATCCAACCAGCGGCGCGGAAGAACGTCGTGGGCGGACAGTGCTGCAACTGGTCCACGCACACCTTCTGCCTTGAGGGGCTGGAATGGAAAATGTGGCCGCGTGGATTCGCGCTTGCGGAGGTGCTGTGGACATATCCCGATCCCGCCAAGCGCGACTTCAAGGAGTTCGAGGAGCGTGCGGCGAACTATCGCCGCCGCCTCATTGGCGCACACGTCAACTGCGCCCCGCTGAAGTAAGAAAACTTACAAGAGGTACATGAAGATGAATGTGAAAGAGAAGACGTTGGTCGGCGGATGTGCCGGCGAGGAAAACGGCTGGAACACGCAGCTGCTGTATTTCACGGGCTCGTCGTTGAGCCGGGACGACAAGCTGCTCTTCATGATCTCCGACAAGGGAGGTTCGCCGAACATCGTCGTGCGCGATCTTGAGAAGGGGACGGAAAAGACGCTCACGCAGAACAGCAACGGTACGATGAAGAGCTACGTCTATTTCGACTGCCGTCCGGGAATCGGGTTGAGCAAGGCGAGCGTATGCCTCGACGCCGAACGGCGCATAGCCTACTTCATCCAGGACAACTCCATCTGCCGCGTGGGCGAGGACGGCGTTGTCGTGAAACTGGCCGACGTGCCGGCGAACCGCGTGACGGCGTTCACGCACGTCTCGTCCGACGGACGCCTCCTGTGCGTGCCGATGACGGACGCCCGCGCGCTCGACTATGACCCCGAGACGGAGGGAAGCGGACTCGACAGGCGTCCGATCTACAACATCGACGGTCGCGTGCAGCAGGAGCAACTGAGTTCCTATCTCTGCGTCTATGACACGGCGAGTGGTGCGCTCGTCTATGAGAAGAAAGTTCCGCTCTGCTGGATCACGCACGTGCAGTTCAACCCGGTCGATCCCGAAATCATCATGTACAACCACGAATGGCCGTCAGCCGACTGCGGCATCCGCAGAATCTGGATCTACGACCATCGGCAGGACGCGATCCGGCAGGTGCGTACCGAGGGCGACGATACCCTTGGCAATCCGCGCGGCTTCGCCCGGAAGCGTGGTGACTGGGTGTGCCACGAAATGTGGAGCGACGACGGCAGGATCGTCATCTACCACGGCGGATACGAGAACGGTCCCGCGATGGTGGGGCGGTACGAGCTGGAAAGCGTAAGGTACTGGGAAATCTCCCTGCCGGACGACTACAACGCCTACGGGCACTTTACGATGGATCACGACATGAACCTCGTGTGCGACGGCTACTTCAAGTTCCCGGATGACGTGAAGGTCGTTCGCGATAACAGCACGGACAACGGCCCCGATCCGCACAAGAAGGACGGCGAGTACATCAGTAAGGTGGTTCCCGACTGGGACAAAGGCGTTCTCACGTGGATTCCGCTCTGTAAACATTTGAGCGACTGGCTCGGACAGGATGCGCACCCGCATCCCATCTACTCCCATGATGGCCGAAGGATTTTCTTCAACAGCAGAAGCGGCCGCTATGTAAAGGTGTATTGTGTCGATGTGACGGCGGGATTGACGTGATGCCTTGTAGTCACGGGCACACGACCACAATGTCCCTCAAGAAATCAAAATTATGGTATAATATTCCCGCTGGAATAAAGAAGGAACAAGACAATGATGACCAAAAAAGAACTGCATGACGAGTTCTGGCTCTTGACAAAGAGCGTGCTTGAGGACTCGAAAATCGACGCGGACGAGGCTCGCGTGATCAAGCGTTGGCTTGAGGAGCACCGGGAGGGGTACTCTTTCGAGTTCATTATCGAGAAGTTGAATGGCTTTTTGAGCGACGGTTATGTTGACCGTTTTGAGTCGCAGAAGATCATTGACGCCCTGGGAAGCGTCCTGAGGCTGTTACGCGCTCCTTAATGACTTTCGCACTATCCAAATTCCGGTCTTTCCTGCCGGCCGCGACATTCGCGATGGCTGCGGAGTTCCTGATGGGACTGTCCGACTCGATCATCTGCGGGCACATCCTCGGCGAGACAGGGCTTTCGGCGGTCAACCTGATGCAAGGCGTGTTTGAGATCGTCACGTTCGTCGGCATGATGGTGACGGTTGGCACGAGCGTCCTGTTCGCGACGGAACTTGGCGCGATGCACGTGCGCCGTGCGCAAGGTTACTTCACTCTTGGCACGCTTTCGGCGGTTGGGTTTGGACTGCTTACAGCTGCGGTGCTCGCCGTCGTGCGCACGCCGGTCATCGCCGCCTTTGGCGCTTCGCAGGCCGTATCGGACATGGCCGCCTCGTATTGGCTGTGGTTCCTTCCGGCGGCGGCGCTTCAGCCAGTTGCCTTCTTCCTTGGAACGATGTGCTACACTGACGGAGACGCACGGCTGTCGTTCTGCTCGTACCTCGCGCAGTTGCTTGGGAACTGCCTCATGTCCGTACCGCTGACGATGGCGTTTGGCGCGGCCGGGTGTGCGGTTGGTACGGGGCTTGGCTCGCTTGCCGCCATCGTAGTGCTTCTTTTCCACTTCCGCAGGAATGGGTGTATGTTGGGTTGGTCGAGGCATTTCATATATTCCGATTTCCTCAAGATTTCCCGTATGTCGTTTGGCGACGCCAGCAAGAACATCGGCAAGGCGGCGCTCATGTTCGCCCTCAACGCCTACGTGATTGCGCACTTCGGTTCGGAGATGCTTCCTGTTCTCGCGGTGGTCGTGATGACGATTGGAATCTCAGAGATGTTCGACGGCGTCGCGAACGCCGCCCAGCCGCTTGCAAGCGTTTATATCGGAGAGAAGAATCCGTTGTTGACGAAGCGGGTGATGTACGCGGCGATGAAAGCTTCGCTGGCAGAGGGCTGTGGCGTCATGCTGCTGTTGCTTGCCTTCCCCGGCCTAATGCTATCCTTGGTGGGTATTGACAGCCCAGCGACGGTTCCCGAGGCCCGCCTCGCCGTGCGGATCGTCTCCACCGCGCTTCCTAGCCTTGCGCTCGTGTTGCTGTTCAATTCATATTACGTGTTCATCGGGCGGGAGAAGCTTTCGTCAATTATGACGCTTCTTGCCGTGCTAGGTCTGCCCGTCGTGCTCTTCCCGTTGTTCGGTTCTCGCTGGGGGGCGCATGGCGTATGGACTGCGCTTGGCCTGGCTCCGGCGTTGGCGCTGGTGCTTGTGGCCTTGTACGTGTTGGCGCGTGGAGGGCGCAGGGGTTTTCCGTTCCTAATGCCAACGGACCGCGAGGCTGCACTGCGAGTGTTCGACCTCGAACTCGACCCGGCATCCATCTGCGGGGCGTCGGCGTCCGTTGGGGCGCACCTCGGAGCGCAGGGGGTTGAAAGGCGGCGCGCGTCGAAGGCGGCGCTCCTCGTGGAGGAGGCGCTTATGGTGGTCCACGACCGCAATTCCGGGAAAAACATCAAGGCCGAGGTCACGGTGGACCTCAACGACGGACTCATGCTCGTTATCCGCGACGACGGTGTGATTTTCGACATCACTGACGTCGATGCGCGCGTGTCCTCGCTCCGAAGCTATCTCGTTTCAGAACTGATGACGGCGATTCCGAGCCGTCGCAACCTAACAACCACCGGATTCAACAGGAACGTATTCAAGCTATGAGAGCATTGACCATGTTGGCGCTTGCCGCCATTGTAGGCTGTTCGGACCGCTCCGGGCAAAGCGTTGATCCGCGCATTGCGGACGCGTCGCGCCCGCTCGTGTTCATCACCAACCCGACGGAGCCGCCGACCTCATACACGAATGAAACAGGGGAGATCGTCGGCTCTGACATAGAGCTCGCACGGCGGATTGCGGCGAAGATGGGGCGCAAGCTCGTTGTTGAGAAAGTCAGCTTCCCCGACATCCTGCCGCGGCTCAAGGCTGGCACTGCGGACTTCGGCATCTCGACCATAACCATAACCGAGGCGCGCCGGCGCGACGTGGATTTCTCGGATCCGTATGCCTTCGGCGGGTCGTGCTTCCTTTACAGAAGCGGGGATTCTAAGCCGCGCATGTCGCAGATCGATACGCTCAACGTCGGGGTCAAGGCCGACACCGTACAGGACTTCTACATCAGCTGCCATGGCGGTGATCCCATACGCTTCCAGAATCTGGAGAAGTTGCTGGCCGCGCTTAAGAAGGGCGACATAGACGCCATATTCCTCGACGACATACCGCTCAAGAGGATTGCCGAGAAATCTAGCGGGCGTTTATCCATAACGCCGCTTGAGACTCGCGACGGATTCGGCGTGGCCGTTGACAAGCGGCGCCCCGACGTGCTTGCCGCCGCCAACGCCGTGATCGCGAAAGGTGGTGCGAAATGACCGCTCGCCGAAGCCTCAACCTCAAGCTCGCGTGCAGCGTGCTTGCGGCGTTCCTGCTGTCGATGGCCTTTTCATGGTTCCTGCACGACCATCTTTCAGAACGCGACGCCTACGCGCTCATCGACCGCACGTTCGACAACGTGCAGGATGAACTCGCCGACTGCGTCAACGAACGGCTGGTGCTCGTATGCATGGCGGCAAGGGAGGCGCTGGAGGATGGACACCCCGACGACCCTGTTTCGCTGATGAAGCTGGCGCATGAGTTGCGCGTCACAGAGATCAGCGTCGCAGACGAGAAGGGCGATATCGTGCGTTCGTCGGTGACGGAATACCTTGCACGTCCAGGAAAGCCAGCCTTCAACTTTGCTACGACCGACGACGAGGCCGCCAAGGAAATGATGGGCCTCGTCGATGGACGTTACACCGAGTATTGCCAGCCGTTCCGCAGAAACCCTGCGAGTGGCAATTGGCGCAAGTTCATCGGCGTCTGGCGGCACAAGGGCGGGTTTTTCGAAATCGGATGCGACGCCCATGCCCTGCAGTCCCTTGCGCGTTCCACCTGTGTGGACCTCTTCCGCAACTGGCACGTAGCCGGCACTGGCGGCATCGTCGTCACCACTCCTTCCGGACTCGTCCTCTCCGACTACGAGGAGCCGAATCGCGAGGGCACGCAGTTCCAGGAACCAGATGGGACGTTGTTCTACTGGAAGCGTAAGGAAATCGAGAGCTTTCCTGTCTATGTGATGATTCCGAAGGGTTCGGCTGCGGTGCAACGCGACGTCCTTGTCGGTGCGACCGCGACGTTAAACGGCGCGGCGCTGGTGTTCGTGGCGCTGCTCGTCGGCTTCGTCATATCCGCCTTCGTGCGCCAGCAGATACGCGCACAGGCGGCGAAGGAGATGAAGATGGCCACGGACATCCAGCTTTCGGCTCTGCCGAAAGTGTTCCCGCCGTTCCCGGACGAGACGCGCTTTGACATCTGGGCGTCTATGGAGACGGCGAAGGAGGTTGGCGGCGACTTCTACGACTTCTACTTCACCGGGCAGGACCGCGTGCTCTTCCTCGTCGCCGACGTGAGCGGGAAGGGCGTACCCGCCGCGATGTTCATGATGCGGGCGAAGACGCTTCTCAAGAGCGCCGCGCAGACGGGTAAGCCGGTCGTACAGGCGTTCGAGGAGGTGAACAACGCGCTTAGCGAGGGCAATTCCTCCTGCACGTTCGTCACGGCGTGGGCCGGCGAACTCAACACGCGGACCGGGCACGTGACCTTCGTGAACGCGGGACACAATCCACCGGTCGTGATTCGCGGCGGCAAGGCGGAACTACTGAAGTCGCGTCCCTCGCTCGCCCTCGGTGCCATGCCGGACATCCACTACCGCGTCGGCGAGGTGCAGCTCGAGCCTGGCGATTCCATCTACCTTTACACCGATGGCATCGTCGAGCAGCCGGACGCATCTGAGAGCCTCTACGGGGAGGAACGGATGCTGAAGGTCCTTTTGGATCCGGTTCGCACGGGGAAGGACGTCCTCGATGCAGTATTGGATGACGTGCGCCGATATTCCGCTGGCGTTGAGCAGGCGGACGACCGCACGCAGCTCCTGATACGCTATCGCGGCGAACCGGACGTCGTATCCCATGAATATGTTCCGACGATGGAGGACCTTGCGCGCGCTACCGACGACCTTGCCGCCGCGCTTGAATCGGTGCCGGGCAAGGCCAAGAACAAGCTTCTCGTCGCGGCTGATGAGATATTCGCAAACATCGTGCGACATTCCGGCGCCACGCGCTGGACGCTGTCCGTTGTGCTCACACACCACCCGGAGGGCGTGCGCCTTGTGATTTCCGACGACGGGAAGCCTTTCGACCCGCTCATCCACCGCGACCCAGACACGACGCTCAGCGCTGCGGAACGTGATGTCGGCGGGCTCGGCATCTTGATCGTCAAGAAAACGATGTCGCCAGTAACGTACAGGCGGCGTAACGGCAACAACATACTGTCAATAGGAAAAGACTATGGAGATTAAATCAACTACTGAAGGAACCCGGATGACCATTGCTGTCAACGGGCGTGTTGACACGGTTACGGCCCCCGAGCTCGAGGCTGGTCTCAAGTTCGGCGATGCCACATGCGTGGTGATCGATCTCGCCAACGTCCCGTACATGAGCTCGGCCGGACTACGCCTCCTGCTTTCAGCCCACAAGACGATGTTAGGTAAAGGTGGCGAGCTGCAGATAGCCAATGTTCAGGAAAGCGTTCGGGAGGTGCTCGACATCACCGGATTCTCAGACATCCTCAACCTGGTCTGACAATTATGTTGAAGAAGCCAGGCGGAAAAATCGGAAGAGCCTTTGCGGTATCCCTGGTTTGCTCAACGGCGGTCTGTGCGGCACCTGCGCTGAAATACATGCCAGTTCCCGGCGGATTTGCCACGAGGAATGGAGACGGCGAGTTCAATCGTCCGCTATACGGATGGCATGGCGACGATCGGGAGTTGAGCCCCTGCAAGTCCCTACCGTGGACGAGCGACCGGCCGAAAGTCGCGCTGAAGGTGTTCAGGGGTTATCGAATCGATAACAAAGTGCGCGGCGTGTTGCAGTTCGGCGACGGAACCGAGGACGTGGAATACCGCTACGTGTGGGGACGCGCCGAATACAACCTTAAGGACAGGGGAACGGTCAAGATGGTGCGTAGCGCGCAGTCCGACGGATTGCTCGTGGAGGCAACGGGAGACCTGCCGCCGAAGTTCGACGGCGAGTGGGAACTTGCCGCCAAGGGCGAGAGAGACGGCGCGACGTATTACGACTTCGAGAGGAAGGGTATGCGGCGTCCGGCATCCATTGACCCTGCGGCGGCGTTCGATGCGGCGACGAACCATTTCGAGCGCATCGCGCGGACGATCGAGGTCAAGACGCCCGACCCGATTCTCGACTCGCTTCTTCCGTGCCAGCTGCTCGTGGCGGACGCTATGTTCGAGGGCCGCCACATCACGCACGGCGCGACGAACTGGAAACAGGCCTTCGCGGGATGGCGCGTTGCCTACATCTGCTACGCGACGGGCTGGGAGGAGCGATTCAAGGAAAACGCCCGCGAGCATTTCCGTTCCCAGCGTGCGGACGGACGCATACCCAACGAGCCCAAGCGCGATTCCTTTTACAACATGTGCGAGGAGTTTGTCGTCTCCGTGATGCGCTACTGGAAGTGGACGCATGACGACGACTTCATGCGCGAGATAGCCTACGATGGCGTGAAGAAACACCTCGCATGGATGGACCGCAACATGAAGGTACCAGGCACGGAACTCTACGAGAACTGGCTCAACACGTGGAACACCGACGACAAATGGACTAACGGCGGCGCGGGCACGATATCCTCCGCCTACTACGCCTTCGATTGCCGCGTTATGTCTGAAGTCGCGCAATGTCTTGGCAAGGCGGAGGACGCCGCGTACTTCGCTGCGCGGAGCAAGGCCGTGGAGGACGCGATTGCGAAGAACCTGTGGCACGAGGGTGACGGCGTGTGGGGCGAATACCGCGAGCGTTTCGGACTCAAGCGCCTTATGCGTGCGCCCGACCTCTCAACTGTTTACATCGCGATCGATAACCTCGTACCTGACCTCGCGCGCAACCGCCGCGCCGTGTTCTGGGTGGAGGACAACGTGCCGACGTTCTTTGCCAAGGACGGTGCGTCGCTGCTCTACTCCTCCAACCGTCTGCCGCTCTTCTGGACGTCGTGCGGACGCTATCCGAACGAGATGATCTTCTGGGCGCTTGCGTGCTACCAGGTGGGCGAGCCGGAACTCGGCTGGCGTAACCTGCACGACGCGGCGGCGGTCTCCGCACGCGGTGCGGGCTGTGGACCGGGTGTGGGCACGTGCGACCTCAACTTTGACTTTGCGTGCTACAACAACATCGACTTCGCTGACAACACCGCCGGCTTCATTCGCACAGTGGCGGAGGGCGTGTTCGGCATCGTCGAAGGCAAGGAGATCCGTCCGTCGTTCCCCGCGTCGTGGAACGAGGCGGAGATCAAGTCACCGTACATTTCCTACCGCTGGACGCGTACGGGCGGCGTGGAGGTGACGGGCGGCAGCCGCGCCGCGACGGTCAATGTAACACCCGCGCCGAAGCCGCAGTTCGCGGGCGCGGCGATTCCCCCGCGCCACACGCGGTGGGGGCACCCCAAGGGCGAAGGCTCCGATCTCACCGTTCCGCAAGGCGCGAAGGCCGAGTTCGTGGATATCTCGAAGTCTTTCAACCAGAACCTGCGGCTGCTGCATGCGGGGAAGTATTCGCCGCGCATCGATAACAAGCCGTGGTCTGGCCTCCCGCGCACTCTCATGGCGAACGGACGCACCTGGTGGGAACGCCATGAAACGGCTGGGAACCGCCGCTGGCCGAAGGACTACGCCGTGCCGAAGACGCTTGAGCGCTGGCCGGAGGACGGCGCGCTTGCGACGAAGTACGGTCCGGCGTTCCACCTCGGGCCGAAGGAGGGAAAAAACGCCGCGTTCACCTCGTTCTACGAACAGTTCCCGGACGTGGTAGAGATTCCGCTTTCCGGCAAGGCGCGGCAGATTGCGCTGCTCTCGGCTGTCGTCACGAACCCCAACGTCGCGTGGATGGAGGCGGCGTGCGTTAAGGTGCAGTACGCCGACGGCACGGAAGAGTCGCTGTCGCTCGTTCCGCCCGACAACTGCGACGACTGGCTCAACTATTCGCAGGGACAATGGAGCTACTACGACGCGAAGCGCGACAACAAACCGTACGCGGTGAAGGGGCGTCCGGTGATGCTTGGTGACACCGCCCATGCGAATGCCCACGCCATCGTGCTCGATCCCGCAAATGAACTGAAGTCGCTGCGCATCGAATGTCGGGGAACGGAAACCTTCATTGGTCTGCTGGCCGCGACGCTCTATCGTTGATTCGCTCGCATCAGAAGGAAAGAGAATGAAACGCAAAATGCTTTTTATCGTAGCACTGATTGCTGCGACTACGCTTGTCGGCAAGACACTCGGTTCAGTCACAGCATTGGGCACGGCGTATGAGTATGTGTCCGCGCCAGAGGCGCCGTTCAAGATGCCGGCGGTTCCCGTGTGGTGCGTACCGGCGCGCGAATTCCCGATCACGGACTACGGAGCTGTGACGGACGGTGTCAAGAACACAGAGGCCTTCGCGAAGGCGATCACGGCGTGTTCCGCGGCGGGCGGTGGACGTGTGGTGGTGCCGAAGGGCGACTGGCGAACGGGCGCGATCCACCTCAAGAGCAACGTGGCACTCGACCTGCGCGAGGGTTCGCGCATCGTGTTCACCGACGATCCTTCGGACTACCTTCCTGCCGTCCACACCAACTGGGAGGGCGTGGAGGCGATGAGTTATTCCCCGCTCATCTTCGCCTACTGCTGCACGAACGTCGCCATCGTCGGCAAGGGACGGATCGCGCCGGAGACGGATCTGTGGCGCACGAAGTGGGACAACCGCAACACGCCCATGCACAAGGCGTTCATCGCCACGCTCTACGACTGGTGCTCGATGGGCATCCCGCTCGAGAAGCGCGACATCACCCGTTTCCCCGGCTCCCACGCACGTCCGCACCTCATCCAGATCAACCGTTCGGCGAACATCCTGTTGGAGGACTTCCTCATCCGCGGATCGCCGTTCTGGAACATCCACCTGTTCCACTCCGAGAACGTCGTCGTGCGCAGGGTTGACATCTACTCGCACGGACACAACACCGACGGAATCGACATCGACATGACGAAGAACGTGATCGTGGAGAATTGTATCTTCGACCAAGGCGATGACGCGGTCATCCTCAAGGCCGCGCGCAACCACGACGCCTGGCGGCTCGGGCGCAGCACGGAAAACGTCGTCGTGCGCCACTGCACGGTGAGGAACGGACACGTCCTCATGGGCGCGGGCAGTGACGTCTCGGGGGGAATCCGCAACGTGTTGATGCACGACTGCCAGATGGTGGGGAACGTGAACAACATATTCTTCGTGAAGACGAACGAGCGCCGTGGCGGTTTCGTGGAGAACATCTACATGAAGGACTGTTCCGTGGAAATGCGCGGGAAGTCCGTTCCGACAAGCGTGGTGGGGATTGAGACGGACGTCCTGTACGAGTGGCGTAACCTGCCGACGTGGGAGGTGCGCGTGACGCGCATCCGCAATATCTGCGCGGAGAACGTCCGCGCCACGCGGGCGAGGCATCTCCTGATGGTCCATGGCGACGCGCGCGATCCCGTGGACGGCGTGACGCTTAAGAACGTGACGTGCGGCGAGACGACGCAGGAGGAGATCGTGGTCGTTAACGCGAAGAACGTGACGATGGACGGCAAGACGATCCCCTCGCGTCTCGGCAAGGCCCCTGCGTGGTGATTTTCTCAAGCAGGTAGATATATGGTCGTGCGGAAAATGAAACTAATTGTATGCGTTGCCGTTACGGCGGCGTTTGCGGGCGTGGTGGCGGAGAATGTGCAGCTATACTCTGTAACCCACCGCGCCGCGCCCGAGGGATTTCCTGGGGCGGTGCTGGTGACGGCTGATGCGGACGGTGTGCCGCATTTCGACTGCGTGGGCGAAGCCGCGCCGGGACGGCGGATGGAGCCGGACACCGTGTTCTGGATGGCGTCGAACACGAAAGGCGTGCTGGCCGCGCTGGTGTTGAACCTTGTCTCGGAGGGAAAGCTGTCCCTCGACGACCCTGTGGAGAAATACTTTTCCTCATGGAAGAAGTTTCCCGTCAAAACCCGGCCCACGCTTCGCATGCTTCTCTGCCACACCTCCGGACTCGACGTGTTCCCCAAGAAGGCCATTGCGCGCCCTGGTATGGAGGCGCTTGCGGAACATGTGCATGTGGAACCGCTGAAGTTCGAGCCGGATACGAAATACCTCTACAGCAACTGGGACATCGACGTGGCCGCAGCCATCGTGGAGAAGGTCACGGGGCGTCCCTTCGATGTCGAGATGGCCGAACGCATCTTCAAACCGCTGGGCATGACCGACTCCACGTTCATCCCCAACGCCTCGCAGAACGCGCGCCGTGCCGCGTTCTACAAGTTGTCGGATAAGAAGCCGCCGATGCCCACGAAGATTGTGCGCAACAAACTCGCACCGCCGTACATGGAAGTGGGCGTCCATCCCGAGGCCGGCGGCGGGCTCCTCTCCACGCCGCGGGACATGATCAAGTTCTTCCAGATGATCGCGCGCGGGGGGCTGGCGCCCGACGGCCGCAGGTTGATCTCCGCTCCGCTCATGGAGAAGTGGACGGCCAAGCAGACGCCCAAGTGCGTGAAAGTCAGTTACAGCTTCGGCATGAAGGTGGACGGCAAGGGCTCACTCTCCCATGGCGGCGCTGGCGGCACATGGGCCGAGGCCAACGTCAAGACGCGCAAGGCCCGTCTCTACATGGTAAACGTGCAGGGTTCGAGCAAGGTTGCAAAGTCATTCCGCGATGACTGGATGAAGAAGACTGCGCTTTCCGTCAAGAAATCTAAGTGAATACCCGCCGCCGCAAAGGTAGGGCGCGATCACCGAGCGCGCCGCCAGCCGATGAAGCCCGGGTAGAATCAATTGCAATGCTGCGAAGGTTCTCTTGTCGACTGATGCGGGATGCGAGAGGCTAAAATGTGGTATACTATTCGCCATGAAGTTTAAGATATTCATATCAAGCGTTCAGAACGAGTTCGCCAAAGCTCGCTCAATGATTATTGTGCTTGCGGCAAGTGCTATGCTACCGATTGCGGCGAGTGCGGTGCGGGCGGTTGTGACCGAGGCGGGTGCGGACCCGACGGGGAAAACCGACTCCACTCTTGCGATCCAGAAGTGCATCGACCGCGTGTCGGCGGCGGGCGGGGGCACGGTGGTCGTTCCGCCCGGCGAGTACCGCATCCTGTACCTCTCGCTGCGTCCGCATGTGCGCCTGGAGCTGGCGGGGGGCGTGGAGCGCGCGACGGACGGCTGGACGCCCGAGGTCGCCGCCCGCGCGATGGATCCTGCCCGCTCGGCCATCATCCGTTCGGCGGCGAACCGCAGGGGGCATTGGTCAATCTTCCTCTACAACCTTGTTCCACGCACCGATGCGACGAATGGCGTCAGCGACGTTGCGGTGTCCGGCGGCGTGTTCGACTGCCAGGGGCGCTGCGTGCCCGCCGCATTCGCCTGCGGGCGCAACATCCGCTTCGAGAACGCGGTGGTGAAGGACATCCCGAACAACCATGCGCTGCAGATCGACGGGTGCGAGAACGTGGTGGTGGCTAACTGTCTGTTTGCAGGATACACGTTTGGAGGAAAGCAGACATGCCTGACGCGCGAAACGATCCAGGTGGAGCAGACGAGCCCTGGGGCGATAGGCAATCCGGAGACCTCTCCGATTTCGTGCGCGAAGGAAATCTCAATTCCGAACCGCAACGTGTCGGTGACCGGCTGCTGGTTTGGTCCGAGCGAGCGGTTGGGCCCCCACCTCATCGCGCTCGGACACCATGGCAGGGCGCGTTCCTGCAACGGACTTCTGTTTGCGGGAAACGTAGTGGAGAATCCGCTCTACTGCGGCGTGCGCCTCGCGAACGTGTCGGACGTGCGCGTGGAAAACAACACGTTCATCTCCACGAACGCGACGAAGCGCATCGCAGACGATTCGGCGGTGGTGTGCATGTGGGGAGGTGCGGCGCTCAAACCGGGCGAGAAGGGCGTGGTGCTTCGCGGCAACAAGATTGTCCTTTCGGAGAAATCCCCTCTGCGGCGGCTGTGGACGACCAAGGCGCGCCAGAAGGAAGTGACGGTGCATGATTTCGTGGATGCGTCGGAGGTGCCGTTCAAGATGCCGATGTACAGAATCCCCTCAAACAAGCAAAAATAAAGGCGAGGAAAGAAATGAAGAAAACGACATTGTTTGGCGTGTGTTTGCTCGGCATGTTCGCTGCGGCGGGCGCGACCGGGGTTTGGCCGGACGGGTCCGCGATGGATGCATGGTTTGCGGACAAGTCGCCGGTCGATGAAGCGAAGCTCGGACGGCAGTATTTCGCCTCGCAGATGCTGGGGGCGAAGGTCAACGCCCCCGAGCTTCAAACCAAGCCGCTTCAAATGACAATCGATTGGATCGCGTCACAGGGCGGCGGCGTGCTCGTTCTCGGGCCGGGTGTGTGGAACACGTCCGCGCTTTTCTTCAAGCCGGGCGTACACCTGAAGCTTGAGAAGGGGGCCGTGCTGCGTGGACCGGAAGATGGCTCTGTGGTACCCCGTGGTATGACACACTTCGTCGGACATTCCTTCGTCTATACGCTTGCGCTCATCAACGCCGACGCCTGCAACGGCTTCACCATCTATGGCGAGGGCACGATCGACGGCAACGGGAAGAAGTCGTGGATCGATTTCTGGAAAAAGCGCAAGACAGTCAAGGGGTTCAAGGACTGGGACATCCCCCGTCCGCGGAACATCTATGTCTCCAATTCCCGCGACGTCAGGATATCCGGTGTTACCATCAAGGACTCCCATTTCTGGACTGTGCAGTTCTACAAGTGCGAGCGCGTGAAGGTGGACAACGTGCGCATCACGGCGCCGGGGCACAAGACTCCGCCCGCCGCGCCAAGTTCGGACGCAATCGACCTTGACGCCGTGAAGGACGCCCACGTGTGGGGCTCGTACATGGACGTGAACGACGACGCGGTGGTGGTGAAGGGCGGCTGGGGCTACAAGTGCGAGACGCTGCCGGACAACGGCGCCAACTTCAATGTTCTTGTGGAGGACTGCGTGTTCGGGCCTGTCTGCCACCATGCGTTCACCTGTGGCTCCGATGCGTTCCACTGCCGCAACCTAATTCTGCGGAACAGTGAGGTGAGAGGATGCGGGGCGATCCTCAACCTGAAGTCGCGTCCCGACACGAAACAGCTTTACGAACACATTCTCGTGGAGAACGTCAGGGGATGGTGCCGTGACACGATGCGGATGCGTCCGTGGACGCAGTGGTTCGAACTGCCGAAAGGCGTCGGCAAGCAGGAGACGCGCGCGGTGAACGTCGTGTTCCGGAACTGCACCGCGAAGGGGAAGGAGGACATAAAGCTCGACCCGTCGTTCATGAAACTGGAAGGCTACGTGCCGCCGTCCGCTGGCGGTGCTGTGGCAACGACCAACGTTCCGTCCGTGTGTGCGGAAAGAGGGTGGAAGCTGCTGTGGTCGGACGAGTTCGACTACGCGGATTCGAGGCTCGAGGAAAAGTGGGTCTCTGAGAACGCGTCCCCGGGCCACATACTCTGCAGCAGATGGCGGGAGAACGCCGTCGTCACAAACGGCATGTTGCGGCTTTGCAACAGGAAGGAATCGCGCGGAGGCAAGGAGTGGACGTCGGCGTCGGTCTGGACGAAGGCCCGTTTCAAGTACGGGTATTTCGAATGTCGTTATCGCTATGCCGCCGCCACGGGCACGAACAATTCCTTCTGGTTTGTGACGCTCCCGCATGGGAAGGACGAGGGATTCGAGATCGACGTCAATGAAGGACATTATCCGTCTGAGATCAACACCAATATCCACGACTACGAGAAGGTTTTCTACAAGGACGGCAAGAAGAGCCACAAGGTCAACGCGAAGGCATTCAATCTTGGACGTTCGGTTGATTTGTCCAAGGAGTTCCACGTCTATGGTTTTCTGTGGACGGCGGACGAGCTTGTGTTCTACTTTGACGGGAAGGAAATCCGGCGCGTCAAGAACGAAGTGTGCCATTCGGAATGCGCGCTCCTGCTTTCTGAGGCGATTTTAAAGTGGGCGGGGCCTGTGGGCGACGCCATCAACGGCACGTTCATGGAAGTTGACTACGTGCGTGCATACGGAGTTTCCGGTCAAGAAAGGAGAAAATAAAGATGAAAAATAGAGTTCTACTTGGAGGGTGTCTGATTGGGTTATTCGCAGCGGCGAGCGCGCTGGCGGCGCGTCCCGACTATTGGAAGCCCAACTACGACAAATCAAAGATCGCGCCGTACACGCTTGAGGATCCGCTCACGTTCGTGGACGGCACGAAGGTGGCGACCCCGGCCGACTGGGCTCGCCGTCGGTACGAGATACTTGGCATCTTCGCGAAGGAGATGTTCGGACAGGAACCGCCCGCACCGGAGGCGGTTGTGGTCGAGAAGGTGGAGGAGGGCGTGACGCTCGCCGGCTTCGGGATCCGCCGCCAGTACCGCGTATGGTTCAAGGCGGACAAGAGCGGCCCCGTGATCGACTGGCTGGTGTTGCTGCCGCGCTGGGCGAAGAAGCCCGCCCTGCCCATCATCTTCCTCAACTACGGCGGTAACTACGAGCTCATCCGCGACAAGCAGGTGGTCACGCCCGACATGTGGATTGCGCTGCGTCCCGCGCACAAGTGCGTGGAGGAGCTGCGCGGCCGGTACGAGAACATGAACAGCGTGGAGTTCGTGTTCCCGGCGCACATGATCCTCGCGCGCGGATACGCGCTCGTCACGGCCTGCTATGCGCAGGTCTCGCCCGACGTGAGCCCGCGCGCCGACGGCTCAGTGCCCAGTGGAACACCTTCGCCGTGGACGGGCGTGTTCGACCTCTGGCCGAAGCGCGACCCGGCGCGCGACGACAACACGACCTCCATCGGCGCGTGGGCGTGGGCGCTTTCGCGCGGACTCGACCTTGCCTACAAGATTCCCGAGCTTGACGCGAAGAAGGCGATTGCGGCCGGCTACTCCCGTCTCGGCAAGACGGCTCTTCTCGCCGCCGCGCGCGACGAGCGCTTCGCGGCGTGCGTGCCCAACCAGACGGGCGGCGGGGGGTGTCCGCTCGCCAAGCGCGACTGGGGCGAGAACGTGGCCACCGAGATGCGCAGCTTCCGCCACTGGTACTGCCCGGCCTACGCGAAGTACGAGAAGGACCCAGCGAAGCTGCTCACGTTCGACCAGCACCTCCTGCTCGCGTCGATTGCGCCGCGCAAGCTCTTCGTGCAGGGGTACGACGTGCAGTGGTTCGACCCGGAAGGCGAGTATCTTGCGTGCAAGGCGGCTTCGCCGGCGTGGACGTTCCTCGGTAAGAAGGGCCTTCCCGACGTGCCGTATCCGGCCGACTACTCCACCGACTGCATGGGCGAAGACCTCGCCTTTGTGCGCCGCACGGAGGGGCACGGCTACTCCGCGCACGACTGGACGTGGCTGATGGACTTCTGCGACTCGCTCAAGGATTGATTTTGCGGCGCATCTGCGAAAATCACCGCCGGACCTTCTGATGATTGGAAACAACTTGTTTGAAACAACTTGCCTTTGGCGCACGGGCGCGGGGCCTTGCGGCTGCTTCGCAGTTCGCGCTTCGCGCTCACCCAACCTGATCGCTTCGCGACAGGCGAAGGTACGCCCGCAGGATAATGTTGTTCTTGAAAGTTGTCTTGGTTGTTTCCAATAAAACTCTGCCTCTCTGCGCCTCTGCGTGATATATAACGGAGTGCATGGAAAATGAAATGACGAATTTAGGTTTAACGGGACATGAACGGCGCATTGACTGGGTTCGCCGTCATCTTGGTGGAATCCTAGCCGATGGGCGCGATCACCGAGCGCACCGCAAGGTGGGGCGAGCCGCACAACTTGTTGTTGTACGCTTGTTGTTTCCCCCGCCCCACCTACGGGCCGCCCGGTGGTCGGCCCCTACCGGTTCGCATTGGTAGGGCGCG
>CACZDG010000065.1 GCA_902779865.1 uncultured bacterium
GCAACGAGGTACATCGACCGAGCACAGTGCCGCCTTCGGCGTCCGCTCTACTACGCGCAAGAGCGTGCGCGGCGGGAGGCGCTCGCCAAAGAGCGGCGGCGCATTGGCGGACGGCGTACCACAAGCCCCTGCCCCACGCGCGAGGCAATCTTGGACGCATGGGTCCACCGGCGTGACTCGCACGAGGCGGCGGTGCGCTTCGGCAGCATGGTACACGACCTGGAGTGCTACGTGGACAACTCGCTCCTGCGCGACGGGGACGGCGCGATCGTCGGGCGGCGCGGGGGCGTGAAGGCTTGGCTGCAGGTGAACATTCCCGCACTATACGTGCGCTACACGACGGTGATGCGCTACAAGGCGATGGCGAAGAAGCTGCGGCAGGTGGTGGGGCTTGCCGACCCCGTGCCGGCGGAGTCCGTGCTGGCAGAGCCCCCGCGTGGTGGAGATGAGGGGAAACAGGATTACAATGTGCCGGATCTGGCGGTTGTGCGGGCGAGGGCCGTGTGGCTGGAGGTGGTGGCTGGCGTGCGGGGAAACCCGACAGCGCTGATGGAACGACTGGACGCCATGACGGACCCGGAACGGGTGGAGGACGCCACCATGCTTGCCGGATGGCGCGCGAAGTACGAAAATGAGATTACGGAGCGTATGAAATCTCGCTGGTGGCGGCGGATGGTTCGAAAGCGGGATGTCGGGTAGGCACACGCTGACGGCGGATGGAGGGCAGACACCGACGGCGGATGGAAGGCGGTCACAGACGGCGGATGGAGGGCAAAGCCGTGAAATGGAGTCAGGTGAATTATGCATATGCGCCCCTTTTACAATTGCCTCGCGATTATGGATTGATTTACGAACGGGAAAAGGTTATAATATGCGCGTCGTTACGGGAGAAGTAGAATGTTCAACAACAAGGTATATCACAAGATCGACGCCCTTTCGGGGTCTGTCGCAACCCTTCGCGCCGAGGGCGTGAAGTATAACGAGATCGCCGAGGTCGAGTCTCGCGCGGGTACGTCCCTCGCCCAGGTCATCAAGCTGGACGGACCGAACGTGACGCTGCAGATCTTCGCCGGTGCACGTGGCGTGGACACGTCCGCGCGCGTCCGCTTCCTCGGCGAGACCATGAAGATACCCTTCGGCGACGCCCTTCTCGGCCGTGCGTTCACGGGCACGGGGAAGCCGCGCGACGGAGGTCCTGCACTCTCGGACAACAAGGTGCCGATCGGCCAGCCGTCAGTGAATCCCTCGAAGCGCATCATGCCGAACCGCATGGTCCGCACGAACATCCCGATGATCGACCTCTTCAACTCGCTCGTCGTCTCGCAGAAGCTCCCGATTTTCGCACGCGCAGGCGAACCGTACAACGAGCTGCTCTCCCGCATCGCGATGCAGGCTTCGTCGGACGTGATCGTGCTCGGCGGCATGGGCCTCAAGTACGACGCCTACCTGAAGTTCCGCGACACGCTCGACAAGTCAGGCGCCCTCTCACGCACCGTGATGTTCGTACACACCGCTGCCGACCCCACCGTTGAGTGCATGTTGGTGCCGGACGTATCCCTCGCCGTGGCCGAACAGTTCGCGCTCAAGGGCAAGGACGTCCTTGTGCTGCTCACGGACATGACCTCCTTCGCTGACGCGATGAAGGAGATTGCCATCACGATGGAGCAGATTCCCTCCAACCGCGGCTACCCCGGAGACCTCTACTCCCAGCTCGCCTCGCGCTACGAGAAGGCGGTCGATTTCGACGGCGCGGGCTCCATCACGATCCTCGCCGTCACCACGATGCCGGGCGACGACGTGACGCACCCCGTCCCCGACAACACGGGCTACATTACCGAGGGCCAGTTCTACCTCCGCAACGGACGCATCGAACCGTTCGGCTCGCTTTCACGTCTCAAACAGCAGGTGAACAAGGGTACATCGCGCTCCCTCCAACAGGACAAGGTATTGACTGAGGCCGAAAAGGAACACGCTTCGATATCCGACCGCGACTGGTTCCGCGAGCACAACACCACGCGCTACGACCACCGCACCATCATGGACGCGATGATCAAGCTCTACGCGCAATACAAGGAAACGGTTGAAAAGCAGTCCATGGGCTTCAAGATGAGCGCGTGGGACCAGAAGCTCCTGAAGTACGGCGCGATGTTCGAGAAGGAAATGATGGATCTTTCCGTGAACATCGACCTCATCGACGCGCTAGACCTCGGCTGGAAAATCCTAGCCGATTGCTTTGAGAAGAACGAGGTGGGCATTCCCTCCAAGTTCACGGACGTGTTCTGGCCGAAGAAATGAAGATACTGCAGGTACTTCCTTCGCTCCAGATGGGCGGCGTGGAACGCGGCACACTTGAAGTGGCCCACGCGCTCAAGAAGGCCGGAATCCCCAACGCCGTCGCATCACAGGGCGGTCCAATGGTCGAGGGGCTGAAAGCGATGGGCGTTCCCCATTTCGAACTGCCCCTCATGAGCAAGAACCCCTTCACCATGCGCGCGAACGCATCTCGCCTCGCGGAGCTCGTGCGCAAGGAGGGCGTAACCCTCATGCATGTTCGTTCGCGAGCGCCGGCGTGGAGCGTCCACTGGGCGTCGAAGAAGTGCGGCGTTCCGTGGATCGCCACCTTCCACGGCGTGTACGGCACAAAACCCGCCATCTTCAAGATTCCGTACAACCGCGTGATGCTCAAAGGTCTCAAGACGATTTGCGTTTCGGAGTACGTGAAGAGGCACGTCCTTGAAACATACCATCCGGACCCGGCGCAACTCGTGTGCATTCCACGCGGCGCGGACACCGATTTCTTCCGTCCCGACGCCGTGCCTGCCGAGGCGGCGCAGGCGAAGAAAACCCGCCAATACCGCTTCTCGCCGGACATCCCCGTTATCCTGATGCCTGGACGCCTCACGTACTGGAAAGGGCAGGAAGTGCTTCTCGAAGCACTCATGCAGATGAAGCACAAGCGAGTTGGCGTGCTGTTCCTCGGCTCCGACCAAGGCCGCGTGGAATACTCCGACCACCTCCGCGAAATGGCAAGCCAGCTTGCAGACGACACCGAAGTCGTCTTCCGCGACCACACGCAGGAGATCCACACCGTATATGCACTCAGCGACATCGTGGTGAATGCGTCGTCCGCACAGCCCGAGGCTTTCGGACGCACGATCCCCGAGGCGCAGGCGATGGGTAAGATCGTCGTCGCAACGGCGCACGGCGGCGCTTGCGAGACGATCGAGGACGGCACGACGGGGTTTCTCGTACCGCCTAACGACGTCAAAGCACTCGCCGACAAGCTCGACGAAATTCTCGATTCCCCTCCAGCAAAGCTCGATGCCATCCGTACAGCGGCTGTGGAAGCCGTACGCGCAAACTACTCCATTTCCAAGATGTGCGCGTCAACGATTGAGCTGTACCGGGAACTTGCGTAGGGCTCAGCACCGCAAGCAGAAACGCAAGCACGATCAGCGCGAAGGCAAGCAGACGCTTCCACCTCGGCACGGCGGCGGCGGAAGCGGCTGCAACGGTCATGCGGGTGCCAAGTATCTTCCCAAGGCCACGCAGCGCAAGCGGCAACTTCGACTTGTCGGTAAGCAACATCGCAGCCAAGACGAGAAGAATCACAACCGGGATGAACCGATACTTACGCCACAACGACGGCCATGCGGATGCTGGCGACGATGCCTTCTGCATTTCCTGTTGCAATGCGGCGATGAACGTTTCAGCCGTGAGGTCACGGCCAAGTCCGCGCGAGGGATCAGGCACCTTCACTCGGCCAAGCTCCGTCTTGCCGTCCGGCGTCACAAGCACAAACGTTGGGAACCCTTCAACGCCGTAGCTATCGGCAAGTGCCTCGTTCCGCTCCCTGATTTCGTCCGACATCCTTCCTTCGCCACGCGGAAGGTCCACCGTCTCCACAAGCAAGTTCGTAGCCGCCCACGTACGCCAGGCGTCGCTGGAGAACACGCGGTTTTCCATCAGCTCGCACCATGCGCAGGAATCGCTGCTGCCAAAAGCGAGCAACTTAGGACGCGCCGACGCATCCGCGCGCAGGCACGTCGCAGCAATGGCGGCGATTATGAAGAGAACACGCATTCTTTACAGCCGGCTAGCTCCGCGTACACTGAACACGAGGCCGTCGTCACGCGAAGCACCCAACTTCGCAAGGGCGTCCTTCGCCTCGCGCGAGAGCTCATCAGCAGACAGCTCCGCGATTCCGTTCATGCGCAGATAGCGGAGTCCACGCCGGTATGCCGCCTTGGCATTTACAACGCCAGCGGAGGAAGCCGCCGCGAGCGCGGCCACGTTCCGCGCGCTTAGTCCGCCGCCGCCCCATCCACCGTCCGCGTTCTGCGAGCGAAGGAGAGCGTCAACCGCATGTCCGAGCGCGGTGAAGTCGGGATGTTCCGCACAGGCAAGGGCACTGACGGCGAATGCCTGTACGTACCTCGCGGCCGACGAGCCGGAGAAAGATCCGTCCTCGCGCTGGCACTCCACAAGGCGCGTTTCCAGCGACATGGGCCGATCCATGAAAGCCGCAATTGCAAGCATGGCGGCTACCGAAGCCGCCGCCGCGATTGGCATGGGTCGAAGCCAGCGCGCAAGCAGCAGGCTCGTTCGTACGCGCGCCATCACGCGTTCCGCGAAAGCGGGCGAAACACGCGCCTGCGGAGCGCTACGCAGCGTCTCCGCGAACGGCAGCAAGCCGTCACCTGACTCTTCCAGGTCTTTCATCAGCTCAGCGTTCATTCATCAGCTCCTTCAGTTTCTTCAATGCGTTGAACATCCGCGACTTGACGGTTCCCACCGGGATGCCCAGAATCTCCGAGACCTCCGCGTATGGGAGGTCCTGAAACACTCCCAGCTCCACGACGTCACGCAGACCGGGCGGCAGGGACGCCACGGCGCGGCGGACTCTCTCGCCCTGCGCGTCGTCCGGCTCTGCCGGACGGCACACCACCGAAGTTTCTCCAGCGGAATGCATCGTGCCAGCCGTCGCCTCCGCCTCCGCTTCGCGCTCCAGATCCTCCTGAAGGCCGTTGCGCCGGCCCTCGGCGCGGATGAAGTCGATTGCGACCTGTCCCGCGAGGAGGAACAGGAACGTCGTGAACTTTGCCGTTGGCTCGTACCGGTGCCGGTAGCGCCACAGGCGAAGCAGGGTACGCTGGGCGAGATCCTGTCCGTCAGCAAATGAAACGCCCTTGCGCATGAAAAAGTTCAGAAGAACGTCCTGATAGCGAGAAACTATCTCGGCGAAGGCGGAATCGTCGCCATCCGCGGACATTGCCATCAGCTCGGCGTCAGACCGACCGTTCATAAGTCGTCCCCGAAATGAGAATCCGCGAAGGACGCGATTGCGTGGACAATCGACGACCGCTCGGCGAAGAACCCCGTGGAATACGTGCCTGGAGCCATGAACCCGAAGCCCGTCAGCAACACAAGCAGCAGACATCCCTTGACAGCCCCGCTCGCCGCGCCCAGGAGGGCGTTTGTCGGCTGCGGCACGAGACATGAGACGAACTTGTTCACGATCCAGCGCACTATGCCGAACGCCAGCAGCACGAACACCAGGTCGATGACGCCTGCGGAGGCGAGCTCAAGCGTGCCACCGCCGTCGAATCCGAACGAACACGCAGCCAGATGCGCGAAATCGTATGCGAAGAACCCAACGGCCGTCGCTGCGGCGAAACCGGCGAGCGACGCGAGTTCGCCGGAAAGACCCCTGAAAAGTCCGATGCCGGCAAGCAGGGCCACGGTGCCAATAAGGCCCATGTCGATGGGTGTAAGCTGCATTACTTGCCGAGTTCGGCGCGATAGTCGCTCCAGGACTTCGCCAGCTTTCCGTTGCCTGCCTTGATGAGCGCGCCAATCAGCACGTCGAACGAATCCCTGTTTCTGGCGCTGGCATCGTGCGCCACGGAGCGATCCATGATCTGCACGGCCGTGGCCCAGCGCTTGTTCACGTAGGCGAGCTGGGCGGCCTCAAGGTAGTTCTTCTGGACTTCCGGACGCTGGTCTATCGCGACACGGTACGCGGAGAGCGCCTTGTCAACGTCCGTGGCCGTCTTGCCGAGGCGCTTCAGCAGCTTTGCGTATCCGAGCGCGGCGGGATACGAAAACGGGTCGGCTTTCATGGCCTCCGCGTATTTGTTCTTCGCCAGCGTGAGGCGCGACTTCGCCTCCAGCGCCTGCGCCTCCTCTATCAACTTGGCCGCCTGGCCCGGATTGCGCGCGCTCGCGCCGGGGCGTTCGACCGAAATGCGGTTTATCTGGTCGCGGAGCTCGGGTATGACCTTGCGTCCAACCGTCTGCGTGCGCGGCTCGGTGGGGTTGGAGAGTCTCGTGAACACCTGGAACTGCAGCAGCGCAGCTTCGTAGAAATGGTAGGTGTCACGATAGATCAAGCCGAGATGGTACGGCGCGGAGGCGTTCTTCGAATCATACAGCTGGGCGCGCAGAAACAGTATGCGCGCCACGTCCACGTTGTGCCGGGCAAATTCGACGAGGCCCAATCCGGCGAACCCCTGCGCGCGCACGGGTCTCGGAAGATCGGCCTTTGCCACGGCGCCGAATTCGGATTTCGCCCGGTCGTAGTCCTCCGCAAGGAACGCCGCCTGGCCAGAAAGCAACCGTGCCTCCGCCGAATCTGGTTCGCGCTCCAACGCGGCATCGGCGGCGGCAACTGCAGACGCGACGTCCTTCTGGGCAACGGCGGCGACTCCGCGCTGTATGATTGAATCGAAACTCTCCTCCTCAACTACGGGAGGTGCGTCCGTCTTCGCGGGAACGGACGCAGAATCGTCGCCACAACCTGCGGCGTACACGGCGACAAACGCCGCCAAACACACATGGAACGCATTCTTCATCTTAAACTCCTATTGGAAACGAGGTGATATGATACCATGAATCGGCCCGATGTGAAAGCGCAATCGTAACTATTTTCGCAATTCTTCGACGACACGCCGGAGAAAATCCTCGGGCGTGGAGGCGCCTGCGGTCACGCCAAGCCGCTTCAACCGCGAGAAATCGAGCGCGCGCACATCCTCCATGGATCCGGCGCGTTCCGCGAAAACAGCACCCGCCGCACGGGCCACGTCAACAAGCCGGTTCGTGTTCGAGCTTCCAGCGCTGCCAAGCACCAGCACACCGTCGCCGCCGGCGCGAACGAAATCCTCCACCGCCTGCTGGCGGTCGCGCGTAGCCGTACACACATCAGCCGCCGGCGGCGTTTCAAGGCGCGGATAGCGGGCGCGCAGAACATCCAGCACTGCATGTACGGCGCCAGACGACATAGTCGTCTGACACAGGACGCCGAGCGGTGCATCGGCTGGGTATTGCAAATCCGCAACCTCGTCTGCCGACGCCACCACGCGGAAATCATCAAGTTCGCCGACGATGCCTCGCACCTCGGCGTGGTTGGCGCGCCCCACGACCACCACCGGCACGCCACGGGCGGCGAACGCTCGCGCGGCGCGGTGGACGCGTTCGACGAACGGACACGTCGCGTCAACAATCCGAAGGCCACGGCTGACGGCCTCTTCGCGCACCGTCGGCGCCACCCCGTGCGCGCTGAAAAGAACAGTCGATCCATCTGGCACATCGGCAAGCGTCTCGACGAACTGCAGTCCCCTCCCCCTCAATTCCGCCACCACCTGTTCGTTGTGTACAAGCTCATGAAGACAGAAAACTGGCGGCCTCAATTCAGCCGCCATCAAGAGCGCACGTTCAACGCCCATGCAGAACCCGTGCGGTTCTATTACCTCAACGCTCTTCACTCTTCGCTGCGTCCCAAAGCGCGTCCATTTCAGCAAGGGTCATCGTCTTGAGGTCGCGCCCCTGTGCCTTCGCCCCGGCCTCGACCGCGCGAAAGCGCCGCGCGAATTTCGCCGTAGTGCCCTCAAGCGCGCTTTCGGCGTCCACCTTCAGGTGGCGCGCGTAGTTGGTGACGGCGAACAGCAAATCGCCAAGCTCCTCCTTCACGTGGTCGGAGTCGGCAGGGTTCTCGCTCTTGCGCTCAGCAACGGCCTCGCGAAGTTCGCCAAGCTCCTCCTCGATCTTGTCGATCACGCCGGAGGAGTCCTTCCAGTCGAAGCCCACGCGCGCGGCTTTTTCGGACGTGCGCTGCGCCTTGAGAAGCGCGGGCAGGGACGAGGGGACTCCGTCCAGCGCGGAGTGGCGGGTCTCCTTCTTGTGCTCCTGCTGCTTGATCTGCTCCCAGTTCTTCAGGACCGTCGCTGGGTCTTTCGCCACGACGTCGCCGAACACGTGCGGATGGCGGCGGACGAGCTTGTCCGAAATCGCGTTGGCCACGTCGTCGAACGAGAACCTGCCCTCCTGTTCTGCCATCACGCACTGGAACATGATCTGGAGGAGAACGTCGCCGAGCTCCTCCACGTAGTTCGCGCGGTCCTCCGGCCTGTCCATCGCGGAGAGCAGCTCGTAAGTTTCCTCAAGCACGCAAGGCTTGAGCGATTCGAGGGTCTGTACGCGATCCCATGGACAACCCGTCTCCGGATCGCGGAGACGGGTCATTATGGAATGCAGACGTTCTATGCCGGTCATGGTCATGCGTGCAGCATACGCAGCACTTCGTCCGCAAGCTTCGCGTTGATGGAGTCAGTGGCGAAATCGGCGCCGCCGAAATCCTGGTACGCGACGTGGTCGTGGATCACGGCGACGACGCCCATTCCCGCGACGAGCGCAGCCTTGACGCCGGCACCGCTACCGGTGACGGCGACGGTGAGCACATCGACCAGACCGTTCTGGCTGTATGCGCGGCGCCATGCGTCCCACTTGCAGTTGCCGTACGTCATCGACGGCTCCGAGTAGAGCACGACGCTTTCGGGGTCGAACTCAGCGAACGCGGGCTTGATCGCCTCAATGTCCGCGCGCGTCGCGATGACGACCTTGATGTCCTTCGCCGTCAACGCCTTGACGAACGCCTTGAAGCTGGGCGTCACCGCCTCGGCGGCATTGGCCGTAAGCGCCTTGGCGAACGCATCGCTCAGGTCGCGTGCAGTCGCCGCCGCGTCGCACTTCTTGCCGAGGACGCCGAAAAGCTCAGCGAGCCCTCCATGGTAGTTGCCGCCCGCGAGGTGCAAGGCCTCAAGCTTCAACGTAAGGTCAATGTCCTTCGCCTCGAGTACCTTCCTGGCCGTTTCAAACAGCAGCTGCGAACCATCCACCACGGCGAAGTCGAACTCAATCACGACACCGCGCATAATGGACCTTCCGGACTTTTCCGAAATCTCTTCTTCTGACATTTCCAAATCTTCCCTTCAGATAAAATCACTTCTTCACGACGCGCGTCTTGCGCGGACGCGGCTGCCCGACCAATGCCAGCAGCTTGCGAAAGCGCGAGTTGCGCACGTTGAACGGCTTGCCACCCTTGATGCGCTCGAATTCGCACGCGCGGAGTTCGTTGTGGTGGTCTTCATCCTTGCCAACCACGCCGCCGATGCCAGCGATGGCGCACTCCACCGCCTTCACGGCGCAGGCATGGATGAGCTCGAGATCCTTCTTGCACGGCGCGGCGGAACGCGCGAAATAGCCGCTCTTGAACACCTGCGTCTTCTCCGCTCCCAGCGCCTCGCCGAAACGCTTCGCGAACCACTGGCCCACGTTCACCTTGTCGAGGCGCGGATGCCCGAAGGCGTCAAGCGGCACCTCTTCGCCGCGCTTCTGCATCTCCTTGATGATCTCCTTGACGCATGCGCCCTCGCTCACGAAGATGTTCACGCAGCCGAGCTCGTCCATGATCTTGCGCAGACGCTCGGTCTCGGACTTGAAATTGATCTTCGACTCCGGCACGTACACCGCATGAACCCGCTGGCGCTCGCGCATGAGGCCGAACTCCGGCAGGAACTTGATCCTGCGCCTGAGCGAGCGGTTGTAGTAGATCGCGGTGAAAGCCGTCAGCCAGCCGCAGTTGCGGCCCATGACCTCGTGGATGATGAGGGAACGGGGGTTCGCGCTGTTCTCCTTCACGACGTTGGTGAAGAACTTCGCGCCTTCCTCCGCCGCCGTGTAGGCGCCGAGGGACTGCCTGATCGGGTAAACGTCGTTGTCGATCGTCTTCGGGAGGCCCACGACGATGAGGTTGTAGTTGTTCTTGGCGAGGTACGCCGCGAGGTCAGCGGCGGTCGTGTTCGTGTCGTCGCCGCCGATCGTGTGGAGCACGTCAACGCCGTCCTTCACGAGCTGGTCGGCAGCCACCTTGAGCGGATCCTCGCCTTCCTTCACGAGCCCGCGCTTCACGCAGTCCTCGACGTTCGTGAGCTTAACGCGGCTGTTGCCGATGGGGCTGCCGCCGTGCTGAGTGAGGATGAGCGCGTTCTTGCGCACCTCCGGGGTCACGGGGATGGACTCGCCCTTCAAGAGGCCCATGTACCCGTTGAGGTAGCCGATCATCTCCGTCTCGGGAGACCTTTTCGTGTATTCGTCAATCAGGAATCCGATTGACGAGCTGAGGCACGGCGCAAGCCCGCCGGCCGTAAGAAACGCGACTTTCTTAACTGCCATTTTGTTTTCCTTCTTTCTTTTGCGTTGTTACAAATTTCAAATCTGCTTCAGGACGTTCGCGAGCTCGATCGCCGCCTGCATCGCCGCGAAGCCCTTGTTGCCCTGCTTCGTTCCGCAACGCTCGACCGCCTGCTCGAGGTTCTCGGCGCTCACCACGCCGTCAACCACAGGCACGCCAGTCTCAAGCGCAATTTCGGTGAACGCACGCGCAGTGGTCTCGTTGATGAGCGCCGCGTGCGCCGTAGCTCCCTGCACGACCGCGCCGACGCCCACAACGGCGTCGAACTTCTTCGACGCGGCGAGCTTCTTCGCCGTGACCGGGATTTCGTACGCGCCCGGCACGCGCACGAGCAGCAAATCCTTCACGTCGCCGCCAAGCCGGTTGAACGCGTCCGCCGCGCCCTTAACCAGCTGCTCGACGAGAAACGAGTTGAAGCGGCTCGCGACGAGCGCGACCTTCAGCCCTTTGGCCGTAAGCTTTCCTTCTATTTCCTTCATGTAGTAATTCCTCCAGATGTGGGAACGGCGTCCATTATCGCACAAGAACGGACAACGCGCAACTGCAAAAACGCATGAGCGCGACAATTTTGTAAGTCCATAGCAAGATTACTTGTTGAACATGAATTCGACCACGTCGCCGTCCTGCATCTCGTATTCCTTGCCTTCGGGACGCAACGCTCCGGCTGCACGCGCACCCGCCTCGCCGTTGTGCTTCACGTAGTCGTCGAACGCGATCACCTGTGCGCGGATGAAGCCCTTCTCGAAGTCCGTGTGAATCACGCCCGCGCACTGCGGCGCCTTCCAGCCGCGGTGGAACGTCCAGGCTCGCACTTCCTTCGGACCCGCAGTGAGGAAACTCGCAAGGCCAAGCGTGTGGTAGGCGAGCTTGATCGTGCGGTCAAGCGAACTTTCCTTGAGGCCGTAGCTGGAAAGGAACTCCTTCGCCTCGGCGTCGGAGAGCCCCGCGAGGTCCGCCTCCATCTGCGCACAGACCGTGACCATCTCGCAGCCCTGTGCGTCGGCGTACGCCTTGAGCGCGGCGACATGCGGATTTGCGGCGGGATCGGCTAAGTCGTCCTCCGCCACGTTCGCGCAGTAGATCGTCTTCTTGTCCGTGAGGAAATGGAGGTCGCGCAACACCGGCAGAATGGGATCGCCCTCGGCGCGCGGGAACGTGCGCACTGGCTTGCCTTCGCCAAGGTGCGCAAGGAGAGCCGTCATCGCGTCGAACTCGGGACGCTTCTTCGGGTCGCTCTTCGCCTCGTTGCGCGTCTTGTCGCACCGCTTCTGGAGCTGCTCCATGTCGGCGAGGACAAGCTCCGTCTCAATCACCTCAGCGTCGCCGGCGGGATCGATGGGGGCGGATTTGTTGCCGCCCTCCTGGACATGGATGATGTCGTCGTTTTCGAAACAGCGCACCACGTGGAGGATTGCGTCGCACTCGCGGATGTTCGCAAGGAACTTGTTGCCGAGTCCCTCGCCCTTCGACGCGCCCTTCACGAGACCCGCGATGTCGGTGAACTCCACGGTTGCGCGAATAATCTGCTGCGGATGCGCAATCGCCGCCAACGCCTCAAGGCGCGGATCCTGCACCTCAACGATAGCCGAGTTCGGCTCGATCGTGCAGAACGGATAATTCTCCGCCGCCGCCTGCTGCCGCTTGGTGAGCGCGTTGAATAAAGTGGACTTGCCCACATTGGGCAATCCGACGATTCCTACTGAAAGACTCATTCTATTTTACTCCTGTTGAAGGGATATTATACCACATATTTGACGAACCAACGCCAATACGTGATGCCGCGCAAACGCCCGCAGTTAGTTTACAGGACAACTGTTTCAGTTAGGGACGCCAGCCGTGCCTGTCGGCGAAGTCCATGTAACGGCCCCAGTCGTAGGGCGTGAGGAAGTGCCTGCCCGTGCGCAGATGGTACGAGACGCATCCCGCCTGCTGCGGCGTCTCCGGGTCGGGCCATTTGTCGGACACAAGCCCCTTCTTGCCGTAGAGTTCCCACGCCGGCGAGGCCAGCTTCGCCGCCCACCATTCGCCGAGCTGCCCGCACCAGTGGTCCTCCGTGGCGGAGCCGATGCAGACGAGACGCGGGGCGATGAGCGCGATCATCTGGTGCTGGTCGAAGTCCATCTCCATCTCCTTGCCCGCGTACTTGCGGAAATTGCGGCAGAACCAGTAGTGGAAACGCGTGGGGCCGGAAATCACGTCGATGCTCTCGGACCGCGGCAGCGCGATGTGGTTCAACTTCGCGCCGCCGCACCCGGATTCATTGGAACACGCCATCGCGAAACGTTTGTCGGTCACGCCCGTCCAAAGCGCGGTCTTGCCGCCGCGAGAGTGCCCCACCGCGCCGACGTGCTTCGCGTCGATGAGCGGCTCGGTCTCCATCCAGTCCATCACGCGGCTCGCGCCCCACGCCCATGCGGAGATCGTCGCCCACGAATCGGGACCGCGCGCGCTTTCCGGCTGCACGGCCTGGAATATGCCCTGCGAGAACCCGGCGTCCGACTTGTCCGCCGCCACGCGGATCACGCTGAACGCGGCCGTCGCGTAGCCGCGATCGATCAGCTGCTCGACGGGCCAGTATTCGCTCGTCGTGACGGCGCCGTCCGCGTCATATTTCGTATGGAAGTCGATCGCGATGTAGACGAACGCCGGCGCGGGCTTGCCCGTCTTCGGAATGTAGGCCGTTATGGGGAAGGAGTGCTTTCCATTCGGCCCGTCGTACGTCACGCGCACGTGCTTGCAGATCGCCTTGCCGCCGAACGCCTCGCTTTCGCGGTACGTCTCGAACGACACGCGGCCGCGCTCGTCGGCGGCTGCGGGACGCCGCCCGTACACTTCGCGCTCGAACAGCTCGCGCAGCTCCGGCGCGCGCGTCTTCTCCCAGTCGGCGAGCGACTTCACGTCCTTGCCGCCGGACGTCTTCATCAGCGCGGGGACGTTCTGCGGCTGCGGCAAGTTCGCGGGACGCGCATCTTTCTTGATGAGACACGGCTGGAACTCGCCAATGTCGATCCACGGGTGGCCGTCCTTCGTGGTGAACTTCGCATCCGCCGTGTAGGTGTAGCGCGGACCGCCGCCCGGATCGCGGGAGTGGAACACGATCTTCCAGTTGCCGGACTTGTCCTTGAAGAGAGAATGGTGGCCCGTGCATTTGTAGTTGCCGCGCGGCGCAAGGATCGGCCCCTTCCCCTGCTTGACGTAGGGCCCCTTCACGTTCGTCGCCGTGGCGAGGCACACGTTGTAGTTGTCGTCCACCACGTGGTGGCTGGAATACGTGAGCCAGTAGAGGCCGTCCTTCTTGACGAGACACGGCCCCTCGGCGATGGACCACTTGGAGAAGCGGGGATCCTGTCTGTTCATCTCCCAGTCCTCCTCGGCGCGGATCAGCTTGCGCTGCGTCTCCGGCTTCGCGTGCAGGAGGTCCTTCTCCAGCTCGCAGATCCACACCTCGTTGCCCGCGTGGAAGTGCGCGTAGAGCATGTAGGGAGTGCCGTCGTCGTCGAGGAAGAAGGAGTTGTCTATGTTGCCCTGCGGGAAGAACGGCTTCTTCTCGGGATTGCGGAACGGCCCGAGCGGCGAATCGCCCACATCGACCGTCACTTTCTCCTCGGCGGAGTGGAAGAGGTAGTATTTCCCGTTGTACTTGTGCATCTCGGGCGCCCAGAAGAGGCGCGAGCCGAAGCCGTTTCCGTTCACGTAGGCGCGGCCGAACTTGTCGCGCCCCTGATCCGGCAGCCACTCCTTGAGGTCGGTGGAGGTGTAGACCGTGAGGCCCACCGTGTCGCCGGACGAGAAGTACAGGTAATACATCCCGTTCTCCAGATGGATGAACGGATCGCCGCCGCACACGCGCTGCTGTGCGCCGCATGCCGATATTATTCCGGCTGCCGCCACGCAGGCAAGTCCGGCCTTGACGATATTACGGCCGAGTCTATCCGAGCCGCTGAAGAGAGATATGTTTTCCATGCGCGATAGTATATCAAAACTTGCGCTTGAAGTCATGTGCGCTTGTGCGAAGTCTCAAAATCGTACGCGCCGAGGATGCGGTGCGACTCGTCCGCTGCCGAGACCATCATCAGCCGGTACGTCTTTCCGTCGGGTGCGACGTCGATTACCGCATGGGTGCCGGTGAACGATTCGGGGGCAATGTCCTTGAGCCATGGCTCGGCGGCGTCCTTCTGGCGGCGCTTCGCCGGAAAGAGCCCCGGCGCGTACAGACACGGCCACGTCGCCTTCGCGAGGCGACGCATCGTGGGGCGGTTCATGTGTTCTGGATGCCACACGCCCGTCACGACCACACGCGCGCGAAGTGCCTTCACGAGGGCGTCCGTCATGCTGTGGTGCCCGTGGTGGTTGGCGTTGGCGACATCCACCTCAGGACATTCAGGCGCGAGGAAATCTTCGATGTCCGCGAACGCACCCGCAGGCGTCTTCACGTGCCACGAGAAGTCGCCGCCGTTGTAGTAGCGGAAGTTGCCAAGCGAAAACACCATCGCCGTCGAAAGCGCGTTTTCTGTGAACCGGCTCCGGGGGACGCCAATGGCCTCGCCGATGTCGAGAATGGAACCGTCGCGCTTCAACACGCAGCCACGTGCGCAGAGCGGCGCGAAGCCAAACCCCTTCCACCCGCCGTGCAGAAGCTTGATCTGGTCCGATCCCTTCTCCAGGCGGAAACGTTCGACCTTCGTTCCACGCTTGATGGCCTCAGCATAGACTTCTCGCAAATGGGCGACGATTCCCGCCGAAAAGCCGTCCGTCGTGGACGATGGATCCTCCATCTGCGGCCAAGAACGGTCGATCATCGTACCGAAGTCCAAGACCTCCATCGCCTGTCCGATCCCACTCAAGGCATAGTTGCCGCGCTTCGACCGTCCCGCGCTATACTTGCCGTTACCGGCGTGGTCGCTGTGGTAGTGGGTGAGGACGAAGTAATCGACCTTCTTCCCGTTGGGATTGTCGGCGAGAATCCAACGCGCTGTCCACTCGCCCGGACGCTTCGTCGCATCCGGGAGATGCGACACAGCGGTCGCGCCGATGTCGCCGCAGTCGATGAGCGCGGTCGTTCCGTCCGGAAACGTCAGGAACGTCGCCTCCGAGCCGCCCGTGTAGAGCGTCGCGATGCGGAACACGCCCTTCTTCCACGTGGGCAGCGTCTGTCCCGCGAGCGGATGCTTCGCCATCTCCGCCCATGCTTTCCAAGGCAGCGCACCAACTCCAAGTGCGGCAAGACCGCCACCAATAAAATCACGTCTATTCATTTAACCTCGCTTACGGCTTAAAACCGGATTTCGAACGGTCCGAGCGGGAGGCCCGAGTCGAACGAATAGAGCGAGCCAATCCACGGTTTGGAGTGGAGATAGCGAATGGCGCAAGGCTGGGCAACGCCGCCCGCCTTCACGACAAGTTCCTTCCCCGCGAAGTTCCCCTTGTGGCTTTTGTTCACAACCACGGCTGGCTTGAATTTCCCGTCCGGCCCGGCGATCTCGAATCCCTTCGGCGCGGAACGGTCGTCGTTGTAGTAATACCAGGCGGACGCGTTGTCAAAGGAAAGGATGACCCTGTCGCCCTCCACCTTCCAGCTTTTCAGCGCCGGAGAATCATCGATGATATCGTTGAAGCCGTAGTCGCGCTTCAGCGCGTGGAGCGCAAGACGCCGCGCGACGATGCCCTTGTTGTTTGGATGGATGTCCCACGAATTGCCCACGTCGCACGTCACGGCGATGGCGGCGTTCGGCTCCTCTGCGGCGAACTTCGCCTGCGCCATCTGGAGGTTGAACCAGCTCGTCTTCCACGGCGCGAGCTGCACGAAATAGAGCTTCAGCCCAGGATTGCGGAACTCCTTCGACCAGCCGTCGTAGAGCGCATGCATCTTCGCGCAATACTGCGGCGCCTCTGGATTGTTGTGGCATCCCTGATACCAGATGAAACCGCGCATGGCCATCGGCGCCCAAGCGGCGACCATGCCGTTCCAAAGCGCGGTCGGTTGCTGGTGGATTGCGCTGATCGTCCACTTCTTCATGGACTTGTGCCACTTCTCCCTCAAACGGTAATCCGCGACATCCTTGAGCTCGGGATGCCCTTCATACCCAGATCGCGGCGTCCAGGCGTCGATGTTCGTGCCGCCCCACGAGGAATCCACGATTCCGATCGGTACGTCGAGCGCGCCGTACAGCTCGAGCGCGTAGTAGAACGCGACCGCGCTCAGGGAATTGTCGTACACGGCCTTGAACGATTCCGGGGAGAAGTCACGCCACGTCGCCTTTCCGCCAAGGGACGGCTTGACCGCCCACTGCCTCGGATTCTTGACGAAGCGTATGCACGGTTGCCGCGTCATGGCCGTCATCATCGCGCCCTTTGCGTCGCGGTAACGCGGATTCGGTCCCCAGATGGGACACTCCATGTTCGACTGCCCGCTCGCGAACCACACCTCGCCCACGAGGACGTTCTTGATCTCCTCGGCGTTGCCATTGCCCGCGATCCGCAGGACGCGGTTTTCCTTCGAAGCCGGCATCGGGTCGAGCGAAACGCTCCACTTGCCAGTAGCGTCGGCCGTCGTCGCCTTCGTCTGTCCGGCGAACGAGACAGTCACCTTCTCGCCCACGTCCGCCGTGCCCCACACGGGAACGGCGCGTTCGCGCTGCAACACCATGTTGTCCGCGAACGGCGTGGCCGGAACGACCTTCGCCTCGGTTTCAAACGCCGCGGAAACCGCCACTGCGACAGCAGCCGCGAACATCGCCTTTACGTTGTGCTTATGCATCTTCTTGTTCATTTCTTTGTTCTCCGTACTTGAGGTTTGACGGCGCACATTATAGCAAAAGTCATCGGTGTGCGTCCGCCGCAACAGCACCACCGATAAAATTTCTTCTTCCGAGTTTCATTTACATTCGTTCCTCTACTGCCTCAAGAGCCCGATTCATTTCTCTCCGTTACACAGAAGCTCCGTCCAGTCGTAGTCGAGAAGCGCACCATTGACGACGTTCGCGAACGGGATGAACGTCCCCTTCCGCACAGAGTCCGCCCAGCTCGGCGGCGTGTGGCAGCAATAGATGCTCGCGAAGAGGTCGCGCCGCGCGGCGTAGGCATGCGCCGCCGCAATGGCGGCGTTTCCGTGCGCGACGATTTCCATCTTGAGCCCCAGACGACGCCTCTGCGCGTCGGTCATTTCGCTCCGTGAACAGTCCTCCATGTAGAACTCTGGCCGCGCGTCTGGCGTGACCGTCTCGACCTTCACGTTCTCGAAGCGCACGTCGTCCGCATGGCGCACGTAGAAACCGTAGGCGGGAAGCGCCATCTGGTTGAACATAAACGCCTCGGGGTATGCACTGTCCTTCTCCGGCACAACGGCCGACGCCTCCTTCGGCGTACCACCGCCGGGCGCGACAAGCGTGATGTTGCGCAAGGTGATGTTACGCGGACGGCGCGCGGGCATTCCGTCGCGCGCCGGCACGCCCGTAATGGACGACGCGATGCGCCCGTCGCACGTGCCGGTCACGTTCTCGATCAGGATGTTGCGAAGGTACGTGTTGCCCTTGCCTTTCGGGCCGTGGCGGTTGCTATGCCGGATGAAGATAGGCGTCATGTAGCCTTCCATCGTGATGTTGCGGATCGTCACGTTCTCCATGCGCCCGCCATCCACGACCTCCAGCGCAAGTCCGGAAATGCCGCAGTAGCGGTTCGTCACACCCGGCATACCCCTTTTTCGCCAATCCCAACGCCAGGCACCGGGAGATCGGCGCAGTTCGCAGTTCTCGATGGTGATGTCGCGGAACGCATTGTAGCTGCCCGTGCCGAACTTGATCGCGTTGCAGATCGACCCCATGCGGCAGTTGCGCACCACGACGTTCGTGACGGGGAACGTCTTGTCGCTCTCGGCCTTGAAGCAGAACGAGTCGTCGTCCGCATAGAAGTCGCAGTCCTCCACCGTCACGTTGCACGATTCGATGTCCAGCCCGTCGTTCATCCGGTTGCAGTAGTTGAAGCAGCTCGTGCCCTTCACCGTCACGCCGTCGCAGTTCCGCAGGTGGCACGCCCACGAGCCGGGGTTCGTGTAGTGGAAGCCCTCCAGGCGCACGTTGCGGCAGCGTGAGAAGCGCATCAGGAGCGGCAGCGTCTTCGGCTGGTCCTCGCCGCGGAGCTTGGCCGTCTCCCGAAAACCGCCGCCGCGTCCGTTGATCGTGCCCTTGCCGACAATGGCGACGTTCGTTGCATGGTCGGCGTAGATGAACACGGGGCACTCGCCTCTTGTCGCGTAGTCGGCGATGTTGGTGCTCGCGAGAATCGTCGCGCCATTTGCGAGCTCCAGCGTGACGTTGCTCTTCAGCTCAAACGGCTTCGTCTCGTGTTCGCCAGATTCAACACGCACCACGCCCCCGCCCTTCGCCGCCGCTGCATCGATCTGTGGCTGCAGGTCAAGCATCGCGCCAGACGCAACGGATGCACCGATTACATACGCAAGCACCATGAACTCTTTTGTGTAGAGTAGAGACCCACGCATCGGCGTTGCCGCCGATGCGACTTCCCCCTCGTCAAACCGTACGTGCGGATTTCCCGCATACGGCTTTCCATTGAGTGCTTTTCCTGTTGTCATGGCTTTACGATTTTCCCCCTGTCAATTCCGTTTCGGCATTTCTTACCTTGCCCTTCTCACGTCCGTCCACGCGAGGCGGTAGAGGCCGTAGTGCGTCATTTCACCGTAGTAGGTGTCTGCGAACTTCAGCCGGTAGTACCGCTTGCTTTGGCCGTTGCTTTTGTCCGTGTAGAACATGTAGAACGTGTAGTTGCGCGCGGGCTACTTGACGATGAGCATGAGGCCATTGGTCGTGCGCTTGATCGTCACGCCGGAAACGGTCTTCATGTAAACGTTTGAACAACGGACGATTTGCGAAGTCCGATGTCAGATCAAACGCGCCCGCACGCGGCGTTTTAGCGCGGTTCCGTGCGGCTCTGTGGATGGTGGCGGCCATGGTGTGGTTTATGCCGTTGTCTTTCTCACTTTACACTTTATACTCTACATCGACGCCTTTAGTTGCGTGACCTGCGCAAGCGAAAGGCCAGTGTATCTTGCAACGTCCTTCAAAGCGAGAATGCCGTCCTTCAGCATCCGCTTCGCCGTCGCAAGCATATTCTCGCGCTTGCCCTCGCGCTTACCCTCGGCAATGCCCTCGCGCTTGCCCTCGGCAATGCCCTCGCGCTTACCCTCGGCAATGCCCTCGCGCTTGCCCTCGGCCTTGCTCTCGGCCGCACGGCGTTCCGCGAATTCCTCAACTGCTTTGCACATGATGCGCCTCCCTTCTTCTGAATTTTTAAACTGACTAACT
>CACZDG010000066.1 GCA_902779865.1 uncultured bacterium
GTCGCATCTGGCGTTTGTGTTGTGGTTGCCGGCGGACGCGACGGGGCGCGTCCCTCCCATGGTGGTCGGACTTGAGAATGCCATTGTGGGCAAGCCGGGTACGTTGAAGGCTGGTGCCGAGTTCCGCATGAATGAGGTGCTGGGTGATGCGAAGTATGCGGATTACCTTCCGAATGGAGTACCCGTTACCGGCGGCACGAAGTGGGTATTGCCCAAGGCGGGCAAGGTGCAGCTAGCGAAGGACGGTTTGGTTGACGCTACGAAACTGCTTGAAAACCCGTCCGCGCTGAAGCTCACGTACACGGCGAAGACTGGTTCGTTCAAGGGTTCGTTCAAGGCGTACTCCGACGTGCGCGGCAAGCCGAAGGGCGTGACTGTGAACGTGACCGGCGTGCTGGTGGACGGAATCGGCTACGGTGCTGCGACGATCAAGAAGATCGGCAGCGTGCCTGTGACGATTTCAGATCGCTAGTGTGTTACGATGAGGTAATAAGCGAGGTAAAATAAGATGATGAAAAAATCTATGTTCATGTGTTCGGCGTTCTGCGCCGCGTCTGTTGCCGGTGCGGCGGCGGTTTTGCCGTCAGAGGCGCATCTAAAGTACCATGAGCGCGAAATCATCGCGTTAGTTTGCTGGGGACTCAATCCCTATACCGGGCAGGAATGGGGCTTCGGCAACGTTCCTCCGTCCAAGATTACCGCGAAGAGGCTTGGTCCGGCGCAGTGGGCGGATGCCATGAAGGCGGCGGAAATATCATGTGTCGTCCTTGTTGCGAAGCACCACGACGGTTTCTGCCTGTGGCCGTCTCCGCTTAATAAGGATTATTCAATGTCCGCAGTGCCTGCGCCGAACACCGGGCGCGACCTCGTGCGAGAGCTTTCGGACGCCTGTCGCGCGAGGGGGATGAAGTTCGGGGTGTATCTTTCGCCATGGGACCGGCATCAGGGTACGTACGCCACGCCCGCATACGTCGATTACTTTTTTGCACAGTGGAACGACGTGCTCGACAACTACGGCGAGATAAGCGAAATCTGGCTTGACGGCGCGAATGGCGGAACCGGCTGGTACGGCGGCGTGAACGGCGACAAGGGCGAGCGGCGTTCCATCCCGAAGGACTACTATCGCCTTGACGAACTTCTTCAGCTAATGCACAAGAAGCATCCGCTCGCGATCGCTTTCGGCGGCGGCGGAGAATGGTCGTCGAAGTGGTGCGGCAACGAGAGCGGAGTATGTCCCGAGACGTGGTGGTGCGCGCAGAAGGGCAAAGACGGCAAGATGCACTGGATGCCTTCCGAGACGGACTTCCCGCTGAGGCGTGGATGGTACTGGCACAAAAACGAGAAGCCGAAGTCTCTGGCGCGTCTTGTGAAGATCTACTACGAGTCTGTTGGACGCGGTTCCGTGATGGATATCGGCATTGCGCCTGACGACGAGGGGCAGGTGTGCGCGGACGATACGAAGCGCCTTGCGGAGTTCGGCGAGTGGGTGCGTGATTTCAACTCGCGGGATTTCGCGAATGGCGCGAATGTGACTGAGCGCCGCGATGGTAACAAGCTTGTCGTGGAGCTGACGTTGCCCGAACCGGCGGAGTTCAACTGCGTTGATATCAAGGAGAAAATCGCGGAAGGGCAGCGAGTTGCGTCCTTTGCGGTCGAAGTGCCGGACGGCGACGGATGGCGCAAGGTGTCATTCGGTACGACGGTTGGACACCGCCGCCTTGCGCGCGTTCCGCTTGCTAAGTACGGATGCGTCCGCGTGACTCTAGAAGGCGTGGAGCCGCCGCAGTTGTTTCCCATCGCTCTGCGGCGCGGAAGAGAGGTCAAAGGCGAGACGATGCGCGCGCCGGACGCATACGTCAAAACGGGTTGGAGACTTGTCGATGAAACGTGCGCCGCTCCCCGCAATGCGAAGAACGCCATTGACGGACATTACGGATCTCTTTGGCATTCACACGCGGCTGGGGCCGTACCGCTGCCTCCGCCGCAGAGTTTTACGGTTGATTGCGGCACGGAGCTTCTGATGCACGGCTTCGACTACACGCCGCGACAGGACGGGTGTAAACACGGCATGGTCGATGGTTATGAATTCCACGTCTCGGTGGACGGCAAGACATGGAACAAGACTTCTGCTGGCGAGTTCGGCAACCTAGCGGCGAATCCTGTCCGTCAGCGCGTGACGTTTGAAAATCCGGTGAAGGCGCGTTATTTCCGCTTCACCGCCACGCACGCATTGTCGGGGAACGACAGGGTAGCCGTCGCCGAGATCGACATCTGGTGATGTCCGTCGTTAGGCGCGGTCCCAGCTAAGGTCTATGCGGCGGATTGCGCCGTGCGGCAGCGTGAAGCGGCGGGGAACCGGGCGTGACGTGATCCAAAGTCCGTCAAGCTGATATGATGAGAAAGCCTCTCCATTGAATCCGACGAGGTGATCCGCACCTTCGGCGGCTGGCGGCGTGAGGGAAATGAAAAGCGGCGTGGATTGCTGTTCAAGGCATTCGACGGGAAGCGGACTGTTTGCGAGAAACTCCAGATTCTCCGGTGTGTTCTCCGGCGAGGCTACGGCGCGGACCACGCCGAGGTCTGCAAGTTGCGCTAGAGCGACACGGTTGAATGCGTAGAGGGTCCAGTCGGCAGTCACGTCCGTGACGCCCGCCTGACGTAGGATTCGCAGCGTTGCGAGGTCACTCGCCTCCCAGCGCGTGTAACCGGCGCGGACAAGGTGCTTCACGGCGGTACGCAATGAGTTGACGTCGCGTTCATGCGTGAATACCGGAAGTGCGAGACGCAGCGGCAGGTTGGCGAATGGAGCAAGCGCGGACTCCACGTTACGGCCTGCGGTGTGTCCGATGGCAACAACTATTTCGCCGTAGCGCGTGGTGTCGTTTGGTAGGGGCTGGTCGATGCGCTGCTTTAGGACGCATGGAGGGACGGGCTTATGCGCATCGATGACCGAAGGAACGTATTCAAGTGCATCCATGACGGACGCGATTTTATGTTCGCGGTCGTCTGTGCGGATTTCGTCAAGACGTTCAATCAGTTGCCGACGGGCTTCATTCATTATCGAGGCCGGTGCGAAAAGGTGGTCTGGATCGACAAGCGTGAGATTTCCAAGCGACCAATCTGTCCCGCCCATGCGGGCAAGGGCCTTCGTAACTGCGGCGGCGGTGCCATCAGGATGCTTGGCAGTGGTTAGGTCGGCATCAAGGTGTACTTTGGCTTTCCCTGCCTCCAGCGTGACGCCGTTCGGGGCAAGCGTGGCCGTGACATCAACGGGTGTGCCGGCGTTCACCTCTGATGGACGGAAGGAAGGAACGGGGAAGCGGCGCTTGATTTCGTTTGAGGCTGAGCAATAGACGGTTGCGCCGTCGAGCGGTGGAAGTTCGGCAAGGCGGTCTTCTGGGATCAGCACTTCGACGTCCGATCCGGCGGGCGTCTCGAAAATTGTTGTGCGCGAAATCGCGATTCGCATTTCGGATATGCCGAAACCAAAAGGCTTGCCGCCGGTGACGCCGAACTGGAGACCGTCGTGTCGTTCGATAGCGCGGTTGGTGTGGAAGCGCAGCCAGGAGCGTCCCTCGCGGTCCTTGGTGATGCGCTTGACAGTGCCGACAGGCGTGCCGAGGTGTCCGAGCGAAGTCGGGTCTATTGGATCGTCTGCCTTGCCGTGAATGTAGAGAGAGGTCGTGCGGCGGGAGAACACCGTCTCGATATCTTCTCGCGTCGTGGTGACGGGAGTGCCATCAAGCAGTTGGCGGTAATGGCTTGTGACGGATGCTACGTACAGCGCGGACTTCATGCGTCCCTCGATTTTGAGCGAGGCGACGCCTGCGTCCTTGAGCCCTTCGAGGCAGTCGTCGAGCCGCAAGTCGCGCATGGAGAAGGGGAGCGTCTTAGCGCCGGTGGAGTCCGTGTACGGCAGACGGCAGCAGTAGGCGCATTTGCCGCGGTTCCCGCTGCGGTTCTTCTCCATGGCCGAGAAAAGGCAGAGTCCGGAAACGGAGTAGCAGAGTGCGCCATGCACGAACACTTCCGTCTCGATCCCGGCACGTTTGGATATGGAGCGGATTTCCTCCAGCGACAGTTCCCTTGCGAGCACTACACGAGTGAAGCCGAGTTCCTTCATGGCGAGCACGCCCTCAAGGTTGTGGGCGACGAGCTGCGTGGAAGCGTGCAGGGCGAGCGAGGGGAAATGTGAGCGGATGATGCGGGCGACTCCGAGGTCCTGTACGATCAGTCCGTCGGGCTGCAATTCGTCGAGTATTGCGAGGCGTTCCACGGCTGCGGGAAGGTCGGCGTCGTCGATGACGGTATTGAACGTGACGTAAACTTTGCGTCCACGCGGTTTTGCGTACGCAATTAGCTGGCGTAGCTGCTCTGGTGAGAGGTTCACCGCATCGGCGCGTGCGGAGAATGCGTCAAGGCCCAGATACACAGCGTCCGCGCCTGCTTGAAACGCGGCGAGCGCGGTCTCGAACGATCCTGCAGGTGACAGAAGCTCGATGTCATGCGAATCTTTCATTTTCATTTCTTCCATATCCAAGGCGCATATTATACCATGTTTTCGGGTCTGTACGGTGCATTATTGACGCAAGGCGGCGTATTTTGATATACTTCAACGCATGAAAACATTGTATAGAAGTATTGCCTGTGCCGTAGCGATGTCTGCGGCAGCTGTCTGCGCTTTCGACACGGCATTGACTGATCCGCTTGCCTGGTTGTATGCCGACTCGAAGATTGCGGAGACGGAGCGGTTGGACGAAATCGACGTGCCCGCGAACGGAGTTGTGGATGTGAACATCCTCGTCAACGGACTCAAGCCCGGCGAGCGGCTGGAGTTCGAAGCGTCCGAAAAGGGCGGCGAGTGGTACAGAATGCGCGCGGTGCCGGTGGCCCGTAATACGGGCGTCAATGGATTCCTCGAGAAGAATCCCGGAGACAATCCACATGTCGCGCGCCGTGCGCCGTTTGAGGTTTTCGACGTGCTGGAGCCGCTAACAGATCCGGCTATCGCATCGGCGAATGAAACGGAGGGGTTGTACTTCAGGATGCAGAACCCGCCCAAGGGTGTTAAGTCGCTTGACATCCGTTTTTGCGTAAGGCAGGGAGGCGAGGTGCGGAAGCTCTCCCTGAAGGTGAACGTCCACAATGTGTCGCTTCCGCCAGTTGGTAAGGATAGTTTCAAATACACGAACTGGATGGACTTCGACAGCATGGCCGTCTCGCACGGACTTGAACTGTGGAGCGAGGAACACTGGAGGATGATCGAAAAGTACGTACGCCTTGCCACTCGAGGACGGCAGAACATGGGTCTCATGCGCGCCGTGTTCGAGAAGGACGCCAACGGCGCGTTGCGCATTGACAAGAAGAAGTTTACGCAGTTCCTCGACATCTACAATCGAACCGGCATCTGGTATCTTGAGGGTACGCACCTTGCGGGCTTCGTGAATGGCTGGGGGTCGCCGGCGTTTAAGACGGCGTTCACCACCAACGTCACAACCACCGTGGAGGGTGCGCTTGCGCTCTCTAAACTTGCTAAGATGTTCATGGACGAGATCAATGCGCGCGGGCTCAAGGACCGTTGGTTCCAGCATGTTGCGGACGAACCTGGTGGGAAGAACGTGCCCGAGTACCGCATCACGGCGGGAATCGTCCGTAGATACATGCCTGGTATCCGTACGGTCGATGCGGTGGAGGAGCCGTCTTTCGCGGGGGCGCTCGACGTGTGGTGTCCGAAGGTGAATTCCTTTGAGCGATACCATGAGCTCTACGACAGCTTCCGCACGAACTTCGGCGACCGCGTGTGGTGCTACACGTGTTGCGTACCTGGCGGGAAGTGGATGAATCGCACGATGGACGGCGAACTGCTGCGTCCCGCGCTGATCCCGTGGGTGTCGGTGATGTGGGACATCGATGGCTTCCTGCACTGGGGCTACAACCGCTGGCAGCTGGGCCAGAAGCAGGATCCATTCAAAGAGCCGTATCCTAAGAACTGGGGTGGCTCGAACAACGGCAATTCCCTTCCGTCCGGCGACACGCACATCGTCTATCCCGGAACGGACGGTCCGTGGCCGAGTGCACGGCTTGAGGCGACGCGTGCGGGAATGGAGGATGCAGACCTCCTGACGATGCTGCGCCGCCGCGACAAGGCGAAAGCCGACGGACTCGTCAAGCGCATCGCGCGCGGATTCCAAGACTACACGCCGTCGTGCAAGCTCTATCGCGAGGTACGTCGCGACATCCTTCTGGCTCTTGACTCGCTGTGACGGAAGGTGCTCCATGCTACATGTAGTTGCAACGCCGATAGGGAACCTTGGCGATTTCACGCCACGCGCGCTTGATGCTTTTAAGAACGCGTCGCTAATCGCGTGCGAGGATACGCGGCGCACTTGGCAGCTCCTTTCGCACTTCGGTGTACCGCGTCCCGAGATGATCAGCTACCGCCAGGGCAACGAAGAGCGCGTGACCCGCACCGTGATTGACGCGGTGAAGGCAGGACGCGAGGTGGTACTCGCGTCCGACGGTGGATATCCAGCTATCTCAGATCCGGGCTACCGCCTCGTTCGCGCATGTGCACAGGAAAACGTGCCGTTCGATGTCCTCCCTGGCGCGAGCGCTGTGAACGTGGCGCTCGTGATGAGCGGGCTTCCCACAAGTTCCTTCACCTTCAAGGGCTTTCCACCGCGTGGACCCGGCGCCTTGCGCAATTGGTTCGAGGAGGAGAAGGAACTTCCACACACGCTGATCGGCTACGAATCTCCGTTCCGCATCGGTCACACGCTTCAGGCCGCATACGAAGTGCTTGGGGACCGCGAGGCGGCAGTGTGCATCGAGCTGACGAAGCTCCACGAGCGCGTCGCGCGTGGCTACCTTTCCGACCTTGCGGCTCAGTTCAAGGATGCGAAGGTGAAGGGTGAGGTGGCGTTTGTGATCGCCGGCGCGAACCCGAAGTTCACGAGAGCCGTTTAATTAACCAAACGATTAACAATGACTATGAGGCTCTGTGCCTCTGTGTTAAAACAAGTAAGGAATGGTGTTCTAGATGAAGAAAATAATGGCATGTGCGCTGGCGATTGTGGCTGGCGGTGTGGCGGCGGTGCCGCAAGCGGACATTGATGCTGCGATAGCGCGAGGCGTCAAATACCTGCTTGCGCAGCAGGCGGCCGACGGCTCGTTCAGCGATCCTCAGATGCCCGCGCTCACCGCTTTGCCGCTTTGGGCGATTGTGCGCGGCGGCGAGGCGAAGGGCGAGGCCGTGAAGAAAGCGGTCGGTTTCGTCCTCAAGACGCAACGTCCCGACGGCGGCTTCTACGTTCCGAAGCCCGGACGCGGCGGCAGCGGACTCGGCAACTACAACACGAGCGTGTGCGTGAGTGCGCTCTACGAAAGCGGAATCGCACCGACTCGCGCGATACTCGACGCACGCACGTACATCGCCGGAAGCCAGCTGACCGGCGACGACACGATGTCCGGCGGGTTCGGCTACGACCGCGCGTCTCGCCGACGCTACGCCGACCTTTCCAACACCTCTTATGCACTCGACGCGATGCGCCGTACGGAAGGGGTGGAGGAGTTTCGTCCGCAGGGCGAGGCCAAGGCGGACCTCAACTGGGAACAGGCTCTCAAGTTTGTCGAACACTTGCAGGAAAAGGAAGGTGCTAGGGCAGGTGGTGCCGCGTACAACGACCGTACCCCGCAGGGCGGACTTGCAACTAATTCCACGGGACGCGTCCAGCTGCGCGCATACGGTTCGATGAGCTACGCGGCCGTGCTTTCCATGTGCCATGCAAAGCTCACACGCTCCGATCCGCGCGTGAAGAGCGCACTTGAGTACTGCTCGAAGTTCTGGAACGTCGAAGAGAACCCCGGAATGGGCAATCAGGGATTGTACTACTACTACGATATCCTTGCCAGAGCCCTCTCCGTGGCTGGGGTTGCCGTGCTTGAACAGCCGGATGGAAGGAAGGTCGATTGGAAGGCGGAACTTTCAGCGCGTCTCCTGAAACTGCAGAAACCGGACGGCAGTTGGGTGAACGACAACAACCGTTTCTGGGAAAACGATCCCGTGCTAGTCACGTCATTCGCCATCCTCACGCTCTCGTTATGCAAGTAGGTATCTACCGACAGCACACGAGAGGGCCTGGAGACGTTTAGATTTTCCAGCCGCCGATTTTGAGGGTACGGCAGATTTCCGAGACTAGGATCGTCAGCACCAGAAGCGGAGCGATGAACTTGACCATCACCGCGTAGAACGTCTTGAATCCTACGGCGCTGCCGTCGCGGCGGCATTCCGCGAGGATGCGCTTCGGACGCAGGACCCATCCCGCGAACACGCAGATGAGCGCGGCAACGATCGGCGTGAGGACGTTCATCGAGCTGTCGAAGAAGTCTAGCGCGGGGAGTCCGAACGGCTTGAAACTGGACCAGCGTCCGTAGCCGAACGCGGAGAGCGATCCAAGCGCAATGGACCATGTACACACCGCCGCGACCGACGTGTTCCTTTTCACGTGGAGGTAGTCGCACACGGCCGCAACGCACGCCTCGGTCATTGAGATCGCGCTCGTGAACGCGGCGAACAGTACGAGCGTGAAGAACGCGAGACCGATCCACGCGCCCGTCGCGCCGAACTCCGCGAACACCTTCGGGAGTGTGACGAACATCAGCCCCGGTCCGGCGTCGATGGTGGCACGTCCCGCGCCCGACTTCGCCGCGAACATCACGACGACCGGGATAATCATAAAGCCAGAGAGAACGGCCACGAAGGTGTCAGCCGCCACAATCCGCACCGCTGCCTTCGGCACGGAGTCCTGACGTCGCATGTAGCTACCGTAGGTGATCATGATTCCCATGGCGAGCGAGAGCGAGTAGAACATCTGTCCCATCGCGCCGAGCACCACCTTACCGATGTTGTCGCACGAGGAGAAGTCCGGCACGAGGTAGAACTTGATGCCCTCGCCCGCGCCCGGGAGGCATCCGACGTACACCGCGAGGCCGACGGCCATCAGAAGCAGCAACGGCATCATCACGATGTTCGACCTCTCGATTCCGTTCTTCACGCCCATCACGATCACCGCGCACGTCACGACGGTGAATATCGTCATGCAGACGAACGGGTCCCACGGCGCGGCCACGAAGGAATCGAAGAACGCCTGCGGGTTCTCGATTGCCGTGCCGCCGCCCGCGACGAGCTTGACGTAGGCGACGAAATACTTGACTACCCATCCGCCGATGACGTTGTAGTAGGGGAGGATGAAGAGGGGAACGACGGTGGCGAGGACGCCGAGGAAGTTCCATTTCGGGTGTCCGAGTTTGTTGAATGCGGTGAGTTGGCTCTGCCGCGAGTAGCGTCCGATAGCTATCTCCGTCACCAGCAGCGTGAAGCCGAGAGTGAGGGAGAGGGCGATGTAAACGGCTATGAACACGCCGCCGCCGTATTTCGCCGCAAGGTACGGGAAACGCCAGAGGTTACCGAGGCCGATGGCCGACGCGGCGGCAGCCAGCACGAACGCCAGCTGTCCGGACCAGTTTGCTCTTTTGCGGTTTTCCATTTCGTGGCCGTTAGCAGGCGGCGAGTTTCTGTGCTACGAGCTTTCCGACGATCTTGGGATCGGCCTTGCCCTTGGAGAGCTTCATCACCTGTCCCACGAAGAATCCGGCGGCGGCTTTCTTGCCTGCCTTGAAGTCGGCGACGGGGCCGGGGTTCGCGGCGATTGCCTGATCGACGAACGCCTCGAGGGCGGCGGTGTCGTTGACGGCACCGAGACCGCGTTCCTTCACGATCACCTCCGGGTCGCCGCCTTTCTCGAAGATCTCGGGGAGGAGTTCCTTGAGGGTGGGACCGTTGATCGTGCCGGCGGCGGCCATCTTTACGAGGGCGGCAAGGGCCTGTGGCGTCATCGCGCAGTCGCCGATCTCCTTGCCGCTCGCGTTGAGAAGGGCCATCACGTCGCTCATGTAGAGGTTGCAGAGCTGCTTGGCGACCTTCTTGTCGAGACCCTTGGCGGCGGCCTCGAAGTAGTCGGCGTTCGCCTTGTGTTGGGAAAGGACGTCCGCGTCGTACTCGGCAATGCCGTACTCCTCGATCATGCGCGCGCGGCGGGCCTTGGGCTGCTCGGGGAGGAGCTTACGCCATTCCTCGATCTGCTCTTCGGAGAGCGCCACGGGCACGAGATCGGGTTCGGGGAAGTAGCGGTAGTCGTGGGCGTTTTCCTTCGAGCGCATCGAGGCGGTCTCTAGGGCCTCGCCGTCCCACCGGCGCGTCTCCTGGATGATCGGGATCGAATGGGCCATGCACTCGCGCTGGCGGCGCGCCTCGTACTCTAGGGCGGCGTGGATGCCGCGGAAGGAGTTCATGTTCTTGATCTCCACCTTCGTGCCGAGCTTCGTCTCGCCCACGGGGCGGATGGAGATGTTTACGTCGGAGCGCATGTTGCCTTCTTCTAGGTTACAGTCGCTCACGCCGGCATAGACGAGCATCTCCTTGAGGGCTGTGAGGTAGGCAATTGCCTCGTCGGCGGACGCCATGTCCGGCTCCGACACGATTTCCATTAGGGGCGTGCCGCCGCGGTTGAAGTCCACGCCCGAACTCTGGGCGTAGTGGTTGATCTTCGCGGCGTCCTCTTCGAGGTGGATGTGGTTGATGCGTATGAACTTGGGTCCGTTGGGCGTCTCGATCGTCACGCCGCCGCCGATGCAGAGCGGGTTGCCGTTCTCGGAAATCTGGTAATCCTTAGCCATGTCGGGGTAGAAGTAGTTCTTCCGGTCGAACGTGGCGTGGCGGTTGATCTCGCAGCCGAGCATGAGGCCGCTCATCACGGTGAGTTTCACGGCCTCCTTGTTCGCGACGGGCAATGCGCCGGGGTAGCCCAGACACACGGGGCACACGTTGGTGTTGGGTTCGCAGCCGGTCTTCAGCAGACAGCCGCAGAACATCTTCGTCTTTGTCTTGAGCTGGACGTGGGTTTCCAGCCCTATAGTATTTTCAAATTCCATGAACTCTCTCGTCTCTTGTGGAAACCCTGCTTCCCGCATGGCGGAAGGGGGGGGATTCGAACCCCCGGTGGACTTGCGCCCACACAACCTTTCCAAGGTTGCACCATCGACCACTCGGACACCCTTCCTGCGGAAAAAGCGCATATAGTATATCTTATTTCCGCGAAAGTTTCAATCCGAAAATGCATCAACTCGCGATTTTTCCAGTTGCGCGCTACGGTGGGGATGTGGTACACTTGCGGGGCTTTTCATGAGTAGCACTCGAATGTAAGGCAAAACCATACAAATAAGGAAAAAGATTATGAGCGAAACTATTCAGAAAAAGACCGCGTGCGGCGGTCGATCTGTTGCCGCACTTGCTATGATCTCTTGTGCCATGCTGGCTTTTGCCGAGCCGGTGAAGGTGGGTAACCCCGGCTTCCCGTACAGCGTGCCGGGGTCGTTCCTGACTGTATGCAGGTGCGAGAAGGGGAGGTACATGTTCAACACCTATCCGGGCCTCTGGCTGCGCAACGTCAGCACCTCTTGGAGGGAGAATTTCTGCCGCCTCGTGCCGTCCGTCGGCGGTAAGGACGTGGAGGTGACGGAGTGCGTGATGCGCGGAGGATGGCTGGAGGCGAAGACGGATAAGGGCGCGATCGAGTTTGCGTATCTGCGTCCGGACGTGGTGCTCGTGCGCTCGAAGTCGCCGGAGATGCACATCCGCTTCGAGTACCAGTTCCCGCGCCAGAAGTACGACTTCCCCGCGACGTTCGGACGCACCATCGACTACATGCACTTCAACGCGGACCGCATCCTGATGGACACGCGCGTAGGCGTGCGCGATCCGGACCGCGGCAACACCGTGCGCGTCCATCCGTCGAAGGACGGCATCGAGGTGGCGCTCCTCGACATCCACACGGGCGACTGGGACGGCAACGAGGTGAAGGGGACGTTCGCGGAAGCTGTCGCGCGCGAGAAGGCGAGCTTCGAGAGGATGTACGCCTCGCTTCCCTCCGTGCCGAAGGAGTTTGAGTGGGCGCGACACGAGGCGGCGATTCTCTTCTGGACGACCATCGCGGGTCCGCGCGGGATGTTCAGGCGTCCGATGATGCTGATGAGCAACAACTGGATGAACAAGACGTGGAGCTGGGACCACGCGATCAACTCGCTCAGCCTCGGCTACCACGACCAGGATGCCGCGTGGGAGCAGTTCCGCTGCATGTTCGACTTCATTACTCCAGAGGGCATGATGCCCGACATGGTCTCGGACGAGCAGATCTTCTGGCTCGCCGTCAAGCCGCCCGTACACGGCTGGGTGTTCTCGAAGCTGCGCGCGATGAAGAAGTTTCCGAAGGACAAACTGGAGATCGCCTACGACCTCATCGGCAAGTGGACGAACTGGTGGCTCACGCGCCGCGACTTCGACCACAACGGCCTCGCTGAATATCTTGACGGCTGCGACTCCGGCTGGGACAACTCCACTGCAATCTGCATGAATCGTCCGCCGCTCGAAACGCCCGACCTCCAGGCGTTCCTCATTCTCCAGATGGAGTGTCTCGCCGACATCGCGAAGACGCTGGGCCGGGACGCGGAGGCCGTGCAGTGGACCGCGCGCGCGCAGAAGATGCTCGACGCGACGGTGAAGATCCTCTTCGACGAAGACGGCACGCCGCGCGTACGGCGTCTGCGCGACGGCGGCTTCGACCGCGACTCGCTCTCGCTCGTCACGCGCCTGCCGATGATCCTCGGGAAGCGCCTCCCCGAGAAGTGCCGCGCGAAGATGATTGCCGACATCAAGACCAAGGGTTTCGTCACCGATTGGGGACTCGCCTCGGAGTCCGTCAACAGCAGACACTACCATCCCGACGGCTACTGGAAGGGGCCGATCTGGGGACCTTCCACTCTCATCGCGGTGGAGGGACTGCGTGCGTGCGGCGAGGATGCGCTCGCAGACGAGATTTCGCTCAAGTTCTGCAAGCTCATAATGAAGTCGGGCTTCTCCGAGAACTTCGACGCGAAGACGGGCGACGCCCGCCGCGATCCTGCCTACACGTGGACGGCTTCCGCGTTTCTGGTGCTGGCCCACGAACTCGAATCCAGACGTGGCGTGAACGTGAATAATGCAGTGTCACTTGCCGGACGCTGGAGATTCGCACTCGGCGACACCACAAAATGTACGGATTCCATAATGCTGCCTACTACAACGGACATCGCAAAGAAAGGCGATGGACGCATCAGTGGCGTCGAGGTCGAGAAGATAGACCCCATGCGCGATGACGCAGCCGTCCAGAACCGACTCACGCGCCACCCAACGCGGCGCTTCCCTTATGTGGGCCTCGCTACGTACGAGCGGGATATCGAGATTCCTTCAGCGTGGGCCGGATGCCGTATTGAGCTCTTTCTCGAACGTGCGAAGGTTGTTGATGCCTACCTTGATGGAACGCGCTTTGGACGTAGCGATACGCTCGCCGCCCCTGCCGTCATTGAGCTCCCGCGCGGAACGGCGCCGGGACGCCACACACTGCGTCTCGTCGTTGACAACCGCCGTGGAACTGTCCCCATCACCGGGCACCAGACATCCGATGACACGCAGACGAACTGGAACGGCGTGATGGGGCGCATGGAGATGCGGGCGTACGGCGAGATGTCGATTGTGCAGGTGAAGACGTTCCCGTCAGCCGCCGAGGGCAAGGTCACGGCGAAGGTGGTGTTCCGCAACGACGGCGCACGTGCGAGGGAGGCGAGGGTAGAAATGGGGGTTTCTGCGACGCAGGGACAGCAAGCGTACAACAGCAAGGTTGTGACGCGGTCTTTCCCGCATGTGGTGCCGTGCGGCGTATCGACGGGCGAGTTTGCCGTAGTGCTCGGCCCGAATGCGCCGAAGTGGAGCGAGTTCAATCCAGTGCTGCATACGCTCACGGTCAAAGCGGGCGAGGCGTCGGCCACGGTGAAGTTCGGCCTTCGCGACTTCCGCACGAAGGGTACGCAGTTCACGCTGAACGGGCGTCCTATGTTTTTGCGTGGGCGGCATGATGCGTGCGTGTGGCCGCTCACCGGTGCCGCGCCGATGGAGGTGGAGCCGTGGAGGAAGTACTTCGCGACTCTGAAGGAGTACGGACTCAACCACGTACGCTTCCACTCGTGGTGTCCGCCGGAGGCGGCGTTCGAGGCCGCCGACGAGGCAGGATTCATCATGCAGCCGGAGTTCGGCGTGTTTGGAGGGAACTTCGCGGGGGATGCGAAACTGCGCGCCTACTGCCTCGCCGAATCGAAGCGGATCATCGACGCCTACGGCAACCATCCGTCGTTCGCGATGTTCACGCTTGGCAACGAGTGCAGGGGTGGGAGGAAGGAGCGCGCGGAGATCATACGCGCGCTGCGTGCGCACGACCCGAGGCCGCTCTACGCGATTGCAACGAACGGCGACTGGAATGCCCCGCAGCTGTGCGATGAGGACGACTTCTGGGCGACGTTCAGGAGCTGCGACGGTGCGGAGGGCAACGCGCGCGGATCGTACGCGCACTGCAATGCGCCGCTTGGCGCGGTGCAGCTGCCGGGCGGCGGAACGATGCGCGACTTCTCGTCCGCCGTGCGCCATTCGCCGATCCCTGTCATCGGACACGAGACAGGTCAGTTCCAGGCGTACCCCGACTATTCCGAAATCCCGAAATACACCGGCGTCCTGAAGCCGATCAACCTTGAGATATTCAGGGCTCGGCTTCAAAAGGCTGGACTGGGAAAGTATGCGGCTGACTTCTGCCGCGCGTCTGGAAGGTTGATGGCGATCAACTACCGCGAGGAGATGGAGGAGGCGTTCAGGACCCCTGGCTTCGGCGGTTTCCAACTCCTCGACCTACAGGACTTCCCCGGGCAGGGAACGGCTCTTGTGGGCGTGCTGAACGCCTTCATGGAGTCCAAGGGATTCATTACGCCGGAGAGGTGGCGCATGTCCTGCTCGCCGACGGTCCTGCTCGCGCGGTTTCCACGATATACGTACGTCAGCGGGGAAAAATTCGTTGCCGACGTCCAGATCGCGCACTACGGCCAGGAGGATGTCCTGACGGGCGACCTCGAATGGAGCATCGAGCCAATCGGCAGAACGGGGATTCCGCCTAAACGGCGCAAGGTCGTGGCGTCTGGGAAAACAGGCATTCCGCCCGTTCGCGTGGGCGAGGTGAAGACCGTCGACAGGATTGAGGTCGCGTTGCCGCGTCTGGAATCCCAAAAGCACCCGGCGCGCGCACGGTGGTTTGAACTTTGCCTGTCTTTCGCGGACGGCAAGGTTAAAAACTCCTATCCGATCTGGGTCTATCCCGAAGATGACGGTGGAACGCCCGATGGCGTGGAAATCGTGCGTGACCTTGAATCCGCCGACAAGGCGCTCGCGGAAGGACGCACCGCGCTCTGCATTCTCGACAAGGTGAAGGCTCCGAAAAAATCCGTACCAGGCTTCTTCACGACTGACTTCTGGAACTGGGAGATGTTCAACGGTCCTGCGCGGAAGAGGAAGGTCATTGCGCCCGGCACGTTGGGTCTGCTCGTGAACGAAAAGCATCCCGCGCTCGCCGGCTTCCCCACGTCGTTCCATTCGGACTACCAGTGGCGCGAACTCATCTTCAACGGCGTGAACGTGGTTCTGGACGGCGACAACGACGCGGACGTGATCGTGCGCGGCATCGACAACATCACGCGTAACCAGAACCTCGGCGTGATCTGGGAGAAGCGCCGCGGCAAGGGGCGCGTCCTCTACTGCTCGCTCGACCTGGAGGCTGCGAAAGACCTTCCCGAAGCCCGTGCCTTGCGCCGGTCTCTGCTTGATTACATGAAGCATCTTTGATGATTATATGCGACAGGGTATCCTATGAATAAAGCGTTTGTTTTTGTGGTCTCAGTGGCGTGTGCGTTTGGTGCGACAGGCGGAATCGACCGCGCCGTCGGCAGGCCATTCGTCATCTCGCGTTCGGCGGAGTGGGTGCCGCTGCACGATACGACTGACATCGCGCCCGGCTCCGCGCTCGACTTCTCGAAGCTCGGTTGGGTGGACGCGCCGGCCGGCAAGCACGGACGCGTCGTTGCGAAGGGGGCGCATTTCGAGTTCGAGGGGAAGCCGGGCGTTCCCCAGCGCTTCTACGGATGCAATCTCTGCTTCACGGCAAACTACCTCTCCGACGACGAGGCCGACGCGCTCTGCGCACGTCTCGCGCGCATGGGATACAACGCGCTCCGAATCCACCACTACGAGAGCGCGTTGTGCGATCCGAAGGACGGGACGACGCTTCTCCCCGAGAAGATGGCGCAGCTGGACGGACTCCTCAACGCCTGCATCAAGCACGGAATCTACTTGACGACGGACCTCTTCGTGTCGCGCCGCGTCAAGTGGCGCACGTGCGGCATCGACCGCGACGGGACGATCGGGATGGACGAGTTCAAGTCGCTCGCGCTGTTTGACGAAAGGGTGTTTCGCAATTACCTGGAGTTCTCCCGGAACCTCCTCTGCCACGTCAACCCGAAGACCGATCGCCGTTGGGCGGACGAGCCGGCGTTCGCGTTCCTCGCCCTGATCAACGAGGGCAACCTTGGCAATCACGGCTATGCGTTTCTTGCAAGTCAGGAAACCTTCAAAAAGAAATGGCGCGAGTGGCTGTCGGCTCGACGCGCCGAGTACCCGGACCTCTACTGCGACATCACCGAGAAGATCCCCGGCAACGCTTGGCAGAACTCGCGGCAGAATTGCGCGTTCACGCTCTTCCTCGCAGACCTTGAATCGTCTTTCGCGGAGCGGATGACGAAGTTCGTCCGCGACGAAATCGGATCGAAGGTGCTTCTCACGGACATGTCGTGCTGACGAAACCCCATCGCGTACCAGCTCGTGCGAACGCGCTACGACTACGTTGACGACCATTTCTACATCGACCACCCGCAGTTCCTCGAGAAGCGGTGGAACCTTCCGTCGAAGTGTCCGAACGCGAATCCCGTCCGCCGCGCAAGCATGGGTTTCGAAGGCGTGGCGCGGCACCGCCTGTTGGACCGTCCGTTCACGATTTCGGAGTTCAACTACTCTGGTCCGGGACAGTTCCGCGGCGTCGGCGGGATGATGCTCGGCGCACAGGCCGCGCTGCAGGAATACGACGCGATCTGGCGCTTTGCGTGGAGCCATTCGCACGACGGCGTCCTCGAATCGAAGCCGATGACGTACTTCGACGTCGCACGCGACCCGCTCCAGCGCGCGACGGAACGCGCCGCGCTCACGCTCTACATGCGGCGCGACATGACGCCCCTGAAGAGGACGTTCGCCGTGACGATCCCCGAATCGAAGGTGCGCACGACTCTGGGCGTCGGCCCACACGCCGACATCAAGGAAATGTGGTTCGGATGGTACGATAGGTTTGGGACATGGGTTGGGAACGGAAAACCCAAGTTCGCCCACGACGGCGTGGAGTTCCCCAAGTCGTGTTCGCTCAAGGCCGACTACTTCAAGGCGCTTGCGTCCGGACGCCGGATGGGCGATGGACAGGTCGCCATCTCGCGCGATGAGGGAACGTTCGTCGTCGATACGCCGCGCACGCAAGGGTTCTTCGCGGAGTCGGGACACCACACGGCGGGAGCGCTTTCCGCAGACATCTCTGGCGCGCCGGCGGCAGTGTGGGTGAGTGCGCTCGACGATGCGCCTGTGGTGCGGTCGGGGAGATTGCTCCTCACGCACGTGACGGACGTTCAGGATGAAGGTGTGACGTACGCTGACGAAGAACGAAAGGTGCTGCTCAAGTGGGGAAAGCTTCCGCACCTGATGCGTGCCGGGCGAGCGTTGGTTTCGATCCGGCTTGACGGGAATGCCGTACCGTGCGTTTACGCACTCCGCGCCGACGGTTCGCGTCGTTGCGAAGTTCCGTCGTCATGGGACGGAAAGGCGCTCACGTTCACGGCCAATACGGCGCGCGACACGTCCGACGCCACATTCTTGTATGAGATTGTGCGGAAATTCTGACCGACACAATAAGAAAATTCAATGTGGGCGGGATGAATTCCGTCATCACCCTGAAGCGCAGCGAGAACTCAGACCTGGCACGCCGGAAGGTTGATTGTCCATGCAGAACATATAAAACACCAAAACTTGGAGAGGCAGATGACTTGTGAACGATAATTGACAAATGCTTTGTATCAAAATTTGCAAGTTATGTTTTTCAAGCAGCCGGATTGATGCACGATATTATGGTGCGGAACGGTTGAAACACGGCATCTGTAACACATGGACGATAAAAGCCAGTTAAGAAGGGCTTTTCCAGAGTCGGGTAAAAAGAGGCCTGTTTTGTGTCGTTAGTTTCAATATTACGAGTGATTCTACCTTGTTTTCAATATTCAGGCATGTCCAACGGTACGTCTCGAAGGCAACGAAGCCGCTCTCAGATGGTTGATCAAGGTGTTCGGTATTGCCACCGCCTACTGTAAAACGTCGCGGGCGGTGAGACGGGAAATCAAGATTGCGAGAATGAAACGAGCCCTCTGCAAACTGGTTGCAGGGGGCTTGCATTGTGATGTGGATGGCGTTTATTCCACGATGAACGTCGGGAGCGTGATCGTGAGCGTCTCGCTTTCGACAGTACGCTCTCAGATTGTCAAATAGAGCTTCTGACAGTTCATCTCCACGAGGTTTTGGAGGTGTAGTATCTTTAACATCAACGGTCACGCTAGGGGAAGAGCAAGCGCATGCCAGAAACACGCCTGGTACCGACGTACAAAGCACGTCACCGATACATGTTGACACCTTTGAAATTAAATTGTCCAAAAACACGTAAACCTCCTTGCCGAAACTTTTTTTGCGCTCATTATACCATACGTCACTTCCATATGCCAACCAAAACTCACCATGATCATGCGCGTGGTACCCCCTCGACCATGCGCATGGTACGCCCCCGGACATGCGCATGGTAGCCACTCGGACATGCGCATGGTAGCCCCTCGACCATGCGCATGGTACCCCCCCGGACATGCGCATGGTAAGGGGCTTGCCTACGGGGAGTTTCGGCAATGGCTACGGGGTGCCTGCGTTCCATGAAGGTTGCAAGCGTAAGCGCGAT